>JAAYBJ010000092.1 GCA_012730105.1 Candidatus Hydrogenedentota bacterium
GTCCTGAATTCATCAGAAGTTCCTTTCCTTATCGAAAAGGGAAAAGTATGGTGTAAATGCCCCAGCGATTTGAAATCGAAAAATTTTTTCATGGCGCTTTGATACTATAAATAAAGGCCGAAACGGCTATATCGAAAAAATTAACCGGACACTAGTGACTCTGAATATTTTCTTTCTGGGGGGGGTACGACCCACGTTAGATGATATTCCATTCTTTGCGGCAGGACCGGGTAATCATCTTTGCCGCTTCCTCATCGCCGACAATCTGTTCCGCCGTTGCGTCCCAGTTAATCACCCGTTTCAGTTGGGCGGCAACGTTGATCATATGCGCAATGGTATCGCAGCGTATCGCCATTTCCACGGGGCATACGGTTTCCTGGCGGGACTTCACGCAATCCAGAAAATTACGGACATGCCCGCTGGACGCGTACACCCGCTCCGCGTCCGGTTTAAATTCCTCTTTCCACAATTTCTGATCGCTGGCATAGAAGGTACCGAATTTGAAATCCCCTATCCAGCCCTCGGTACCGTGAAACACCACGCCGTCGCCATCCTGCCATCGTTTAGGATAATACTGCATAACGACGTCCTTAGCGGTTTCCATGTCCATCATGTGCAGTTTCACACCATTTTCATAATCGCACATGACATCCCAGCGTTCCAGCGTCCGGAAGATGCCTTCCGTGGGCACACTTCCCGAGCCTTCATAGCGAATCGGACTGGTGTGGTCGGTCCTGTTTCCCCACTGGGCAACACCGAGGGGATGAATGGCGCACCCGGCCACGAAACCGAGAGAGGTTTCGGGGCAGTGGTAGCCGCCCCACGGCGTGCAGCGATCCGAGGTATAGGGCACCATGGGCGAAGGCCCCTGCCACATGTCGAAGTCAAGATCTTCGGGCACAGGGATCTCTTCCGTGGAACCATAGGGCTTGCCGTTATACTGGTTCACGTCGTTCCGCACGTTGCGGCACCAGACGTCTATCCGGTCCACTTTACCGATATACCCGTTGCGGACCAATTCCACCATTTTCGGGTACAGCGACTCAGACCGGTATTGCGTGCCAAACTGGAAGATGCGTTTGTTGTCGTTCACGGCGCTCCGCAGGAGTTTGACCTGTCCCAGATCCAGCGTAAGCGGCTTCTGGCAGTAGATGTCCTTGCCTGCACGCGCGGCGGCAATGGCCATGGGCGTGTGCCAGTTGTCATGGGCGCCGATAAAGATGGCATCCACATCGGGATTAGCGATGACTTCACGGAAATCAGCATAGACTTTCACACTATCACCGCCGCCGTAATGCTTGTTGAGTTCTTCCGCCATGGCAACGCGCCGGGAAGTGTAGGCGTCACAGACCGCCACCACCTGTGCGTCCGGATATTGCGTGAGCCAGTTCTTGTGGTAATTGCCGATATTGCCGCAGCCGATCAATCCCACGTTAATGCGGTTGCCGGGCGCGTCCTCGCCGAAAACCGTCCGGGGCACGATAGCCGGCATGCCCAGTGCGGCGGAAACCGCCAGTCCACTCTTGATAAAACCGCGTCTGCTGATGTTGTTCTTTCGCATTGCCCTGCCTTTCCTGATGTTGTACCGGGCCTTGACCCGGCTAAATATCGCATTTCTGTAGGTATCCGGATTACCGTTCCGAGCAACGCGCCAACACGCATCTTCCCGAAGGCAATCCGCCTTGCTTCACGACCGTGCGATGGCGCGGACCGCCGCGCATTCCTGTTCCACGAGGGCCACGGATTCAACCGCGGAGGCGGCGGACGCCTCTTCCGCCGGCCTGCCGTCCAGAATGCAGCGCAGGAAATATTCGTGCTCGCGGCTGTACCCGTCTCCGGGAAGTAGTGCCGGGGTTAGATGATTTTCATCATTGGTATATACGTGCAGATCTCCGTCAATCCTGCTGTCGAATTCAAGGGCCGCCTTTTCAAGTTCCATGCGGAATGCCATCCGGAAAGGAAACACTCCAGGGTGGAACCAGCCGCCATCCACAGCCACCGCCGGACCGCCGTCATAGGTATAGAGCGCGTTGATCTGGCTGATCCCCTCGCCGGGTATATCAGCGCCGGTTGCCGCAAGATGACCGGGCGTTCCCAGCAGATAGTTCACGAAATCGATGTCGTGGATGTGGAGATCCAGCGCGGCGCCGCCGCTTCGTGCCTCGTCCAGCAGCCACCCCTGCCAGCTCCAGGTGGGCTTGCCGCTCTGCCGCGTGAGTTGAGCGGACAGCACCTTACCGTAGACACCGCTGAGAATGATGTTGCGGGCCTCGACATAGACCGGCCAGAACCGTATGCACTGGGCGGACATGAACACCCGGTCATAACCCTTTAGCGCATCCAACACCTCTTTGCCCTCAGCCGAAGTGCGGGTAAGGGGTTTTTCGCAGAGGATATGCTTGCCCGCAGCCATGGACTTGAGAATATATTCCTTGTGCAGATACGTCGGCAGGGCGATCAGCACGGCATCGACATTCGGATCGCGCAACAAGGCGTCACCGTCATCATACCGGGCGACACCTTCCAGGCTGATATCGCCCGAAATAGCAATGTTCCCGCCGACGGCTTTACCTTCCAGGTTCGCCGGTTCACGATCCGCAACCGCCGTGACCACCGCCAGGGATGACTGCCGCAACGTTGCCAGATGCATTTTTCCTATGAACCCTTGTCCAATAATGCCTACCTTGATCATGGCCTTCTCCGCTTTTTGTCAGATGACACAGGATTCCAGAATTTTATGAAATGTATGCGTGCCTTATCCAGTATATCGACTAGAAATCACCGGAACGTCCGGTGGAGGAAGCCTTTTTTTCTCCACCGGGCGAAATACAGTATGCACCTGAAACGGGAGAATATGCAATTCAATATTGACCGGAGAGATGCGGTCTTTCCCGGTAATCCCTGCCATGAAAAACGACACTACGGCAAAACCGACGGATTAACCTCGATTCGGATTAAGAATCGTGCAGGTAAATTCGAACGCCTCCGTATAGGGATTCAAGAACTGGTGTTTCTCGTTCGAACAGACGAACACGCTCTGTCCGAGCGACAGTTCATGGGACACTCCTTGCGCGTCCAGTACGGCGCCCCTGCCTGAAACCACGCGGACAAGGTGCTCGTAATCGTGGGTGTGATAGGGCGTATGGCCACCCGGGGCGATACGGAACAGCCGCATGATCATGTTTTGCGATCCGTCGTCCTCCCCGATAGGTATACCCATGGTGACTGAGGCCGCGCCTTCCATAGTCACGGCCGTCCGTTTCAGTTCGGTATCCTGTTTGATAATCATTGTAGATGCTCCTTGGTTCCAGTGGCCTTATGGGAATAGGATATCACATAGAGCGCTCAGAACTATTGCGTTGAAATGGGAGCGCCCACGGGGAAATTCTTATCAACAATGACAATCTGTCTCTCTGAATTCCGGGGACGCATTTGCAAAGCACCAACTTAAGCCCGCAAAGTAGGGACAACCCTTCATTAGGCCATGCTTCCGCCTTGAATGTAAACACCGCGTCCTCACGGCGTTGAAAGCGGCGGGGATGCCGTTTCTACATTCATTTATTACAACTGGTTTATTTGCATTCCGCTAACGTGGGTCTTACCCGCACTCAGAATTGTTGTCCCAGTTGATTCCGTATCCTTTCGTTCCCTAAAATGGCGTACTTATTACCCGTATTAAAACCGTTTAACGCGGCCATCCACTCAGGGGAGAAGTAGTAGTCATGTCCTATGCCATCACAGCCTATCCCGATGTCAAGGAAGTATATCGAAAACTGGACACGCTGCTGTCCCTGCCCCCGGTCACGATCCGGCGGGACGCCTTGCAGGCGTACCTGGAAAAGATTGATACACAATGCCCCCAATCCAAGGCCATGATAACGGAAGCGAAGGCCTATATTCCCGGCGGAGTGCAGCATAATCTCGCTTTCAATTATCCTTTCCCCCTGGTAATCGACCGGGCCGAGGGGCCTTATCTCTATGATCTGGACGGCAACCGCTACATTGACTTTCTGCAGGCGGGCGGCCCGACGGTCCTGGGCTCGAATCCGCCCGCAGTGCTGGAACAGGTCATCGAACTCCTCCGCAAAAGCGGGCCCGTGACAGGCCTCTTCCATGAATTCGAGCTGAAAATCGCAAAGGAAATCACGAGGCACATGCCCGCGGTTGAAATGTTCCGCATGTTGGGCAGCGGCACGGAAAGCGTGATGGCGGCGATCCGTGTGGCGCGCCTGGCCACCAAAAAGAAATGTGTGATCAAAATGGGCGGCGCCTATCACGGCTGGTCCGACCAGATGGTGTACAGCCTCAAGATTCCGCGCAGTGGCCGGTTCGAGGCACACGGCATCCCCCGGGCCTGCGTAAAATACACCACCGAAGCGGCTCCGAACGATCTCGCTTCGCTGGAACGGCGGCTCTTCTTAAACCGGTTTCGCGGCGGCACGGCCGCGGTAATCGTGGAGCCGGTAGGCCCGGAAAGCGGCACGCGGCCCGTGGACAAAGAACACAACGCTGAAGTGCGGCGGCTCTGCGACAAGTACGGCGCGCTGCTCATCTTTGACGAGGTGGTGACAGGATTCCGCATCGGCCTGGGCGGCGCTCAGGGATACTTCGGGGTACGCCCCGACCTGACCATTTTCGGGAAAGTCGTGGCAGGCGGGTATCCGTCGGCGGGCGGCGTGGGCGGGCGGCGCGACCTGATCCTGCTGATGGCGGCCGGGCTGGAAAGCGGTAAAAAACGCGCCTATGTGGGCGGTACCCTGGCGGCCAATCCCCTGAGTTCCGCGGCGGGGTATTTCGCCATCCAGGAGATCGAACGCATGGACGCATGCCGGAAGGCGGGCCTGGCGGGAGACCGCCTCACGACGGGCCTTAACGACATCATCCGCCGCCTGGACCTTCCCTTCGTCGCCTATAACCAGGGCTCCATCTGCCATTTGGAAACTGTCGGGGGCATGTTTATCACCCTCAACTACCTGCATATTCTCCGTGTATTAAAGGAAATCAAGACCCGCAAACACGCCATGGAGGAATACGGCGCGGCTTACATGGCGGAAGGCATCATCACCCTGGCGGGAAGCCGCTTGTATACGAGCATAGCGGACACGGACGATGTCATCGACGACGCGCTGGCCCGCTTTGAACGGGTGCTGGACACCGCGGACCGGTCCGCGTTGAAAGGGAATCACACCACATGAACGCCATCCAACAGGCACGGCAGGCGGTGCGCGAAATGGGCACCCGCCTGGTGCAGACGGGTCTTGTCATCGGCACCTGGGGCAATGTCAGCGTCCGCCTCGGCGGCAAGGTGATCATCACCCCGAGCGGCGCAAATTATGCCCTGCTTACGGACGAAGACATGCCGGTAATCGACTTGGTGACCGGCGACCACGAAGGGCCCAAACCTTCAAGTGAAAAGGGGCTTCACCTGGAAGTGTACCGGCAGCGCAAAGAAATCAATGCGGTCATCCATGTGCATTCCCCCCATGCCTCCACGCTTGCCGCAGCCCGGCGCGAACTGCCGCCGGTCCTGGACGACGTGGCCCAGTTGATCGGCCCCAACGTCCGTGTGGCGGAGTACGCCCTGCCGAGCACGAAAAAGATTGTGAAGAAAACCATGCGCGCGCTGCGGGGGCGCATGGCGGCGCTCATGGCCAATCACGGCGCCATCTGCCTGGGCCGCGACCTGGAAGAGGCTTTCCTCTGCTGCCAGGTGCTGGAAAAGGGCTGCAAGGCTTTTATCGAGGCGGAATTCCTGGGCGGCGCGAAAGGCATTAACCGCTTCGAAGCGGCCCTTATGCACCAATTCTTTCTCCGCAAGTATTCAAAACAATGGAAACAGTAGCGGAATGGGATCCGCCCGCGCGGACATGATGCGGGGAAACGAGGGAGTCCTCCATGCCGGACACCGACAAATACGTGCTGGCGGTTGACCTGGGAACGTCCGGGTGCAAGACCGCGCTGGTATCGCTCCACGGCAAGGTGGCTGGCTGGGAATTCGAACCGGTCGCCACGCAACTCCTTCCCAACGGCGGCGCGGAACAGGATCCGGAAGCGTGGTGGTCGGCCTTTATCGAAACCGCCGGACGCCTGCTTGCACAAGGCATCGTGCCGCCCGAGCATGTTGTAGCGGTCTGCTGCAGCACGCAGGGCGAAGGAACCATTCCCGTGGACGCGGCGGGGGAACCGCTGCACCCGTGCGTCCTGTGGATGGACACGCGCGGCGTGGACCATTTGAAGAAAACTACCCGGGGACTGGTCAACATAGCCGGTTATGACGCCGCCAAACTGTTCCGCTGGATCCGCCTGACGGGCGGCGCGCCGTCCCTTACAGGAAAAGATCCCGCCGCCCACATGCTGCTGATCAAGCATGAATTCCCGGAAATATATGCCAAAACCAGCAAATTTCTCAATGTCCCGGATTTCATGAATCTGCGGTTGACAGGACGCATCGCGGCCTCTGTGGATTCCATCATGACCTCCTGGGTAACGGACAACCGCGATTCGTCACAAATCACCTACAGCGATGTGCTGGTACGCGGCAGCGGCATACCACGCGACAAGTTTCCGGACATCGTGCCCTGCTCGGAAATCATCGGCACGCTGCGCACCCGGGTCGCGGACGCCCTGGGCCTGCCGCATGGCGTGCCCGTGGTAGCAGGTTCCATAGATACCACCGCCGCGGCCGTCGGTTCCGGCGCGGTGCGTGATTTTGAAGCGCACCTGTATATCGGCACCTCGTCCTGGCTGGCCGCACATGTGCCCTTCAAGAAAACCGACCTCTTTTCGTCAATCGCCTCCCTGCCGTGCGCCGTGCCGAACCGGTACCTGATGACGGCGCTCCAGGCAACGGCCGGAGGCAACCTGACCTTTCTGCGCGATAAAATCCTGTATCACAAGGACGAGCTGCTTGCGGAAGCACAGACGCCGGACGTGTACAAGATCATGGACCGCATTGTGGAAAAGACGCCCCCCGGCAGCAACGGGGTTATTTTCTCCCCATGGAGTTACGGTGAACGTTCGCCTGTCGACGATCCGTACATCCGCGCCGCAATACACAACCTGTCCCTGGACAACTCACGCGAGGATATTATCCGCGCCTTTTTCGAGGGTATCGCCTTCAACAGCCGCTGGCTCCTTGGCCCCGTGGAACGTTTTCTGGGCCGGCGTCTCGACACGATCACACTGGTCGGCGGCGGCGCAAACTCGGATGTCTGGTGTCAGATCTTTGCGGATGTGATGAACGTGCCGGTTCGACAACTCGCCGACCCCATCCAGGTGAATGTTCTCGGCGCGGCGTTCATCGCTTTCGTGGGGCTGGGCTTGATCCGTTACGAGGATATCCCCCGCATTGTCCACTATAAACGGACCTACTCCCCCCGACCGGACACGCGGGATATTTATGACCGATATTTCAGGGAGTTCATTGAACTGTATAAAAAAAATAAAGCCATCTACCATCGCCTGAATAAACGGCGGGCACAGTCACGTTGATTCTAACCCTTAAGAAAAATAGCGCATGTTTACCCGGCGTGACTTCGCTTTCCGACAACCCGGGTAAAATGGCATAATGTTTCTGCTCGAACCAACAAACACATCTGTATTCCCATCATTAACAGAAAGAATCAAAAATGAAAACACGTTCCCAATGGACATCAGGATTTACAGCCGCACTACTGTGCATCGCAATGTGGAGCCCCTGCCTCTATGCCGAAAACGCCTGCGAGGAAGGCTTTGTGCCGATTTTTAACGGCAAAGACCTGACAGGATGGGTCGGCGACACCAAAGGCTATGTTGTTGAAGATGGCAGCATGATCTGCAAGCCGGGTGGCAACATATTCACAGAAAAGGAGTATTCCGATTTCGTATTCCGCTTTGAATTCAAACTTACCCCGGGCGCGAACAACGGCGTGGGCATTCGCGCGCCACTGAGTGGTAATGCCGCTTACGAAGGCATGGAGATCCAGATACTTGATGATCGTCACCCGAAATACAAGGACATTCAGGAGTACCAGGCACATGGCTCCATCTACGGCGTCGTGCCCGCGAAACGGGATCATCTCAAGCCCGCAGGCGAGTGGAACACGGAAGAAATCACGGCGAAGGGTAATCACATCACCGTCGTTCTGAACGGCGTGACCATCGTAGACGCGGATATTGCCAAAGCAAGCGAAAAGGGCACTCTCGACGGCAAGGACCATCCCGGCCTGAAAAATGCCAAGGGGCACATCGGTTTCCTAGGCCACGGCGACAGGCTCGAATTCCGCAATTTGCGGGTGAAAGCGCTTTCTGAATGACTACAGGGCGAAGATGCCGTCCGCTTATGGTGAACACAAGAGCCCTGTGGAGAGGAGACCGCACACCATGGAGCCCATCAACCGCCGTTCTTTTATGCAAAATATGGCAGGAGGATTCATCGCGGCAGGCGCGCTGAATGCCACTGCCGAACGACTTTCCGAAGTTCCCTCCCGCCCCAATCTTGTCTTTCTGCTGGCGGACCAGCTGGGACGCAACCATTGCGGATTCTCCGGGACGCGCGAGGCCCGTACGCCCACGATAGACCGGCTGGCCGGTGAGGGCGTAGAATTCCGCAATGCCGTCTCCACTATGCCCGTCTGCTCGGCGTACCGAGCGTCACTTCTGACCGGCCGCTATCCCACCAGCACCGGCATGGTCATTAACGAACTCCGTTTCAACCCCAACCAGGAATGCCTGGGCCACCTGCTAACGCAAGCGGGATATGACACCGGGTATATTGGAAAATGGCACTTGTACGCGAATCAGCTGGGCAACCATCATGACCCCAGAAATTCATTTGTTCCCCCGGGCCCGCACCGGTTGGGCTTTGACGGATATTGGGCCGCGTACAATTTCCATCACAACTATTACGGCGCCTATTACCACCGGGATAGCGCGGAGAAAGTCTTCTTTGACAAAGAGGTATACGAGCCTGACGGTCAAACCGATCTCGCCCTGAACTTCATCAAGGAAGCGAAGGGCAACACAAAACCCTTCGCCTTGTTTCTTTCGTTCGGCACGCCCCACGATCCCTGGCATACAGAAAATGTTCCTGAAAACTTTTTGGAACCGTTCAAAGACGTTCCGTTCCCGAATCCACCCAACTACCAGGAGGAAAACGATCCTTATTCTGACGCCTGGGGCAGATTCAAGATTGATGAGCGTAACCGCCTGGAACAATGGCGCCGCGTATATTACGGGATGACCGCGAACCTGGACTGGAACATCAGAAGAATCCTTGACACCCTCGATGCTTCAGGCCAACGGGATAACACGCTGGTCGTGTTCACTTCGGACCATGGTGAAATGTTCGGCGCCCACGGGCGCAGGGCCAAAAACATCTTCTACGACGAAGCAGCCCGGGTGCCCTTTGTCATGAACCATCCCGGCATCATTCAGGGCGACACCGTGACGGACGCCTGCCTGGGCACAGTGGACATCCTGCCCACGCTCCTGGGCTTGCTGGGCTTGTCCATTCCAGAGGGAGTAGAGGGCACAGACCTGAGCGCCGCCGCTATGGGCATGGCGTGCTCACAGCCGGAGGCAGCCTTATTACAAAACACCGGGGCCTGCGCCGCGTGGGAAAACGGACATGAGTGGCGTGCAGCACGCGACAAGCGATACACCTACGCGCGTTATCGACGCGACGGCAGGGAATTTCTGTTTGACAATAATGAAGATCCCTGCCAGTTGAACGACCTCGCATCGGAGAAACGCTACGAAGAAACACTGGAACGGCTGCGTTCCTTTACGAGGGCCAAAATGGCGGCTATAAATGACACAAACGAGGAATGCACCTGGTACCGGGACCATTGGACTGAAAACCGCTGCATCATCGCTGCCGCCCGGGGACACTTTGAAGTTTTACAACACAGGTCTTCACTATGAGGGACTACAATTATGGCAGCAATGAACCGACGTAACTTTCTCGGCGCATTGGCCTCAGGCACTGCCCTTTATGGCCTGAGCAGCCCTGTTCACAGCAAGGAGAAACCCGTGCCCAATATCGTCCTCGTATTTGTTGACGACATGGGCTGGTCGGACCTTTCTTGTTTCGGGAACCGTGACGCGTCCACGCCCAACATCGACCGACTTGCGGCCGAGGGCATTTCCTTCGAAAACTTTTATGTAAACGCTCCGATATGCTCGCCTTCGCGAGTGGCCATTTCGACCGGACAATACCCCCTGCGCTGGGGAATCACCTCGTTTCTCAACAATCGCAAGGCCAACCGGGAACGGGGTGTGGCGGACTGGCTTGATCCCGCCGCGCCCATGCTCGCCCATGATCTCCGCGCGGCCGGATACGCCACAGGCCATTTCGGCAAATGGCACATGGGCGGGCAGCGCGACGTAAATGACGCTCCGGAAATCACCGAATACGGATTCGACACATCCCTGACGAATTTCGAAGGCATGGGCCCGAAACTACTACCCCTTACCCTGGAACCTGGCGAACAAGAACCGGGCCGGATCTGGCAGGACGCGGAACGGCTGGGCGGACCGTTCACATGGATGCAGCGCTCTTCCATCACCGGTGGATTCGTAAGCGCCGCGCTGGAGTTCATGCAGAAGGCCGAGGCAGCGCAAAAGCCCTTTTATGTCAATCTCTGGCCCGATGACGTGCACAGTCCCTTCTTCCCGCCGGTGGAGCATTGGGACAAGGACAAGCGCAGCCGGTACCTAGCCGTTCTGGAAGCAATGGACCGGCAGTTGGGTTTCCTTTTCGACTATGTCCGGGATAATGAACGCCTGCGGGACAATACCCTGGTCTTGTTCTGTTCAGACAACGGCCCGGAACCGGGAGCGGGGCGATCCCAAAATCTAAAAGGGGCCAAAGCCATGCTGTTCGAAGGCGGCATTCGTTCCCCCCTGATCGTCTGGGGTCCCGGCATTGTGGACCGGGCCGCTGCTGGAACCCGCAACTCCACATCCCTGCTGGCTGCCATAGACCTCGTTCCTTCGATAACCGCATTGACGGGAGCATATCCGGCCCCGGGTACTATCCGGGATGGGGAAAGCGTGCTGGATATCCTGTTGGGCAAATCACAACAATCGCGACAGGGTCCACTCTTTTTTAACCGCCCTCCCGACCGGAAGGACTTTTCCGGATTCAAGTCCCTGCCGGATTTGGCCATTCGCGAAGGCGACTGGAAACTGCTCTGCGACTACGATGGCAGCCGGCCACTCCTGCACAACATTGCTGACGATCCAAGTGAATCTGTCAACCTTGCCGAGGCACACCCGGATCTTGTGGAGAAACTAACAAGTAAGGTGACCCGCTGGTACAAGGCTACCTGTAAAGACGACCCGGAATCAAAACAGTAAGCAAAATAATACCTTCGATACCCGGTCGAACACTGTATACTATAATAAGAAGTGTTTCTTTGGTAATAAGGCAAAAAAGTTTTCCTGCAGGAGGATACTATCATGCGCTGGAAAGACAGAAGAATGAGTTCCAATGTCGAGGATCGCCGCGGCCTCTCCGCGAAGCGGGGCATGGTCGGGGGCGGCATGGGCATGGGTGTTATCGTCCTCGTTCTTGCGGTCTATATGCTCGGCGGCGACCCGAACCAGGTCCTGCAAATGCTGCCCGTGGACCAGATGCAGGGCAGCGCGCAGGCCTACCAACCCACGGCCGAGGAAGAAGAACTGGCCCAGTTCGTTTCGGTGGTGCTTGCCGAAACCGAAGACGTCTGGACCCAATTGTTCCGCGAGATGGGCCATTCCTATGAATATCCGAAACTGGTCCTTTTTTCCGGCAGCGTGCAGTCGGCCTGCGGTTATGCCGGTTCCGCCACCGGCCCCTTTTACTGCCCGGGTGACCGCAAAGTGTATATCGACCTGAGTTTCTTCAATGAACTGCAGGAACGCTTCCAGGCACCGGGTGATTTCGCCATGGCCTATGTCATCGCCCACGAAATCGGGCACCACGTCCAGACACTTCTGGGCATCAGTGACCAGGTAATGTCCCAACGTTCCAGGCTCAGCGAGACGGAATTCAATAAACAGATGGTATGCATGGAACTGCAGGCGGACTTTCTGGCCGGTGTCTGGGCTCATTACGCATCCCGCATGAACCTGCTGGAAGAGGGTGACCTGAACGAAGCCATGAATGCCGCCAGTGCGGTAGGCGACGACCGCATCCAAAAAGCGGCCCAGGGGTATGTGGTGCCGGACAGTTTCACCCACGGCACTTCTGAACAGCGGAAACGGTGGTTCAAGAAAGGGTTTACCACAGGCGATCCTGGCCAGGGCGACACCTTCAACGCAGCGGTCCTGTAGCAGCCTTCCGCACGCGTCTCGTTCACCATCCGCTCAAGTTGAATCCGGGAAAGCGTTTCCCGGTGAGACCAACACCCTGGCGAATGCACCTTCACTCTGTTTCCTATCTTCCCTCCAGGAATGCGCGTGGAAGCGGTGCCTTTACAGGAGCCGTGTCTGCTCGCTCGGCCGGGGTACTTTAACGACCAGAACGCGCAGGGTACGATCACTTTCGTTATACCAGCAGTGCGGTATGCGTGCCGGGCTTTCGATCAAGGAATCAGGGCCGACCGTTTCTTTTTCATCGCCGATTTCGACGACTCCCGTGCCTTCCAAGACATAAAAGAACACGTCGACCGGGGTAATATGCCGTTTTAGGGCCTGGCCCGGTTCAAGCGTCAGATGAACAGCCATGGCATGCTCACTGTCATAGACCTGCGCCGCCTTTACATTATGCGGGTTGGGTCCTCCGGGACATTCTCTTGCATTAATTATTTTCATTGTTCAATTTCTCCCTTGCGGTTAAACCGCGTCAACAGACCTCGAGCAGAAGATCTTCGTTGCACTGCTCACTCTTCCGTTGTAATGGCTTCAACAGGGCAGAGATCGGCCGTCTGACGGCAGGACTCCTCTTGGTCAGGAGGGACCGGATCCGCCTTAACTTTTGCCACACTCCCGTCCATTTCAAACACCGCCGGACAGGATTCCTCACATAGCCCGCATCCGATGCAGGTATTTTCATTGACAACGGCTTTCATTATTTAGCTCCTATTGTTTTTCGTGGATTCATGAGAGGCGCCAAGTGTAAAAGAACCCGGATGCCTGTTCCTGCGAAGCGCAAGTTTAAGAGATAATCGAAACAGTCCCAAAGATATCTTATGTACGCGGAAAAACATAGTATTAAGCACCTACACCCCTCTGACAACGGTCGTCCAAAGATCGATCACACTCGGTCCATTTGCGGCTATACTCACAGCAGAAACAATATTGATTCCAAGAGACACGGGCATGTACCATCAATTCCGTACCTATATGGAATAGGGCAGGCGGACAAACGAAAAGGGTTCTATTTATGAAACAGGTGTCGTATCTTCTTCTATTCCCTCTTATCTTGTCAGGCAATATTTTCGGCGCGGAGGCTGTCAGCAAGCAGCAATTATTTGAGCGTGTCTTCGGCACGGCCGTTCAGTTGGACCCGGCACAACATGCCGCGGTCGCGCAGGACGAGCACGGGAAACGACACTACGTTGACCAGGACAACGACGGGATACCGGAAGAAGTGTGGTTTATTGACCTGGACTCCCGCCACCTGGAAGACATGCGCCCGGTGCTGGTGCGCGTCCTTGACGAGGATGGCGACCTGCGCATGGGTGAAGAGCCGGACCTCGACAGCGATCTCTATGTCGCCGACTGGAAAGCCGACGGCACGGTGGATGCCGTGACGGACTACACGGACACGGACGGGGACCAGGATGTGGATGAAATGGGGATTTATTTCATCGGCTGGACGAAGGACAAAATCACCTGCTGGTGGGGCGAGGACACGGGCGACGACAATTTGCTCTGGCATGATGTCGGCTACACCTACCGCCAGCGGGACTGCCAGTCTCGCAGTCACTTCGGGGGGGTAGAAACCTTCTGCGCCTATATTCTCGGACTCGACGATCCGGAATGGCATCCTGGTTGGGAAAACCCCTTCGTTTTCTATGACCTGGACAACGACGGCGTCACGGAAGAGGTCGTCCGCATCGAAGGCCAGGGGGACGTCATCCAGAACCTGCGCTACAGTTTTGATGCAGACAATGACGCCACGCCGGGCGCTCCCCGGGACTTTGACGTCTCCCTAAGCGCCCACGCGCCGGAAGGCACCCTGCTCCCAGCCGAACTGGGCGACAAACGCACACTGCGCGGCATTCCCGCCGGCGCCTTCATGGCCTTCAAAGAGGTGCAACAGTATTCGATGACCTTCCCCTGGGCAACGTACCAGCTTACCTGGGACGAAAACGACTTGAACATAGACGGGGAAGGCTTTGAGGGACTGGCGTTCAAAGACCCGCAGGAACGCTGGGAAGGCATCATCACGCAGAAAAACGAATTTTTTAAGCAGATCGGCGGCCCGAGCTGCGGCCTCGTAAACAAGCGCAACGAGGTGGACCTGGAATCCGACACGCCGATACGGGTGTATTACGCCGATACGGATCAGCGCGTTCACCTCTTCGGCGCAAACCATGCCTGGCTACTGGTGGACTACAACTTTGACCGTGAACCCGACATGCGCTACGACTACCACGACAGCGACGGCGACGGTTATCTTGACCGGTGGACGCTAGACCTGAACGTGGACGGCAAACCCGATGAGGAATGGTATGGCGAGATCAAAGCAAATCGGGATATCCCTTACACCTATGCGGCGTTGAACGAAATTATGCAACCGTTGCTGGAAACCCTGCCGTCGGAATTGTTTCAGTTGAGTTCCCGGCTGAGACAGGCACTCAATGCCTCAGGCATGCCGGACAAGAACCCCATAGAAGCGCTGCTGGAGACGGGGTTTGATCTGCCGCAACTGCCCGTGGACCTGCGCCTGCGGCTCCTGAACAGTAACGAAAGCTGGCGCTATTACCTGGACCTGCTGAAAGATTCGCTGACGGCTTCCCTTCGCGCCCAGCACGGTGCGTCCGACTTCTGGAACGTTTTTGATCCTCTGCGGGCATCGGGTGACATCACGGGGATGCGGGAGGCCGTGGAAGAGGAATTCGGGCTTAAGGATGCCCTGCCTGATTTCGCGCTGGTTCGGAAAGTGATAACCGCCCGGTACGACCGCCCCCGGGTGGCCTGGGCCCAGAATTGGGTGCCACCCAATATCGGCTGGGAATCGGAGCAGGCCGCCTACCGCTGTTACTGGGGCCTGTTCGATTTCTTCGGTAAGAAAAAAGACGTGCTCATCTACCCACTGTTTAAGGCGGGCGAAGACTATCACAAGGAACAAGAATGGGGTATCGACGCCTTGAACGTGGACGACACCTGCGGCCTGGGCGGCATCACACTGTATGTCAACGGAAAAGCCTACCCCGTATACAGTCCCGAAGGCAAAGGTTCTATTGTCTGGTCCAAAGGAGTGCTCAAAGAAGCGAAAGACACTGTTTCCATCGAGGTGACCGCGGAAAAAGTGGGGCCAGAAGCAGCGCCGTACACCGTGCGCTTCCACTGCAGCGCCCTGGGAAACCGCAAGGACTCCCCCATTCAAGTTACCGTTGAAGGCGGCGCCCCGGACGACACGCTGGAAGTGGGCATTGGCATGCGCAAGTTGTCCCAGGAATCGTTCGCCATGGATGAAGCGGCCGGCATCCTGGCCAACTGGGGCATCCAGGATCCCACCATCGGCTGGATCGGTTTGGGCGTGGTATATCCGAAATCACTGGCGCTGCGCACAGAAGACTTGCCCGACCATCACCAGGTCGTTCTGAAAGCGGAACGCGGCAAGCCATTGACCTATCACATCCAGGGCACTTGGCTGAAAGGGCGCCGCTTCGACCGCTGCCCTACGCTCAGCAACTGGATGGGCGACTTGAAAGAAACCGCCAGTGTGGCAGGATTGTAGTAGCGGCTGTGATTTGATCCGCAAACTCAGTTTTCCACACCCACCGGCCTGTGTCTGGGAACCTCAGACTTGAAATCGCCGAGGCTCGACCAGTAAATCCGCCGGCTAAGGTCCACCTCGGCGACGGCAAGGGTTCCCCACTCCTTTGCCTGGGCAATGACACGTCCCTCCTGGTCGTAGATGCCGCTAATCATCCAGTTGAGCGACGTGTCGCAATAGGTACTGCTGGCGATGTACACATGATTCTCGCAGGCCCGCGCGGCGGCAAGCAGGGGATTGCAGCCTGCCACGGGAAAGGCGATGATCTCCGCGCCATTGACAGCCAATTGGCGGGCAGGCTCCGGGAAAAATCCGTCGTAACAAACCATCATCCCGATTCGCCCAATTTTCGTCTGAAAAACCGGGTACTCTGAGCCCGGCGTAACGCCAGCCTCGATTTCCGTGCGGGGCAACGTGACTTTTCGGTATTTGCCGATAAGCGCCCCGTCGGGACCGAGCAAGACCGCGGTGTTATAGATCAAATGTCCCTCCCGTTCCACAAGTCCCGCGACCAGGTGTAACCCATATTTGGCGGCCTGCCCGGCAAAATATTCGCTCGCGGGCCCGGGAATGGGTTCCGCGGCGTCCAGGTAGGACAAACCGTTTCCGGTGGCTGTAACGGTTTCCGGCAGAACCACCAGATCGGCCTTCTGCCGTGCCGCGTCTTCAAGCATCGGCTCAAACTGACGGCAGCTGTCCATGCCGGTGGATCCCCCGTGGGGCACATAATGCACGGCGGCGATTCGGACCTTCCTGGCGGACGGCGGGTCCACCGGGCTGAGTGTGATATCGCGCCATACCACAGAGGCATTGGCTGCCCAGCGCAGGTGCAGTTCCACAATGGCCTGAGATGCCTGTATAGGCGCCTGGTAGATACCGCAGAGTTCAACCCAGCCGGCCTCGTCCGGCGGTTGATCGCTCGGGTAGTCAGGCTCCGCCACAGGCGTCACACCAGGCGCGAAACTGACGGCGCCAGGCGCGTCGCGGCGCACCGGTTTTTCGGCCACATCGCGCCACAGGATACGGGCCAGCACGCTGCGGCGTGCATAGGGAACGCCCTCCGCACGCCGCCAGACTTGGAAGCGATACCATTTCCCGCCCTCGACAGGGAATACCCGTGCCCAATGACCGTCCAGTCCCTCCCGGGCATCCGTCGAAATGCGCAGCATTCCATCCGCCAGTTCCTCGAATACCGGGCGAATCTCGTCCCGCGCGGCAAATCCACGCCAGGGTTGAACTGTTGGGCCTGTATCAGCCCATGCGTGAAACACAACGCCCCATATCAATGACAGGATAAAAAAGGTGCGCACTGATGAAATATTCCGCATGAAATACCTATTTGGCCGACTCAAAACTGTTACTCCCTATCTGATCTGTCATATACACGGTTCCACCCCCATTAAATCTCCCCTGTCTCTTTAACAACGGCAACACCTGTCGGGAAACTAACTAAATCCCAATCCTCTGGTACTACAACGACCATCGGGTCCTTTGACTTGCCGGTGACAGTAACGGTAAGCATCTTGGTACACGCCTTAATATCAATAACATTTTCATGCAGGTGAATCCGCGTGATGGTCAATTCAGGCCAGTCTCCCGGTAAAGAAGGGTTAACGGCAAAACCGTCAACTGTGGGACGGAAACCAAGGAAACCGTAGAGCATCACCTGCGGCACCAGAATACTTTCAAAAAATTCCCGGTCGAGCCCCAGCCCCCCGGCAACATTTCCGCCCTGCATCGTTCCATGGACAGGGTCCTGATAGTAGGCGCGGTACCCGCCGGCAGCCCGGGTTTCACCAAACCATTTAAGAATTCCGCGCAACCGCCCCCAGGCGTCATCAGGACCGTCCGTCATCAACCGTGACATCAGATCATGGTAAGAAAAACCCAAAACGGCGCCCCCGTCCTGAACCTGAAACCCCCAGGGAATATTCTCGGGGTTGCTCCACGCCCAGAAATAATAGTCGATATTGCGCCTGGTGGTGGAACGCGGCCCGAAACGCCAGTGATAAATATCCTCCCCCACGGAGGTGTCGCCCTCAACCAGACGGCGTCCCGAGATCCAGTCGCGAATTAACCGCGCCTGTTCCGGTTCAGCAAAATTGTAATACACGGCTTCATTATTGAGGAAAGTGAATCCGTAATCATGGATAGTCCCGCCAAGATCCACCGTTCCAAAGCGCCCTGTTTCCGCGTTCCAGAAGCGTCGGCTCCCATACTCTTTTACCTCACACGCATGATTTCGCAGTTCACCGGGATCAAAAGATTCGGCTCCCGCCGCCACGCACCACTGAGGATGCTTTCCCAACTGCTCCTCGATATCCGCGAGATCGAGGAGGGCATCATAATAGTATACGGTTGCCAGGGCGTCTTCTCCCCCGAAAGGAAGCAAATCCCAATAGTTACTGCCTATTCCCTCGCCACGAATAATCTCTTTTTGCCCGTCCGGCGTCCGCCGCACACCGCTGCCTCCCTCGTGTCCCCGCCACGTCGTGTAGACGCATTTCCGCTGCCGGGTGTCAAACTCGTTCATAATAAAGCGCATCGCCGAACGCATGCGCCCTATTTGTCCGCGCAGGAACGTAACATCCCGAGTCCACAGGAAATAGTCATGACAGCCCCGTATGAAATTGCTGTTGTTGATGTTGTGACGCGTGTCGCAGGCGGTGTGGAACGACTTGATGACCAGCCTGGCATTGGCGGGATTGTCGATATGAATTCGCAGCCTCGTAACGGTTCCCTTCCACTCGGGAATACGGTAGACGGGGATCATTGTACGCGTTTCCACCGTCGACTCGGACAGGTCGCCTGCGGACCGGGGCCCCATTGGCGGCGCTGTTTCAAGTTGCCCCGCTGGGTTCGCCGCCGTGAAATAAGCGCGCGAAGCGGGATGGAATTCCGATTGTTCCACCGTGGTCCACTCAACATAGCAGCTGGCCCCGTCGATGCCTTCAGCCCACCAGTTCAGCCTCAGCCATGGTGAATTCCCGGCCTCAATTTCAAAGGACGGCGTTTCCAGCACTGCTCCCGGCTCTACAAGTTCAACAACCCATCCCTGGTCGTTGATTTCACCGCTTTGCCCTCCGACAACCTTCCAGCCGTCGGGTGAGGCGGGGGGACCGTCATATCCGGGCACACCGGTACCGCGAAAGTGCCACCCGATGCCGCCGGCTTCCATCCACCTTGGGAACGGCCAGCCACCCGCGTGTGCTGGACCATCATGTTGCTGGGTCTGGATATACCCCTCCGCGTCCATCTTTCGCCCGGTCAGCGCACTTGCCCAGCGGGAGCGCATTTCTTCCAACGCTTCCCCCGAACCCCTGGCGGGCCATAGCGTGGACATGGGCATCCATTCGTCCCACAGCGGGATTAGCGGTCCCGCAGGTTCGTAATGCAACCAGAACAAGGCCCGTAAAGACTCCATTTCCCCTTCATAACCCGGAACCACAAAGCGAGGGAAATCTTCGGGAACCTGGTCCACCTGCGAGATCACGGTGCAAAGTCCCACCGTGACTATTGCAGCCATCGTGAGCATATCAGCCATCCCTTTCACCAGATAACAGGAATAACGAGGATTCGTGACAAATGACCCGAAAAAAATTATATGCCTAACAAAGGTAACACTTCACGGACTAGTTGCGCCGTTTATTCCTGGGGCCATGCATTTATTCCAGTCCATCAAAACAACACTTTGCGGAAAGCTCTACAAGGCATACCACCTGCCTAAAACCCTGGCATACGGTTATACCCCCTATGAAATGGGTTCACGGGAGGCTCATCATCCACACTTTTGGAAAGTCATAAACAACCTGTCCATCCTGGACAATAAAACCAAGGCGGCCGGTCAACCCCAGCGACGCATAGGTCTGCACGAGAAAATCATTCAGATAGATTTCAAAGATGCCTTTGCGAATCAAAATCCGAAAGCGGGAGATTTCGCCAGGTTTGACGCCCGCAGCGGCCGCGCACCCGAATCCGATACTGTCCTTTGCCTCGAAGCACGGCGTATCCGACAAGTGCAGCGTGCCGATTTGCGTTTCCGCCCAGGTTCCGAACAGTACGGCGGTCGCTTGCCCGTCCGCCTGTTCGAGACAGAATCCGGCGGCGGGAAACACAATCCCATCCAAGGCGGTGACTTTCAGTGACCCTTCCACCACACAGCCCTTCTCGAAGTCGAACGAGGTATCGAGAAAGGTTGCCGCAATGTTTGGTTTACCCGGCGTAATCCATCGAACTTGAGGCAATGGCGGGGCGGTCAGTGTAATTTGTCCTCCGGCAACGGACATGGTTCCGTTGGAATCCGCAGAGGCCAGGCGCATAGATTCCGCGGTGCACGGCAATTCGACACCTTTCAAAGCATCATTGCCCTTCCAATAGCCCATGCGGATATGCCCTTCCCCGTCCACGACGGCCGCCTTAAGCGGCGCGTGCCACCAGAAAGGCCTTGTTTGATCCAGGATATAATTTGAGAGGAGCAGTTCACCGGGTTTGCGGCAATAAGCCGCCCAAAGGGCAACCAGTTCGCGGCCGGAATAGCCGTTAAGCCTGAACGCGGGATAGTCGGGCCGAAACGGTCCCGTCGGGTGTTCCGAGACATACGTCGAGGTGGCATACTCAAAATAACCGGGGTAAAACCCGCCGACAAGCAGATAAAATTTATCTCCAATCCGCTGGCATCCGCCAGGTTCCTGACACACCCGTATATCGACACCGCCAGTCAGAGGCAATTCACTGAGCCATGTCCACTTCATTCCGTCTTCGGAACGCAGCACGCCGCCCACGGCATAGCCATAATAAATTGTCTTCCCTTCTTCCTCCACGGAGATCACGTCCATGTGATCAATCCGCTGACCATCGGGCCTGCGCACATCGTAGTCAGGTCCCAGATATTCCCATTTTATGAGGTCTGTTGACGCCCACAGGCGCAGCACATCCTGTTGCTCGCCGGTAAAACTCCCGTGGTTCATCACGAAGCGGTTGCCTACCTTCCAGACACGCATGGCATAGATGCCGAAAGGGGCATCCTCAATAACCGGGCCGACATCCTGCCAATGAACCCCGTCCCCGGAGGTGGCGAGCCACATGTGACGCCACTGATCCTGGTCCCGGGGACGCTCCTCTTTCCGATACATGGCGAAAAGATAAAACGCTTCCTCATGCCAGAAAACACAATTATCCTTCAACGAGCCCACGGGAGTCCGATACAAGAGCGCGGAAGCATCGAGTGTTATGAACAGCGCTAATGGAAGGAAGGCGGATAACATAACGATAGCGGCAGATTTTCCAATCAATGGGTTACCGCTTACAGATTTGCCGGGCATACGCGTATTCTCCTTTCCACGAAGCGGGAACATACCTCTCCCGGATAGAGATTTTACTAAAAATAGTGTTTCCACCCCACCGTAACCGCCACGGCATCGAAGTCGAAAGCCCGGCTGAACGAAAAATTATAGCCCGCGTTCACCACCAGCAGGTTGCGTTTATTGATTGGAATGTCAGCGCCAACATTGATATTAAAGGCGGTAACCCACCAGTTATCCTTCACTTCAAGATTCAGGAAATTGGGAAAGGGCTTCATCCCCGCCTTGGCCTTGGCTTTGTATCCGGCATAGCTTTCCGTCAACCGGAATCCCAGGGACGGCCTGGTGTTGCGCAGCCGGTCTCCCAAGCCGTGATACTCCCGGTGTTCAGGCATTCCCCACGGGAACACGTCGGCGCACAATCCGAAATAGCCGGCAGAACGGAATATCTCGAAGTCCGTGTGAAGCGGCAGGAGGAACAGGGAAGCATTATTCGCTTTCGTGCGCACCTTCCCACCCGAGTATCCGAAATGAAAATACAACGCCCATCGCGGCGATAGAACGCGTCCAATGGCAAAATCAGGAGTCCAAAGCAAATGGTCGTCCCGCAGGTCGGAAATGGTGCGCACATCGCTGAAGCCGGGCGCCAAAGCGCGCATAGCGGGATTGTAATATTTCCGGATCAGGTTCTCGCTTTCCAGTTTCGGGTACACATTGATCAGGGCGGGAAGCAGGAACCATTTCGATACCCCTTCCGGTTTCGGGGTGCATTCCTCAAGTACGTTGTCCGCCTCAAGCCCCGTAAGTTTCAACCTGTCATCCGCCGATGCTTCCAACGACGACTCAGGAGCGGCACACCATGCCCCCAGGCTGAAGAGAACCAGGCAGGCCACTATCCGGAGGGAGAAGCCCTGATTCATCGATTGGAGAAAAGAACGCCCTGAAATTGTCCTCGCACTATCCGCAGCCAGAAGTCTATTGAATGGTACTTCAAAAAATAATTTCATTTTCAATCTTACTGTGGGTTTTAAGAACCACCGGCAAAACAAAATCAGCCGTGATTACCATACTTACTTTTCCTGCACCTGATAACTGTAGAGATGCGAACCGCTGCTAAAATAGATGCGGCCGTTAAGCATGTCTCCGCCGGCCCTGATGGGCACCGGCGACTCAGCCAGCAGGGTGACTGCATGTGTTGAAAGTTCAATCCGGGCCACACCTTTCCGGAGCAACATATATAGCGAAGATTCGGGGCTCAATACAAACACGCGCGGCCCCTGCTGGTAACAGGTAACCCCAAAGGCGGTGGAAATATCTTCCTGATGAATTATTTTCCGCTGCACCGCATCGAACACGAACAAGAGCCGACAGTCCGCTATGCCGTACACGATTCCTCCGTCCACGACGCACATATCGATGTATTCCTGCACCCCGGGGAACACCGCTTCCCACCATTCGATCTTCTTTGTGGCCGGATTCAGAATATACAGTCGCGCTTCTGTCGCTTTCCGCTCCCCGCCGGTGCCGGGACTGGTCGTGGTACCACCAAGCAGGCTGCCGTCCGGAAGAACCGCCAGGCTGACGGTCGATTGGTCCGGCGGCATACTTGTGGGTTCGACAACCGTCGCTGTTTTTGTTTTCCGATCCCAAAACAGGAGCCCTCCGCCAGTATATCCGTATCCGGGCGTTCCCGCCAGCACTAGCCCCGTGCCATTAGGATAGGCCAGCAATTCATGGGGACGGTGAATGACGGGAGTGCATTCCGCAAGGAACAGCGGGTTGCTGTCGGGTTTGTCCTTTTCCATGGCCGTCCATTCCTTTGAAGGATCCCATTCCAGAAGAAACCCGCCCCCGTAACCGCCTACAAAAAAGCGGTCCCCCTGGCGCGCCACGGTATTCCACTGTCCGTAGCACTCCCGGTTAGTCCAAGTGTCCGTTTCAGGATTGAAACTGAAGAAATGCATGGGGAACGAGGTGCCACCGCACACGGTGCCATCCGGCGAGGCCGCTACGCCCATGATATCGGCACCTTCACTGGTATAGTCAATGTCCAATTTTTTGGATTCACCCGTTCCGGGGTCTTCGACAACGATCACCCGGTCAACAAGATCCAGCGCCGCCAGATGTTTGCCGTCGGGAAACACGCTATGAAACAACCCCTGGCTCCCCGTAATGACCGGTTTCTTTTGAACTCCCGCAAGATCCCCGGAAGACACACGTTCCCCGTTGTAGAACTGATACCAGGCGTCTTGCGCGCCGGTACCATTATGTCCATATACCCGCCCGTCCATGTATCGGGCGACAACGCCGCTTCCCTTGACGCGTTCCGCTTCTGCCAGCATGGGTTTTGCCGTACCAGTCCGGGGATCAAAGGCAATGATCTGGCTCGCCGCCGTACCGATCCCAAAATAGATCCATCCCGTGTCATCCGCAGCGACATCCCGTTGATATTGGCGCCAATTCTGCTTATAGACATGGCCGTAATCCTTGAATACCCCTGATGCCGGGTCATAGGACACGACCCCGCTGTCCGGGTAGGTCACGGACCAGATTACCCCGGCATCGTCCTCCGTCATCCCCATGGCCATCTGCGGCGCGGTGGCGGCCGTGAACATGAAAGCGCGACTCACGGGATCGAATTCCGTAAAATGACTGTTAAAATGCGTATAGAACCTGTTTTTGCTTGAAAGAATGGAGGCATAGGGGCCGTCCCCTCCGGGCGGGAAGGGCATGGCTATCTGATCGCTCTTGCCGGTTTCCGCGTCCATCATCAACAAGGCATAGCCGCCCCGGCAGTCATACAACCAGGCAAGAACTACATTGCGTCCCTCCCCGTCAACGGTGGCCACGACACCGCGATGGGTGCTGACAGGAGTGGCGACACCGTGATGAAAATAGCCTTTTCCCAAGGCCTCCGTCGCGGCAACAGCATATTGATCCGATGCGAAGAATACGACAAATACTGATAATATCACCACGGACAATATTGGAATCCGCATAGTACTGCTCCTGGGCAATCCGTCACCCGAATTACCGCGTTGGCCACTTTTTTGTAAGCACTTCTCGCTGGAATTCCCGGGCGACGACATCCAGATCCATGCCAAAATGCTTCCGGAATAAGGGCCGTTCCGATTTCGGTTCCTGTATCAAGTCCCTGGCATAGCGAGTTACGGTGTCAATGTCATACCCGTCGGCGAGAAACTCCACAAAGCATCGGAACTCAGAATGCCTGAAACCGTTCCGAAACGAATCAGGAACTTTTCTGAGCGAGTCGTAGGGGCCGAGAACGTCAAAGAAATAACCGTCATCAACCGCTAGCTTTGTAAAAGACTCTCCGACATAGTTATCACGAGGATTGCCGTAATAAATAGCAAGGCCTTCCCGAAGCCATTCCGGAATTTGAAATGCCTTGAAGAGGGAGGTATTCTGAAAAAGTAGGGCATGCGAACACTCGTGTTTCAACTGGTCCACAAGTTTCCGGCTATTCGCCTGGATCTTAGTCGGTACGAGAATAATAACGGTGCCGGTCTCCAAAGCGAGGGCGGCGGAATTGGTGCCACCGAAACGGTGGGCGTGTTCCTGTGTTTCGGCAAGGATGATCATAACGGGCCTTTTAAACGACAGGGTATGGAAGCGTTCACAATCAGAAAAGATAGTATCAATATCCGGCAATTCGGCGGGCAATTCCCAATTCTCCGGTAAAACGACAACAGCCTTTGAAAATGACACCTGCCGGTATCCTAATTTCACGGGAGACCACGGGAACAGGCGCCCCCACAGCAGCATGTAGATCAGGCATATCATTGCGAGGAGCAGTATGGCCCCCGCACTGTACCGGGCGGCCTTGTGAATTTTTCCGGGTGCATTCTGCGTATTCGCCATGATGACTTTCCAAAGGGCAAGTTTATAGGGCGTTGAAAAGGACCTGCAACAGTGATTGAACTCAGCGTTTCAGTTCCGTGCAATGGATAGTGTATGCGAAAACGACCCGTAGTAGTTACAGGGCAGAGATAGTTCGATTCGCCGCTGTTGTCGCGACAAATACGATTTTTAATATCGTTTTGGCATAGGATACTCCGATGTTTACCCTATTCCAGACCATCCTGCTGACCATCTGCACTTCTTTCCTGCCGCCTGCGACTGCGCACGCAGGTGTTTTCCAGAACGCAGAGGCCATCCGTGCGCTTGTTCGTGCCTATCCAGATTACCTGGAGGCAAGTGATAAACCGAATACCGTTTTGTGGAAAGACGGCACGAAAATGGTGTTTGACGATGGCGTCACAAAGGCTGATTTTGAGAACATGCTCAACCATGCCAGCCTCAAGGACCAGATGTCCACGCCTTATCCGCATTCATGGCCTGAACACCCGCCCGCGAGAAACGAAAGCCCCGGCCGCGCGCGAAACGAGGATTTCTTTCGCAAGATGTATGGAGACTCTCCGGATAGCGTTAAAGAGAACCTGGTGCCCGTAGAATGGGGAAACGACAGAACGGTTCAGTTTACCAGGATTAACGGCGCCGCAAAAGCCCTGCGCAGTGTGCGATCCGAACTCAATGACTTACCCGGGCCCTCGCAACGTTATGTATCCCGACCCCTGGGCACGTTTCACTGGCGGGAAATATCCGGCACGAAACGGCTCAGCATGCACAGTTATGGCGCGGCCATTGACTTTCAACTTCCCGCGGAGGTATATCGCTATTGGAAATGGGACATCCATAAATCAGAGGATGTCCCCGCTTATCCGGAATCCATTCTCCGGGATTCCTTACTCAGCCAGGTCGTGGCGGTTTTCGAAAAGCATGGCTTTATTTGGGGAGGCAAATGGCACCAATACGACACCATGCACTTCGAATACCGCCCGGAACTGGCGGGACAAGATACTTACATGGGCTTCGCCCACAACCCAACGCCTGATAGTATTCGTGCTCGTAACTCTTGATCGTGATCAAAAATCTACAAATGGGATTCGATTACGAAACACGAGACAAAAGCCTCGTGCTCACAAAAGCACGAACAACATGCCGAACTTCTTATTTTCATAGACCTTATCGGCCGATAAGACACTTACATGGGCTTCGCCCACAACCCAGTTTTAAATTCCGGGGTGACCAGTACCCGTCAGACTCCCCGTATCCACTCCGAAGGACCCATTACTTTCCTTCGGCCGCCCAGGCCTTCATCTGCCCGATATTCTCCGTAACAACTTTGACATAGCCTTGAGACCGTTTCTGGCCTATCAGGTATACGGCCATATCGGCGTCATAAGCCGCATCGCTCTCCGGGTTTTGTCCCTTATCTCCCGTTTCTTTTATCCAAGCGTCTACGATACCGCGCATCTCTACCAGTGTTACCGCATGAGCGGGATCTTCGGCGAGATTCACCAGTTCCCAGGGGTCATTCTCCCGATCGTAAAGTTCCTCCTTCGGACGGGGCGTGGTAAAAAGCCGTTCCGCAGGATGGCCCGCCAGTTTGCCCTCAGCGTAAAGTTCACGCAAACGAATCAGGATAGGCTTGGCATCTTTGTAGGCGTTGGGCTGTAGATGGGGGCGTTCTGGATAAAAATTCCGAATATAGGTATAGCGGCCTTTGCGCACACTACGAATACGCTCCACCGTCTCATCGCATCGATCACGGGCGGAAATGATAAACTCCCGGGGATGCGCCCCGGGTCCGAACAACGGACGGCTTTCCAGGTGCTCGGGGATGGGAATGCCGGCAAAATACATGGATGTGGCGGCCAGATCGATGTGGGCAGCGAAATCATCGCGCACCGCGCCCGCGGGGACACGACCCGGCGCCCAGACGATAAAGGGGATATGGGCGCCTTCCTCGTAAAGGAACTGCTTGCCCCGGGCATGGCTGATACCGTGGTCGGTAATGAAAAAGACGACCGTGTTATTCTCCAGCCCGTCGGCTTTCAGCCGCGTCATAATCTCTCCCACCTCCCGGTCCACATTCAGGACGGAATTGAGGTATTCCGCCCAATCCTTACGCATCACGGGGTCGTCTGGATAATAAGGCGGCAGGGTGACTGCCTCCGGCAAAACAGGATTGGTCACGATGGCATTCCGCCTTTTGCCGCCGTGCAGTTGGAACTGCATAAAGAAGGGCTGGTTGGGCGCGCGGCCCGCATAGTCGGCGCCGTCATAGAGATCTGCCGGATACTCGAAGTTATAATCGGTCTTGCCTGGACCAGTCGCACCCGCATTGGCACCATTGCAGACGTAATACCCCGCCTCCTTGAAATACTCTGGAATGGTGCGCACCGGCGCGGGAAGATGGTGCTTAAGCGCACCCCGGAAACTGCGGTGGTTGTGCGCGCCGATAGTAGTCTGGTACATGCCGGTAACCAGGGCAGACCGGCTGGGTGAGCATACCGGACAGGTAACATAGGCTGCGTTAAAAACGACACCCTCCCGTGCGAGACGATCCACATTCGGGGTCTCAATCGTGGTTTTCCCCTGGTAACTGAAATGGCAGGACATGTCCTCCGCAATGATCCAGACAATATTTGGGCGCTCCTGCGCCGAGGCGCACTGCGTTTTGCCGCACAACAAAGCCAGAACCCCTGTTCCGCCCGCTTTTAAGAATACTCTTCGGTTCATAATGCGTCGCCTTCCTAGTACTTCGTCAATCATGAGATAACCCTGTTTCTTGATGTCAATTTTAGAATAACACGCTAAGGTTTAACCGCAAAAATAATCAGCAGTATGCTTAAGCGCCTAACACTCAGCCTGACTCGGTTGGGGCCAATAGGTTCCCGTTACCGGCATTTTCCGGTAGCACTACTGGATCATTTATTGGAAAATCTTCCTGATGCGATCGTATGTACTCCATTTTTCGGTTGTAGGATTCAATAAATACTTCCGTTGCATAACGATGGGCACGGCTCATGTCCGGATAAAACTGGGGATTCCATATCTCAAAATTCCTTTCGGTTTCCCCGGTAAACTGCGGCTTATCCAGTTGACCTCCAAGCCGGTACAATCGCAGATGTCCCTGTTTAAAGTCATTTAAGGCCTGTCGCGCCCCGTAAAGACCTGCCAGGCCATATACCTGATCACGCCATCCGCCAATGCCATAAATCTGCCACCAAAACCAGGCTGGAACTGCCAGCACGATGAGAATAAGCAACACTACAATCCGGGCCCCTCCCTTGTTTTCACTTGCTTTTGAAATTAGTCTCGTCAGCAACATGGCCCTTTTCTCCAAATTGTTTTATGGACAGCATATTTTCCCTGTCCGGATTTGATGTGTTGTACGGGCTAAGGAAAATCCATTTTTGGTTTCTGTTCCACTTATTATAATCGGAAGTAGATCTATCATCATAGAACCTGCGGTCAGGAATAATTTGAGACGGGATCCGGATAAACGGGTATACTCTCCGGGTGGGCTTTGATCAGAAACCTTTTTGACTAACGGTTCGCCGTCAAAAACATCTGTTAGAAAACGCGAAGAGATCTTGTATCCAAAGGAGAATGAAATGAAATACAAATTGTATCTTACCCTCTTTATCCTGACAAGTACAGTATTGTCCATTGCCGTCGGGTCTTATGCGACTGTCAGCACACCCAGCATTTTTGGCGATCACATGGTATTGCAGCAAGGGAAATCGCTTCCGGTGTGGGGCAAGGCGGACCCCGGCGAAACCGTAACGGTCACCTTGAACGACAAAACGAAATCCGCCACGGCCTGTTCTGAGGGACGCTGGACGGTAAAACTGCCCCGGATGGACGCAGGCGGCCCCTACGAACTCACGATCGAGGGAAAAGATAACAGCCTTGTGTTCAGCGATGTCCTCGTGGGAGAAGTATGGCTGGGTTCTGGCCAATCAAATATGCAGTGGACGGTGTCGAATTCTGCCAATGCCGTCGAGGAAATGGCCAATGCGAACTTCCCGAAAATCCGGCTATTCTCCGTAAAGCGAACTGTTGCAACCAGCCCACAGGATGATTGTGAAGGTTCCTGGGCGGTCTGTTCGCCGGAATCCATCCCGGAATTTTCCGCCGCCCTGTATTATTTTGGCCGGGAACTGCATCAGGAGTTAAACCAGGTTCCGATGGGTTTGATCCACACTTCCTGGGGCGGCACGCCCGCGGAATCCTGGACCAGCCGCGGCATGCTTGAAAGCGACCCCGACCTGGCATATATGGTTCAACAGTGGGACCAGACACTTGCCGATTACCCAGCCGCCAAGACCGCTTATGACAAGGCCATGGAAGAATGGCAACAGGCGGCCGAACAGGCCAAGGCGGCAGGAACTGCCGAACCTAAAAAGCCCGACGAACCCCGCGGGCCCAATCATCCCTGGCTGGCCTCGGGTCTGTACAACGCTATGATCGCCCCGCTGGTTCCCTATGCCATTCAAGGCGCCATCTGGTACCAGGGCGAATCCAACGCCAACCGCGCCTACCAGTACCGGAAATTGTTCCCAGCGATGATTAACGATTGGCGCAATGCCTGGGGGCAGGGCGACTTCTCGTTCTATTTTGTGCAGCTGGCCAATTTCCAGGACACGCTTCCAGAGCCTGCCGAATCGGATTGGGCGGAACTGCGTGAAGCGCAAACCATGACCTTATCCCTTAAAAATACCGGCATGGCCGTTATTATTGACATTGGCGAGGCCAAGGACATCCATCCTAAGAACAAACAGGATGTGGGCAAGCGCCTTGCCCTGAACGCGCTCGCCAAGAACTATGGCCAGGACGTGGTCTGGTCAGGGCCCATATATAAGTCCATGCGCGTCTGGAAGGACAAGATTGTTCTCAAATTCGATCATGTCCTCAGCGGTCTCACCACCAGTGACGGCGAAGCGCCCAAGGGATTCGCCATCGCCGGGGCGGATAAAAAGTTCGTCTGGGCGGACGCCATCGTCAAGGGTAAAAAAGTAATCGTTTCTTCGCCGCAGGTACCCGAACCCGTAGCAGTGCGCTACGGATGGGCCATCAACCCCGTGTGCAACCTGGTCAACGGCAAAGGACTGCCCGCCTCCCCCTTCCGGACCGACGAATGGCCCGGATTGACCGTGAACAATAAATAATCATTGGCTTCTGCTTGACGTAATCGTCCCGGCGTGCCATTCTTTCACGCCGGGACGTTTTTTATGCCCGCATTTCATCAGGATTGAGCGCGCAACACCCGCTCCAGATCAAAGACTTCCTTTGCATTCCCGCGCATGATGCGTTCCACCAGGGCGGGTACGTCGGACTCGGCGAGCCAACCCTCCTGCACCAGTTGCGTAATGGCAAGGGTGATTCCCCGGCGGGCGATCCGGGCATGGCCGGGCACCATTTCCACGGGGATGTAATCCCCGCCGAAGGTGAACAATTTGCAGGCCGGGGCCGCCATGAGGAATTCCTTCAGGAAGCGTGTTGCCGAAGCAGGATCGATGATCCACCCCCAGCACATGTCCGCGTACACATTGGAATACTGTTTGCACAAGGCGATCAACTCATGCTGATAAGGATAAGCGATATGCATCAGCACGAAAGTAGTATCAGGGAACTCTCGGGTCAGGCGGGACACGTCGCACAGGTTGTCCCGAACACGCGCCAGGTTCATACTGTTGTTCCCGGCCGCATAGCCCGTATGCAGTTTGACGGGCAGTTTATATTCGGTGGCGCGGCGCAGGCAATGACGGAACAGGTTGTCCTGAAGGGCCTTCGTTTCTTCCGGCGTCAACTTTTCCTCCCTTGCGAATCGCTCGAATAACGGCGCCGCCCTCTCATCGCTGACATCCTCAAAGTCAAGCCGCCGATGATAGGCGCACTGGTCCTTCACGGCAATGGCCTTCGGACCGTATCTTTCAAATACGCGGTCTATGGTTGCATGGGCCTGTTTCAGCGTGGCTACCTCGGCGCCCGCACATGCGCGCAGGGTCTTGCGGTTGACATTTGTGGCGATACCGATGGTCCACAGGTCGTAACTCAAGAGGTCGCTGGCCGGCTCACTCTCCCGGAAGACGGGGATGTTCAGGCAGTTTACCTGGGCATGTTCGATGTTGGCGACATCACGCAGTATGTGCCGGTAAAAGCCCGGCTTAATGTCATCCCGCAGCCGATCGCTAATTGCCTCGCAGTTGTCCTCGCGGATGTCCTCCTCCCCATAGAGGGCGCGGACACTCTCGCGCACGCACAACTGGTAGCCCGTGTGACGGCAGCGCTCGTACCAGGGCGCGACCAGATTCCACTTCTCTTTCGGCGCCAGTTTCCGTCCGATCAGTTTATTGTAGTCCTCGCCGGACATGCCCGCAACCCGCAGATCGGAGTCGGTATAGTGGTTCATCAGCGTCCCGAAGTCCGGCGCGGGCGTTTTATTATTCTTGTTCACATTCTCCAAACGTTCCGCTTCGGGTGGAAGATGCTCGTGGGTGTCCATCAGGGGCGTCTGGTTCACCAAGGCGCCAATTGTCCCCGCGACAGGCGTGGCATCCGCTGGACAGGAAGTGTATTCCGGGTTCGTAACGCATCCGGAGACACCCATTCCGAGCCCCACCCCCAGCGCCGATCCCGTAGCGCCGATGAATTTTCTTCTGTTTACCGAGTCACGCATAGTTTAACCCTTTTCATTTCCGGGGACAGCCGTTTATGAGCCTTTTGTCTTCACAGCGTACAATGGGAACAAGCATGTTGCATCGCTCGAATGTGTCAGGAATGACGTATAAGCCTTAGGGTTTATTCGCATGCCCGGCACACTGAAGCGCGAACAACATACAATTTATCGCAACAGTATGCGTTTCAATCACCTTTAAATGCGCCATTAAATCGATCTCCGCTCGCCGGTTTATCCCTGTCATCATTGTGTCTGACGCTCATCAGAAATCTCCTGTTCGGCATGGATCTGGTTATTCTCAATAACCACCTCCCCTGCCTTGCTTCCAATGCGGATACCGACACTGTTGGCGCCGGCGCACTCAATGATGTTGTCCCGGATGACAGTGCCATTGGTCTCTCCGCCGATATAGAGCCCAATAGAACCGTTATTGCGCAGGGTGTTTCCCATGAAAGTTATGTTATGGGCGGCCATTGGTTCCGTTTCCCCGCGCCACTGCACGCCACCCCCGGCATTATCGGCAATCACGTTGCGGCGTATACTGTTATCGCTGTCTTTATGGCCTATGGATATGCCCACAGCACCGTTTCCGATAAACGTATTGTCTTCAACCACCGCACCGCGCACGCGCCAGCAAAAGAAGAAGCCGTCCTTGTCGTTTTCCCTTGAGGTACACCCGCGTATCACGGCACGCTGGGAGCCGCTTCCCGGGTGGATGCCGCCGCCGGCACATTTCTCCACCACGCAGTCCAGCACCTGCACGTCATTGGACTGCTGAAAACTGATGCCGTCGCCGCTGTAGCCGCGCACCATGCAATTTTGAATAATGCCGGCATCACCCTGGTAAAAGAAGATGCCCGCGCCGCGGCAGCCGTTGATGATACCGTTATGTTCCCGGTTCCCGTCTATGGTCAGATTCTCAATGCGGAAATTTTCCACATGGTAGGCGCTGATGACGGGAAACAGGGTGACCGCATAGGCTTCGTCGGCCATCATGCAGTCCGCATTGAGCGGCCGGCTCAGGGTCATGTAGTTGCCGTTTTCATTCAGGATCGTGGCGCATATCGTATGGAAACCATTAATCCGCTTTGTGGCGACGTGCACGCCATACCCGATTTCAAAGCCCTCGGCATTTTCCACCGTGACAGCGCATTCGCCGAAATCGCCGTCCGCAGCAAGAAGGCTTCGTGTTTCCTTGTCTTTTTTCAGTACTGTTGCCGTACCGGCGCCGCGAAGGGTAACACCCGTACGCATGTGCAGGGAATCGCGCATGAGGTACTCGCCGGGTCCAACCTCCACCACGCCTCCCCCAAGTTGTCCCACATAATCCATGGCCGCCTGAAGCGCCCGATTGTCCCGGCCGACAATGTCAGCGTCCTGCTGTCCCACGGTAATATGGAGCCGCGGAGAGTCCAGCCATTCATTCTCAGGGTGATTTCTTGCCATTGCGGGAGAGGTAAAATTCACAAGGATACAGCACATAACAAGCGAAGAAAAGATCGTTTTCATAGGGATACACTAGTCCTGTTTTTAACGCTTATCAACGTTGCCTTGCCGCCATGGAAGAAACACGACAAAATGGGACCTTACAGGTTCATTCGCCCGAAGCTCGTAGCCGGCAAGGGCCATAAACCATCTTGTGGGTCCAAAGTAATTCCGCATTCACGGTCGTCCGATAGGGTGGATTCCGTATACGCATGCGCGGAAACGGGGTCCGCACCTTGAACTATGACTTGTACCGGCCTGTCCGCCTGGTTCACCCAGAACAGAAACTTCCCTACGCGCACGGCTTCCACGTGGCCCGGGGCGCTGGAAGCACACCCATATACGATATCACCAGTTTTGGTGTGCCGGGTCAGGTTCGCCCAGGCGGTGTACACCGGGCGTACGCCCCAGTTCCTGTCCTTGAAATTCCACAGGCCGTAATTCATGAAGCCGCCGCCGGGATAATAAACTTCGTGGAGGCACCAGATACAGAAGCCCGCGATCCCCCGGTTGAGCCCTTTGATGACAAAGGCGGTTGTCCAAAGCGCGTAGGGATAGGTTTCCATGAGCGGGTTCTCGAGCGTGCCGGATCGATGGTCCTGAAAGCCGAATTCGGCGATGACCAGGGGCTTATCCGGGGCATGGGCGCACAGAAGGTCAAGGCGGTCGTCAAAAAAGAACGGGGCAAGGTGACGGTCCGTATACCGCGCATAGAGATGGGAGGCGAAAAAGTCCGCGCAATCCAGGTAACGGTCCGACCGAACACAGTTCTCGAACCACGACAGGCCGCTGGTATCGTCACTGCCGAGGATGCGGACAGCCAGGCCCCGTTTTTGGAATTCCTCTTTCACAAGTTCGTGCAGACGCAGGTATTCCTCGAAGGTATTGCCCCGCTGCGTCCAGGAACCGTTCGGCTCGTTGGTTAGCGTCCATTCCTGTACGCAAGAGTACCCTTTGACTCGAACCAGGTGTTCTAATAAGGCGCCGATAGCGGTGGCCATTTTCGGCAGGTCGGTGAATTTGGGCACTCCCCACTCCACACCGACGACATTGGCATACGCGCCAATGGACTGATACAGGTCCAGGGTCCGGTAATGACTGCGCATGTTGTCGCTGTCAAAATCAAAGGTTTCCCAGTCGCCTGACGGGTTCCAGTCCTTGTACCAGAAGAACATGCGCACCCAGTCGGGTTCCATCCAGCGGACACGCTCTTCCCGCAGTATCCAGTCTTCCCGGGTCACCCCCTTGGCCGCGTTCACTTCATTATAAAACCAGCCGTCATCCTCCGCGCCAAACCCTTTCAGGGACGGGCAGGCAATTTCATCCGTAACCGTCAAGGTTACCGGCCCGTCAGGCAGGGAAACCTCCTCCCCGGGCGCTGCGGTCACCTTGACGCCGGTGAAACAGGCTTGCCCGTGACCATTCAGCAGCAGGCACAGCCGCGCGCTAGCGCTGTCCGGCGGCGCAATCCCCCGGATCCGCAACGGGCGCCAGGTGCCGTCGGGAATCACCATCTCGGATTGCACAAATGAAATGCGTCCCCCGTCCGCATTAAGAAACTCGACGGACATGTACACCCCGGCGCCGTCACGGACATCCCGTCCCAGGGCTTCGACACAGGCCGAGACGACGGTGCCCGGCGTCACGGAATAGCTTTGACGCACGGAAGGATAGCCTATCGACGCTTCCGGCGGGACCACAAGGCGCACCGCGGTGCGCCCCTCCAGCGACAGGGCTTCCGCCGTAACCGGCGGTGCAAAGGCAGACTCCCATGCTTCAAGGCCCTGTTCAAAAGAACCGTTTGTAGACAAGAGATTGGGGGTGACGGAGAGAAAAACACAGGCAAGCAGGTTCCAGCAAAACATAAGGGACCTTCCGGATTATTCCTCTGATAATTCCTGATCGCTTCCCGTTAGGGCGCGAATAATCTTTTTTGCAAGCGTTTCCGGGATTTCGGTGTGGCGGGGCACTGCTTCAATGTGGCCTGTACGCGGATTGCACCACAGGGAGTGCGATGCTCCCTCTCTTTTCAGATAGCAGCCGTATCGCCGAAGCTGCTTTAGTAAGGCCTCGCGTTTCACCCTACTTGAACCACTTCACGCAGAGCGTCTTGCGGAACCCCGCGCAGCATATCTTCCCGCCGGTCTTCCAAGATAAGCGCAATGGCCTCCGCAAGACTTTTCTTGCTTTCCTCAACGGTACGTCCCTGTCCGTTGGCGCCGGGCACCTCCGGACACCAAGCGATAAACCAGTCCTGATCCCGTTCAATTATGGCAGTGAATTCGTTGTGCATGGTAGGCAACTCCTAATTGGACTGTCTTTACTATACCATGTTTTGTAAAATGTAAAAAATCAGTAACAGTCTAACTATACGCCGGGTGGAGCGGAACGATTTTATATGTCGTTCAGCGTTATAGAAGGCTGAATAGAATTGTGAGTGTTTGGGGCATACATAAGGCCGAGTAAAACACGTCTTCACGGGAACTTTGCCGCAACCATGGTGTTTTACAAAGCAGGAAGTGCTTGGTCTGATAAAATGAAAGGGCTGCACATGGACAAGAAGAACATGAAATCGGATATGGAATCCCAGGATACCAAGAATTTGATGGAACGCCGGGTTTTCCTGGCGCTGGCCGGTCTGGGAATCGGCTCGTTCTGCATGAACAAGCCGATATGGGCAAAGGAGAACTCCTCAACAAAACCGAACATTCTCCTGATTCTCGCCGATGATCTGGGCTACGCAGACCTCGGAATAACGGGGTGCAAAGACATCGCCACGCCGCACATTGACTCCATTGCCGTCAACGGCGTCCGATTCAGCAACGGATACGTTTCATGCCCGGTGTGCAGCCCTACCCGCGCGGGACTGATGACCGGGCGATATCAACAACGTTTCGGCCACTGGTACAACCCGGGGCCGCCCGCGAAAGAGTCCGAGGGAATCGGGCTTCCCCTTGCAGAGGTCACCATGGCATCCATGCTAAAGGAAGCCGGGTACACCACGGGGTTGGTAGGCAAGTGGCATCTTGGGCATGATCCGGAACGGCGCCCGATGAAACGGGGCTATGACGAGTTCTTTGGATTCCTGGGTGGATCGCACGACTATTTCAAGGCACAAGCCGGAGAACTCAACGGCATTCGCCGGGGTGACGAGCCGGTGGATGAAAAGGAATACCTGACCGAAGCCTTCGCGCGCGAGGCGAAAGACTTCATCACCCGGCACAAGGACGGGCCCTTTTTCCTGTACCTTTCCTTAAACGCGGTGCATACGCCCATGCAGGCGCCGGACACCTATTTGGAACGTTTCCCTGATATCACGGACAAACAACGCAGGATGCACGCCGCCATGGTCAGCGCCATGGACGACGCCGTCGGCGGCGTTCTGGGAACGCTCAAGACCAATGGGCTTTATGACAATACGCTGGTCTTATTCCTGAGCGATAACGGCGGCCCAACCCAGGCAAACGGCGCGGATAACACCCCCTTCTCCGGTGGCAAAGGCACCGTCATGGAAGGTGGCATCCGGGTTCCCCTCTTCATGCAGTGGCCCGCGAAGTTTCCTGCTGGAACAGTGTACGAGAGGCCCGTCATCTCCCTGGACATTCTTCCCACCGCCCTCAGCGCCGCCGGAGGCACGGTTCCGGAAAACGTCCGCTTCGACGGCAAAGACCTGGCGCCCTTTATCACGAAGAAAAAGAGAGGCGAACCCCACGATACCCTTTTCTGGGCATGGAACACGCAGAAGGTAATACGGTCCGGGAAATGGAAGCTGGTCGTAAGTGATGACGGCGAACACCTGTACAATCTTGAGAAAGACCCAGCCGAAACAACCGATCTGGCCGGGGAGGAACCCAAACGGGTCAAAAAACTCCGGGAACCGCTGGATGCCTGGGCATCCGAACTCCAGCCGCCGCTGTGGAAGGGCCGGGTCCAGACAAAGAGGAGACGACCCCTTAAGAAAAACCGTCCTAAGAAATCATGACAACATTTCTTTGAACATGCCAAATCAATTAGAGCGCCAATACCCTATATGCGCCCACAACCAGCCGAACCACGTAACCGTGGCAGTGCCGAGTTGCTCCAACGGCTTCACTATGCCCCGCACGTAGGTTCCTCTGGTTGACAAGTAGAGTGTAAAACATAAGGATCCCCCAGAGTTAACCACATAATCACTTTTCCATCAATCCGTTAAACCCGTATCTTCGCACTTCATCATAGTAGCGAGCATCGTTGCCACTAGTTTCTCTTTCCCCTCTTGCAGTGCATGTACTTCCCCGAAGCACACGGTCAAGGTGCGCCCCGGCTTGAGCACACGTCCCCGGGCAATCAGTTTTTCCCCTGAGGCGGGTGACAGGAAATTAACCTTATACTCCACCGTCAACACCGCGGCAACGACGGGCATACAGGTCAGCGCGGCGTAACCACAAGCGGTATCCACAATCATGGTCACCACCCCGGCATGGAAAAAACCATGCTGTTGGGTCAGGTCGCTACGAAATGGTACTTCGACGGATACTTCGCCTGGTTTGACGCGGGTAATGGACGCCCCGATAGTTGTCATGACCGTCTGACGGGCAAAACTGTTTTTGATACGCTTCTCTACGTTTATTTCCATAAAGACTCCTTCTTTTTATCATGCCAGACATCACGCGTAAGGCACAAACTAACCAATCATAGCGATTGTTTTCCCAACATGTACATTATTTGAGCCTGTCAATGGCACAATCCCCCATCGAAGGAAACTGTACCTATTTTGTCATTACCGATGTTGTGGTGTATCCTCAAAATGGAACGTCTGTAATTTGCAACACGAAGCTCATGGAGATTCTGGATTATGAAAAAGATACCCGTCGTAGCGTTCTTGATACTGGCTCTAACGCCCGTTGTATGGGTACATGCGGACTTCGTCGAAGACTTCCGCGCGGTCTGGACCGCACCGGAGGTCGTGCAAAAGATTGATGCCGGTATCGAACAGCACCGCAAGGGCGACGCGGTGATTCTTGTGGTGGACAAGGAAGGCAGCCCTCTTCGGGATATCCAGGTGTCTGCCGTACAGAAGTCCCACGCGTTTCTGTTTGGCGCCAACCTGTTCGTGCTGGGGCAACTGGCCACACCGGAACTGAATGCCGGGTATGAACAGGCCTTCACCCGAATCTTCAATTTTGCGTCCCTTCCTTTTTATTGGGGGGACTTGGAACCCGAACCCGGCAAGCCGCGTTTTGACAAGGACGCCCCCTATATCTGGCGCCGTCCCCCGCCGGACGCACTGCTGGCGTGGTGCAAGGCCCATGACATCACGCCGAAGGGCCACCCCCTGTTATGGCATTCCATCAATCCCGCGTGGATGCCGGCGGATCCGGGCGCGTTGCATGAGGCGTATATAAAACGGTTCAAGGAGATTGCGGAACGCTACGGCAACGACATCCCCATCTGGGACGTGGTGAATGAGTCGCTGGTATGTCCCGCCACTTATCCCTTCTTTTCACAAGACCGGGCGTATGTGTCCTGGGCCTTTGAACAGGCGCATCAAGCCTTCCCCGACAACACCCTCCTCATGATCAACGAGGTCATGCACGTCAGCCACAAGCCGGTGGACGAGAATGCCTATCTGGACCAGGTCAAGGCCCTGCTGGCCGCCGGCGTGGGCATCGAGGGCATCGGCTTTCAGTTTCATTTCTTTTCCCGGCAGGAGTTGGACAAGCATTTCCCGGGGAATCCTGTTTACGGCCCGGAAAATCTGCTCAACGTGTATGAACGGTTCTCCGAATTGGGCCTTCCCCTGTACATCACCGAAATCACGATACCAGGCAGCGGCGACAACGGGCCGGCAATTCAGGCGGAAGTCGTGGAGCATCTGTATCGTCTCTGGTTCAGCATAAAAGGCATGGCGGGCATCACTTGGTGGAATCTCGTGGACAAGACGGCTTATGGGAATGAAGGCCAGGCGCTGGGCGGCCTCGTGGATGAGACCGTCCAGCCCAAGCCCGCCTATCAAGCGCTGGACCGGTTGATTAATCAAGAGTGGAAGACGAACTATACCGGGAAAACGGACGCGGACGGCCGCGTTGCATTCCGGGGTTTCGCGGGGAGTTATCAGATTAATGCAACGACAGCGGACGGCACCGAGCGTGTGTTTGCAACGCGAATTGCGGCAGGAAAAGAAAATTCCATGACCTGTGTTCTGGAGTAATGTAAGTGCGTAACGAGATGGAGCCCCTGGCATACGTCAGGAAATACGGAGAGGCTGAGATAATATAGTTTTTCTCGTTCCCAAGTTGTACTTGGGAACGCCATTGCTCGCGAAGTTGTACTTCGCAACACTGGATGTTTGCCCCTGGATATGGACAAGTCCGGCATACAAGGAAAAGGAAATACAATTTCAAGAGAGAGTGTGTTCCCAAATGCAATTCTTGTCATTACCCACAAGTTCCTTCTTCCTTGGCCAGGCGAAACCCTTCAAGCATGACCATCAGTTTAAGCCAGCCGCGCCAAATACTCAACCAGCCTGGCGGGCCGTCTGATTTTCGATTCA
>JAAYBJ010000093.1 GCA_012730105.1 Candidatus Hydrogenedentota bacterium
AAGTCTTGCCCCCCTGTCCCCTACACCCTATACCCTACAATTCCTCCAGCGCCTTCTTCGCCATTTGGTGTGTGGGCTGCACTTCCAGCGCCCGCTCAAAGTAGTCCCGCGCCTCGTCCTTCCGTCCTGTGTGCTGCAGACATACCCCGTAATTGTAGAGGGACGGCACATACCGCGGCTCGATAGCCAGCGCCCGTTCCAGGTAGCCCATGGCCTCTTCAAAGCGCAGCAGTCCCGTCAGCGCACCGCCGTACAAATTCAGCAGCACCACGGAATCCGGTTGTTGATCGAGTATCGGCTTCACCACCGTCAGCGTTTCGTTATAGCGCCCCAGCTGGTTCAGCGCCGTGGCATAATTGGCCCGCCACATATTTCGTTCCGGCTCCAGTTCCATGCACTTTTGCAGGTGGGCGAAGCCCTGCTGCCGCAGGCCCTGCCGGTTGCGGATCACGCCGAGATGATTGTGCGCCATGGCGTTCTCGCCGCCCGTCACGGCCAGCGCCCGCTGCGCCAGCGTCTCCGAATCCTTCCAGAACCGGCTCTGCCGGAACGCCAGCCCCGAGGATACAACCACCAGAACGGCGGTCGCGGCCCAGAACATCCCGGTTGCCTGGTTCTGTCTGACGCTGTCTGGCGCTGTCCGACTTTGTCCGACCTTGTCCGACTTTATCCGATACAGTCCGAAGTCAGGGACAGTCCCGTCTCGCTTCGCTCGCTGGGGACAGTCCCTGCCTTTTTGTCCGACTCCGTCCAACGTTGTCCGATGCTGTCCGATCCTCCGCGTCAGCTCATAGAGTCCGAAGCCTGCCAAGAGATACAGCCCCATGCCCGGCGCGTAGAGGTAGCGCAGCGCGATGGACTCCGCCGCGTAGCGCACCAATCCGCTCACCGGCAGCAGGAAACACACGAACCAGCCCCAGAACACGATGATCCACGGCCGCCGCCACAACTGCCACAGCGCCAGCGCCGTCAGCGTAAACAACAGCAACGCGGATCCGCCAATCATCCACCACGCCGGATTCCAGCCCGACGCCGAATAGGCCATGATATAGCGTTCCGGGTAGACAATGTGGTACAGGTACCGCGCGAAGGCCGTCAGTGCAAACCCGATATTTTGAGCCGGTGACAGTAGCGTTTCCCCCTCGAAGGCCCCGAAATCGCGTTTGCCGTAGACAGCGAACACCGCGCCCAGTCCAGACACCGCGAACCAGGGCAGCTTTTCCACCACCAACACCGTTGCTCGACGTAACGTCGCCCCGAAAACGCGAAACGAAATCTCGATGCGTCCCAGCGGCCAGTAATCCAGCATCAGCAACACTACCGGAAGCATCACAATCCCCTGCTTGCTCATGATCCCCAAAAACATACCCCCCACGGACAACCCATAAAACAACACCTGCTTTCTGAATCCGCAATTCTCCTCCCTGTCCTTTCTTTCTTCCCCATTCCGCGTTCCACAATACCGTCGGTACATTTCCACACTCAGCAACATAAACACCGCCGGCATGATCTCGTTCCGTGCCGAAATCCAGTTCACCGTCATCGCCTGCACAGGATGCACCGCCACGAGTATTGCCGCCGCGAGCGCCGCCGGAAAATTCCCCGTCAGCCGTCGCATGACCCAGTAAAACAGGCACACGCACAGGATATGCCACAGCAACGTCATGCCGTGATAGCCGCCCGCCCAATTGCCGAATAATTCCCGGTCCAGCAGAAAGGTCAGAGTCGGCAGCGGCATGTACAATCCGAAATTCGGTTTCGTAATCGCCCACGTGATGCTGTCCCACGTCAACCCCGCCATGACCTGCTCATTCTCGAAAATGATATTCGGATCGTCGTACAGCACATGTTCATGGGTCACGCACCGCCCGTATACCACCACACACAATAGCGTCAGCGCCGCCATGACCCACACGTCCCTCGAAAGAATGCGTTTCATCGTTAGATACTCCTGGTAAAGGGCAAGTATAACCGCCCCCCGCGACACGGGGCAAACGGGGGAGAGGGTCTAGGGTCTAGGGTCTAGGGTCTAGGGTCTAGGGTCTAGGGTCTAGGGTCTAGGGGGGGGGCGGCGGGCGATCTCCGTCCTGGGCGCTCCCTTGCCGCATCGTATAGGTCCTATAAATGTCCATTCTGTCCATCCCGTCCATTCCGTCCATTCCCTAACCCCTAACCCCTAAACCCTATGTTGCCTTCCCCTCTTCCCTGCGCTATCCTTCTCTCCATGAAATCCAGCCTCCTCATTATTGCCCTCGTCCTGTTCCTGGCGCTTGGACTGGCCTGGCGATACTTCACGCCGTCGTCCCAACCCGCGATAACACCGGCCGTGCCGGTGTCCGCGCCTTCTCCCCCCGGGCGCCCCTATGCCAACAGCCCCGACGCCGCAGCCATTGACGCCGCCCTCGATTTTCTCCTGGGCCATGAAGACCAGGAACGCCCGTCGTGGCAGGTCTATGCCCTGCTCGATTACTTGCGGCGCCGCTTCGGACTTGAGGAACGCTACCGCATCGAAAACGCCTTTCCCCGGAATGTTTGGCCCGAATATGACCTCGAAATGGCCACGCTGTTTCAACGGCTGACGGACAACACCTTTCGCGTGG
>JAAYBJ010000094.1 GCA_012730105.1 Candidatus Hydrogenedentota bacterium
GGTCAGACGCACCTGTATCGAACCTGCTGCTACAGGGATCGTATCTCCAGATGAGACCCGCCGCCAATTCCCGTCTCCAGTAAGAATTTCAACAACATCAAAATGGGCATCCAGATACTTGGGCGGGTTGCTGCCGGTCCAAGGGACATTCCCCACAGCCAAGGGGGGGCAGTTGGTGGAGTCCGTACCGGTACCTTCAGTACGCAAGCCAGGTGTTTTACCATCAGCGATGGCAGTCCAGAATGCCGCTTCCAGAGCGCTGTAAATGCCGGTCAACCCGTTCTTGTGATTGTCACGGTCGAAAGTGAGCCAGGTATCCACAGACTTCGAAACTGGCCCCTGCATAAACGCCTCGGCATGGTCGCGGATTATCCTGGTCACCGGCCGGTCCGTGCCGTCCGGGTTGATGATCCCGTAATCACTGTTTTCATTGACACGAAAACCGCCCGGGTACCACCACCAGAAAATGCCGTCCGCCCCGCTTTCCATAAGCATGCGATAGAAATCGGCGTAGTAACGCGCCTGAAAGTCCAAGGCTTCTTCACCCGGCCGCATCAGGCTCATGTCCCAGGCATGCACACCCGCCTCGGCCCACAGTACCGGCAGGGCCGGATTCGCCCAGCGTCCATATTCAAAAGTAAAACGCCCCGGTTTAACTTTTTCCCAATCGCCGATGCGGCCGTAGGCTTCCGGTTCCAGGATGTCTACCGCTCCGGCAAGATAGGCAAAGTCATACAGGATAGTCGTGTAATTCAGGTCCGTCGGGTCACCCGCCATGGACATGCGGAAGCTGACATGATGGTTGGGATCCAGGGAACGCACGAACCGCCGCGCTTCGGAGTACTTTTCATAAAGCAGCGTGTCCAGAAACCTGCGGTAGGCGGCAATCATGCGGTCCCAGGAGCCCTCCCCGGAAATCATGTCCGGCGTGTAGTTGGCAACCCGGCCGTCCGCATCGCGGGGAACCCGGCAACCCCAGTCTTTTTCCGCATTCTCGAGGTTGCCGTAACGCTCGATGATCCATGCTTCCCACTGCGGGTTGAAGGGATCGCGTTCCGTATTGCGGAACTGGGGTTCCCAGGCGAGGTCATAGGCAAAGACCGTATCGTTCTCCGCGAGCCGGTAATATTCAATGAGTTCGCGCAAGATATCACGGGGCAGGTCCATAGGGGTGCCCGGCCGCAGCGACAAGTTCGCTTTCAGGCCCAGGGCGTCCATGCGCTGCAACAAATCGAGCAGGTTCTGGGCCTCCATGGATTCCCGGTAGATGAAAATGCTCAACGCGTTACATCCTATGGCGACGCACCGTTCGAGGTCGCGCTGAATCACTTTCGGATCATATGCTTCCGCGCCGATCCATTGCTCAAAATATTTCCACCACTCCGTGCCGATGCCCGAAGAAGGCATGTAGTTCACCCCGTGAGGCCGCCACCGTTGCCCGTTCAACATAAAATCACCGTCTTGAACGGACACGAAAGCAGGCGACTCCTTGGGCTTCCAGCAATGGAGTTCCTGTTGCGCAAGGTCCAGCACCTCTTCTCCGCGGTACAGGGTTGCTGTGACATGATAGCCTCCATCCGGCCATTGCTCCGGTTTCCAGGGTTGTTCAAAGGCAACAGGCGCGCCAGCGGGAAAGGTCAATTCCGTCCA
>JAAYBJ010000095.1 GCA_012730105.1 Candidatus Hydrogenedentota bacterium
TGGTCGCCCGATGGAAGGTTCGCCATCCTGGGGCGCGGATGGGAAAGCCCGGAAAACGGCGCGTGGGAGGAAGAACACAAAACTTTCCGCATGACGGAGGGTTGGCTGTATGACATGTATCTCCTGGAAATCGCTTCTGGAAATTTGACGAATCTGACGGCTGTTGAGCGAGTAAGCGACTACAATTCGGGCCTGTTTTTTGTGCCCGGAAATAGCAGTCAGCTGGCTTTCACGGCATTGATCAGTGGCGTATCCCATCCCTTTATCATGGACCGGGACGGCCGTAACAAGCGGGACGTGAGCGGCGGGGCGGAGGGCTTCACCTATGGACTGAACGCGTCTCCTGACGGCAGGCATATCGCCTATCATAAGGACTACCAGATCATGGTGGCCGACGCGGACGGTTCGAATATCCGTCCCATTGAAACGGGCAATCCTTTCAACTTTGCGCCCCAATGGTCGCCTGACGGGTCGTGGCTCCTGTTTGTGTCCGGGGAGCACTATAATTGCCATCCCTGCATCGTGCGGCCTGACGGTAAAGGGTTCCGGAAACTGGCCGAGCGAGGCGGGTACCGGGGTGTCACGCCCGTGTATGACGTGTATGATTTTCACGACGGCAGCAGTGATGTGCCTGTGTGGGCGCCTGACGGGCAATATGTTTATTACACCGCACTGGTGAAAGAATCGGTGGAGTTGATGCGCGTTGACCTTGAAGGCGTCCCAAAACAACTTACCCAGTCACCACCGCGCGCTTTTCTCTATCACCCCAAGCCCAGCCCCGGTGGGGAATGGATTGCTTTTGGCGTCAACCAGAACGGGATGCGCCGGGTAGCGGTCATGCCGGCAGGCGGCGGAACGGTCCGTTATCTGACAGAAGCAAGACCTGGATACGGCGCCATGTGGCCGCATTGGCATCCCGTCCATTGAAAGGAGATACGTCCTGTGAGCACCATAGCGCGCATTGAACTCTACCATGTGGCCATTCCGTTGCCGGCCTTGTTTTATCCCAGCTGGATTCCGGGCCTGCCCCAGGGAGAGAACCGCTTCACCCTGATCAAGGTGGTTACCAGCGACGGTGTGGAGGGATACAGCGCGGGCGCGGCCATGGGTCGGGAACGGGCCGGGCTGGGCGAGATCCTGGGGCCGCACCTGATCGGCGAGGATCCGACGGACATCAGTCTTATCCAGCAACGTGTGCGCGAGATGGGTTACCTCGGCTGGCGCAATGCCTGGATTGAACCCGCCTTCTGGGACATCAAGGGCAAGTATGAAGGTAAGCCGGTCTATGAACTGCTGGGCGGCAAAGCCAGTCCTGTGGAACTTTACGCCTCAACCGGGGAAGTGAAAAACTCGAAGGAACGTATCGAGGAACTCCAGCAGCGCTACGCGGAGGGATTCCGCGCCGCAAAACTGCGCGTTCATGATTTCGACGAACGGGCGGACATCCGGCAGGTGACGGAAACGGCATCCGCCTTAGGCGGGAAGATGCGGCTTGGCGTGGATGCGAACCAGGGATGGCGCGTCACCATTGTGGGAGACGCACCGCTGTGGGACCTGCCCCGGGCAAAACGCTTTGCGGATGCCTGCGCGGATGCGGGGGTTTCCTGGATTGAAGAACCCCTGCCCATGGACGCCTACGAGGATCTGAGCGCGTTGACGGCCTACAGCAGGGTGCCCGTTGCGGGCGGCGAACTCCATACCAGCGGACTTCCGGAACTCAAAATGATGATCGAGCGACGGTGTTATTCCATTTTTCAGCCCGATGCCACTTTTTCAGGAGGAATTGCCCAGAGTTGGGAGGTCGCCAAACTGTGCAGACAGCACGGGCTGGGCTACACGCCGCATACCTGGACCAACGGCATCGGTTTTGCCATCAATCTGCAGTTGTTTGTGGCAAGCGGGTATGCCGCGACCGAGGCGCTGGAATATCCCTATAATCCGCCGGGATGGACCGTGGAAGCCCGTGACGGCATTCTTCAGGAACCCTTCCGGCATCAACAGGGAAAACTTATGCCGTCCACTGGGCCGGGACTGGGCATAACGATCAATCAGGATATTCTGAAAAAGCATGGGAAGCGATTCTTCGTCATGAACAAAACGCGTCTTGCCTGGCATTCCATCCGCGACAGGGGTATCAAACTTACCCGGGAGATAGACCGAGTAAAGAAGAGGAAGAAAAGTACGCCGGGGCAATAGCGGGGAATAGGTAGAAGGGGCATGTTTGGATTGGGGGAAAGATTTACGTAGTTTTCGTAGTGGGTTGCCACGTTCCCGCGTATCTTGAAACAGGAATATTTGTATTGCCATGCTGTTTCAAAAAGCATTTGTTTATTTCGGTATTTCTCAAGTATTTTCTACTTGATCTTTAAGGGGCACTGGTTTAAAATAAGTTAATAATGAAAATGTAGAATTTTGTACGGATTTAGAAAATGAGCAGATCAGGAGACAGACCCATGAAACGAAATAGCGTCAGGATCTTAATTGTAACGGGATTGCTGTATTGCATGGCGCTGGCAGGGAACGCTGTCGCCGCGATCCCCCTTGTGGTCAATCACCAGGGGCGTATCAGCGTGGGGGACGCCGCGTTTGAAGGTGTCGGCGCGTTCCGTTTCGCGCTGGTGGACA
>JAAYBJ010000096.1 GCA_012730105.1 Candidatus Hydrogenedentota bacterium
AAGAGGTGTTCGTAACCGATAATGTGTCCCGGGGGCCACCAGGCATGTACATAAGGATGACCCGGATCGCAGGCCAGTACCTTGCGGAAGCCCTGCAGGCCTTCCGGGTCGCTGCGGTTGAAATAGTGGAACTGGTTCATGTCTTCCTGGTTCCACAGCAGCGAACCCTTGCTCCCGTAAATCTCGATGGAGTTGTAATTACGCCGTCCGCCGGCGAAGCGCGTGACTTCAAACGAGGCGAGCGTATTCTTGTCCTTGATGTGTCCGATAAAGATCGCGGCGTCGTCCACATCGACCGTGTCATACTGTTTGGTTTTCTTGCTGCCCTTGGCGGCCCAGGCGCCGACATCGGAATCGGCGATAACGCGCCGCTTGATAAAAGTTTCGAGCGCGCTGGTCACTTCGCAGACCGGCCCGACCAGGAAGTGGCACAGGTCGGTGACATGCGCACCGATATCGCCGAGCGCACCGGACCCGGTGTGTTTCTTTTTCAGGCGCCACACCATCGGGAAATCGGGATCCATGATCCAGTCCTGCTGGTAAGCGGCGCGGAAATGATAGATCTCACCGAGACCGCCGGACGCGATCAGTTTCTTCATGCTCTGCACGGCGGGCGCGAAACGGTAGGAAAATCCGCACATGTGCTTTATCTTCGCTTTTTCCGCCGCCTTCAGCATCTCTTTCGCCTCTTTAAGCGTGTTGGCAAGCGGTTTCTCGCACACGATGTGCTTGCCGGCCTTCGCCGCCTCAAGGGCGATTATCGGATGCAGGAAGTTCGGGGTGCAAATGTCCACAATGTCAATGTCCGGACTATTCACTACCTCTTTCCAGTCCAAGGACGTTTCCTGCCACCCCCACTTTTTGGCGGTCGCAAGTTCTTCAGGAAACTTGCCGCACATCACTTTCATGACCGGCTCAACTGGCGGGTCAAAAATCGCCTTTACCTGGCGCCAGGCATTGCTGTGCGCCTTGCCCATGAACTGGGCGCCAATCATTGCAACATTTACGGTCTTCTTAGCCATGTTTTCTCGCTCCGAGGGGTTGCGTTTGTTCCTTCAGCCGGCATGTACAGGCACACCGGCACCACCATAACTTTTTGACCGGCGCACATAGCCCTTCCATGCGCGCCATATAAAAGAGTACCTGATTAGGCGAATCAAATCAACTCTTACATCCCGGCCCGGATCGCCGGATAAAATAGTCTGTATTCGGGGAACCTTGGCGACTCAGGCCTCTGTCTGTAAAGAGGTCATACCGACGACAAAGGGGAGAGTAACATCCTGGTTGATTGGTGTTATTTCCGAAACAACGCGTCATTCCGGTTTTTTGCGGTGAAGAAGGGACCAGTAGCGAAGGGTACGACCATGCCGCAAAAAGACCGGAATCTATCTTCAGAAGCCGTCGGCAGAAACCGCATGGGTTGCTGTCTGCGGGTATGAAGATCCCTTTCTCGCGTGGCTATAATCTGGATTCCGGTCTTTTTCGCGCTATCTGGAAGCGCTCTTTGATACAAGACTTAGGCCGCGAAAAAACCGGAATGACATTTGGTGAAGGTTTTTCAAATGGAAAGCGAAGTTCTTTGATGCAGACTTGTTCTCGCACTTTCTTTGCTCTACCCTATCGATGCCGTCCGGATATTCAGATGGATCTCTTTTCCCCCACTATATTGATGCCATCTACCAACGAGGACTGATCGTTGCATTTCTTATCCGGCGATCCGGGTCCCGGACTGCATCCCGAACAGACACCGTTTCCCGGGAATAGAATGCGGACGTTACTCCATTTTCCGGCAAGCGTGGATATGCCGGCCCAGATGTATACCCGTGCGAATGGCGCTGGATTCATGGTACCATGGAAACCGTGAGCGCGAGGCAAGCCGGGCACATAGGGTTCAGCATTCAGGGAGACAAAATCACATGGACATGAACAGACGGCATTTTTTAGGCGCCATCGGGGCCATGGCGACATTGGCCCGTTCGGGACACGCGGCAACAGGGCGCAAACCCAATATTGTGCTCATTCTTGCCGATGATATGGGACAGCATCAATTGTCCTGTTACGGGAATGCCTTCTATGAAACCCCGAATATCGACCGCATCGCCGCAAAAGGCATGAAATTTGTCAACGGCTATGCGGCGGCGCCGGTATGCTCCCCCACGCGTGCCGGCATCATGACCGGCAAGTATCCCGCAAGACTGCATATCACCGATTTCATTCCCGGCAACCCCTATCCTCATGCCAAACTGAAAACACCGGAGTGGCAAAAATTCCTGTCCTTGGACGAAAAGGTCATTCCGGAAATGCTCGCGGAGGCGGGCTACGTGTCCGGCCATTTCGGCAAGTGGCATTTGAGCGTGGACAAGGATTATCGGACCGGACGGCCCGGCGACCCGGACACACGCGGTTTTTCGGATGTGCTCGCCCTGGACAAGCCGGAATCCGGCGTGGCGGTAAAGGCGGGCGCGGACCCCGACTTTGACGCGCACCACGTCAGGGAAATCACGGATCGCGCCATCGCGTTTATAAAGAACAATCAGGACAAACCATTTTTTTGTTATGTGTCCCACAGTTCCATTCATCAGCCGGTCATGGAATATACGCCCCGTATCCTGAAGTATGCCAACAAACCGGATGCGAGCAATCGCATGGGCAACAATCCGGTCATTGGAGCCATGGTGGAGACCCTGGACAAGCACACGGGCCGCCTGCTGGATACCTTGGACAATCTCCAACTCGCTGACAATACGCTGGTAGTTTTTCTCGGCGACAATGGCGACTATTTCGGCAAGGAGGGACTGAAGCCGCTCTATGGCTCCAAAGGCGACTTGTATGAAGGCGGGGTCAGGGTGCCCTTCCTCATGAAATGGCCCGGGGTGATTCCCGAAGGGGCAACCTGCGCTGAGCCTGTGTGCGCCATCGACTTTTTCCCGACCTTTGCCGAAATGGCCGGACTTACAGTAACGGATCCGAAGGTGGACGGCGTCAGTCTCATGCCCGCCATGACGCGATGCGGGGACCTGAATCGGGACGCCCTCTATTGGCATTACCCCCATTACCACAGCCTCGGCATCGCGCCCTCCGGCTCCATACGTCAAGACAAGTATAAACTTATTGAATGGTTTGAAAAGAGCATTGAGGGGATCGAAACCCCCGGGGCGCTTGAACTCTTCGACCTGGAACAGGATCCTGGGGAGCGGCATAACCTTGCCGCTGAGCTTCCAGAAAAAACGCATGAACTATACGAAAAATTGAAGGCATGGCGGATCGATGTGGGCGCCCAGGAAATGGAACGTAACCCGGAATATGATCCGGAACGCGCGGAGCGGCGTCAGTAATCTGTCCGCTCACTTATAGAGACGTATGCGTGATTTCCTCTCGTTCCCAAGTTGCACTTGGGAACGCACTTACTTTTGAAGTTGAACTTCGCCCACACTTTCTATGGCACTAATTTCATGTTATGTTATCCTGACCCCATGAGAAGCCGTTACACGATCGTAGAATCCGAAGGTATTTACTTTCTCACCGCAACCGTCGTCGATTGGTTGCCGGTCTTCACAACATCATCCACATGTGAAATCATTCTTGATGCACTTTTGTACTGCCGCAAGAACAAGGATCTCCGCCTTTACGCTTATGTTCTCCTGGATAACCATCTCCATCTTGTTGCGGAGGCGCCGGACCTAAACCATTGCATGCAATCGTTCAAACGACACACCGCTCGAACTATCCTATCCATGGCGGAACAGTCCGGTAAGGGGTGGCTTTTGCATCAATTTGAATATTGCAGGAGGGCCTATAAGGAAACCCGCAAATACCAGGTCTGGCAGGAAGGCTCTCACCCTCAATTTATTCAAGGCGATACTATGCTCAGGCAGAAGATAACGTATATTCATAACAATCCGGTACGACGTGGCCTTGTAGACTCTCCCGAACACTGGCGATATTCATCCGCCCGTAATTATGTGCTTGAGGATCACTCTGTACTTGAAATTGATCCGCTTCCCTGGCCGTAGGAGGGAAGTAAAACTTCAAGAGCAAGTGCGTTCCCAAGTGCAACTTGGGAACGAGAGGAAATAACCCCACATCTATAGATGATCCAAAGAAATACTGCTCAGATACTAACCATAAAATTAGTTCTTCTGAAGATTTTGCACAAAGGGAATATGATTTGGTAGGAGACTCCCTTTCATCAGCGAATCACGTATCCCAGTTAGTCCTATCTTCCACCCCAAAAAGTTCTTCCTGCTATTCGATTCAAGACGCTATAATACAAAATGATACTACGTATATCGAGGGATACCTCTCTGCAGGGGGAGATATCAACATAACAGATTTGTACGATAAAACATTGCTTCATTATGCGATAGAGACAGGCCAAATTGACATGATTGACTTCCTCTTGGCCAAAGGGGCTAACCCATACGGTTTGTTTTACGATCCTGCGAAGAGTCAGGGCTATGAAGATACCCCGCTTTTTGCGGCTTATGAATTACAGAATGACTGTGAGTTTGCACCATCGCTTTGCACGGCCATCTTGACTGTTATTGTGGGCGCGGCAGCAACTGTGGATACTGACAGTACGTCCGTTGTGAATTATATGGCTAATGATAACGTAAGCGGTATAATGAACGTACTGGCTTCCGGTGCGGCCATACGCAGGGAAGTAATGGAGCAACTTAGTTGGTACGCCTTGGAAAATAGTGACCTGACGCTTTTCGCGGCTGCAATCCAGCATCCGT
>JAAYBJ010000097.1 GCA_012730105.1 Candidatus Hydrogenedentota bacterium
TGTCTCATGGCGTGCTGCGGGAACGCATGGTGTACCTGGTACGGAAATACCGGCCCTATGCGCTCTTCAGTTTCGATCCCGACCAGCGGGGGGAAACCAACCGGGACCATGTCCGGGTAGCCGAAGCCGTCGCGGAGTCGCTGTGGGTGTCCGCGTTTGACCTGCATTATCCGGAACATTTCAAGGAAGGGCTGGAACCCTTTTCCGTTTGCGAGCACTGGTTTTTCGGTCGGGAACTGCCGAATGCCAATCACGTGGAGGATGTGACCGATTCCCTCGAAAAAAAAATAGACGCCCTTCTTTGTCATGAGACACAGCTGCGCCACATGGTCCACCAGATGATCCTTCAGGCGCGCACCTGGGGCCGGCGCCTGCCGATGCTTGAAGCGGCCTTGGACGGGGACAAGAGCGCCCTGGTGTCCATGTTCCTTACGGAGCAGGCCCGGGCCGTGGCCGAAGCCGGGAACCTGGGGGACGGGCGGATGGGGGAGGCCTTCCGCCTGGAGCGCTTCGGTGCCTTTGAGCCCCTGTTTCAGCAATTCAGTGAACCCCTTCCCGGCGCGGAGCCGGGGGTGGAGCGCGAGGGGATCGACTGATAAGTGGACGAATGAAAACGAAACGGAAACGGCTTTAATCGCGTCTAAGGGGAAATCCGCTTTTCAACACCGGTATGAAAAAGGAGATCCCCGAAATGTATTTGCATGAAGCGCACCTGGCGAATATTGTCACGTCCTATTGCACCTGCCTTGGCGGCCTCATACCGCTGGTCTATTGCGCCTACACCCGCAACCAGCCGCGCCGCTGGGTATGGGTCTATTTCTGCGTGTTTCTTACCGGCTTGCCGACCGTATGGCTACATACCGTGGAAGGGAGCCGTGTGGCAAGCTTCTTTGATGTGGGCACGAATATCCTGCTGGCATGGATGCTCATTGTCGCCGTGTCCGGCGACTATATGGCCGCCCCAGCGCGGCGAAAACTTATAGGCATTACCTTCTTCCTGAATGTTCTCGCCTGGTGCTGGCTCCTGTACGAGGTTTTCGCCCCCGAAAAGAAACCCCTGCTTACCCTGTGGGACAGCGGCCATTTTTATACCGGTGAGGTCGCCCTGATCCTGAATGCCTGGATAGGGGCCGCCCTTTTCATTATCTACCGCCGGCGCATCAATCCCGCCGCCCGTCCTTTCCTTTACACCATCCTGGGCATTTTCATTTTCGGCATAGTGCTGGCTACTGGTGACAACAATCATATCACCGGGTATATCCTGCCCTGGCATGCCGCCTGGCACATCATAGGCGCCTTTGGCTTTATTACCCTTTGGGCTTTCAACCATGTTCGTTTCTCTGAAGGGCTTCTCCCAGTGACACCCGAGGAACCGGCGACGGAGTGCGTGCGCGGGATACCCATCCCCGAAGAATCGAGAGCGTGAGTTCGATCCCCGACGGTTGTTTCAGTCTTGCTCGCGGCGCGGAAACCACGGGAAGAAGGCGCTTGTCGTCCGCTGGTAGCGGGCATAATCTTCACCGCGCGATTTCAAGGACTGGGCCTCGTTGTAAGGGATTCCCGTCACCCGGTACAGGATGTAGAACATGAGTGCCGGGCCGAGCAGGGTAAGGCACCACCAGGACGAACCCGCGGCCAGCAAAACATAGGTCCACCAGTGCAGCCACTCGAAAAAATAATTGGGATGTCTTGAGTAATGCCAGAGGCCGCTTCGGCAGGTGTGGCCTTTGTTTCCAGGGTCGGCGCGCCACCGGGCCAGCTGCCGGTCCGCTACGGATTCGCCGGACACCGCCATGATCCAGACAAACACCGCGGCAACGTCCCATAGCGTGAAGAGAGATCGCGCCAAGCCTGCGACCGGCAGAAAGGGTAGCGCGAAGAGCACGATGAAAAGCGCCTGAAACATAAACAGCCGGAAGAGCCGTCGCTCGGCCTGTTCCCCCCAGGAGGTCATCAGTGACAGGTAACGCCCGTCTTCTCTGCCCCGGAACACCCGGTCGCGCAACAGGAAAAAGCCGAGCCGGAAACTCCACGCACCCGCAAGCAGCGCCAGCAAAAGCCTGCGGTGCGGATCTCCGCTGCCCAGGCCCGCGCAGGCCAGCGCCGCCAGACCCACACCCCAGGACCAGCCGATGTCGATGATGCCGATGTTTCCCGTTGCCCGGCGCAGTCCGTAAAAAAACAGCATCCATATAACCGCGCCCGCGCTAACCAGCGCGATAAGCATTAGTGACGCTGCCATATCTTTTCCCTCCTGCCGTTATCATCCTGTCGAAATAGTATAGCGGGTCCGCTGTTCTCGCGCGAATAAAATCATGCTGGTGAATTGTTTAACAAATTGGAGGCGGGGATATTTCCCGCAAAACAGCGTAATACGCCGCAATTAAATTTAATCTGGGTATGAGTAACAACAAGGAGGGAAAAGTTATGTTGCGTATGGGAGTGCTTTGGGCCGCTGGAACCGCTTTGTTCACGGTGCTGGATCTGATCTGGATCGGCGTGGTGGCGGCGCCGTTTTATCGCTCACAACTTGGCGAGATGCTTGCCGTGGGCAACGGAATGACTGGTGGGCGGATCGTCGCGGCTTTGGTTACCTGGATGGTGATCGTGTTCGGACTGCTCGTGTTCGCCCTGCCCCGCGCCGCCCAGGCCGGTAATGCCCTGAATGCCCTCGCGTGGGGCGCCCTGCTGGGCTTTGTTATTTACGCCGTCTATGATCTGACCAACCTGGCGGTGCTGCGCGGCTGGACGCTGGGTGTGACCCTGCTGGACATCGCCTGGGGCACGTTCGCTTGTGGCGTTGTCAGTCTGGCGCTGTTTTTTCTCGACCGGTGGTTTTTTCAGAAAGGCTGAGGCATCTGATGCGCGCACCAACCCGGCGCCTGATTACCCTGGGCATCTTGTTCTCAGCGGCCATCCTCAATGTGTTGCTTGTTGTCCCGGTCCTGTTTCTGTTCTTTAGCCTGGACCTGTGCACGGACAAGCGGCTGCCGCGGACCCGGGCCTACCTGATCATCTGCTTTTACTTGTGTTGGGAAAGCCTGGGGGTGATCGCGGCATTCGCCGTGTGGATATTTGCCCACCCCCGATTGCCCCTGTCCGGCCGTTATTTCATCCCCTGCAATTACGGGCTGCAGCGCGTATGGGTGCGCGGCTTCACCGGGGTGGGGCGCTGGTTGTTTTCGCTCAGCCCGGATATTCAGGGCGATTACGCTTTCGGGGAACGTCCCTTCATTTTGCTGGCGCGCCACACCAGCCTGGCCGATACCATCCTGGTTTCGTGGATTGTTCTTGTGCAGCACAAAATACGGATGCGTTTTGTCATGAAGCAGGAACTGCTCTGGGATCCCTGCCTGGACATCGTGGGGAACCGGCTGCCGAATTACTTTGTGGATCGCGCATCGAAGAATACGGCGCGGGAACTGGAGCATATCGCGGCGCTAGCCCGCGGACTGGAACCGGGGCAGGGGGTGGTCATGTATCCCGAGGGCACGCGTTTCTCGGAAGCCAAACGGCGGGTGGCCCTGCAGCGGCTCAAAGAAAAGGGCGACCAGGATCTTCTCGATGTCGCCGAAAACATGCGGCATGTGCTGCCGCCAAAACTTTCAGGCACCCTTGCCGTACTGGATAACGCGCCCGGAGCCGATGTGGTCTTTTTTGCTCATGCCGGTTTTGAAGGTGCCGCCTCCTTTGCCGACTTTTTCCGGGGGAGCATGATCGGCCGGGCTGTTCATGTGCGCTATTGGTCCGTGCCCGCGTCAGCTATCCCGCGAGACCCGGAGGAACGCCGGCGATGGCTGTTCCGCGAATGGCTGCGGATAGACGAGGCCATCGGCGCATGGAAATAATGCCGGCCGTCCTACCCTTGCCGGCACCCTGTCAGCAGGTGAAGTCCCGGCCAAAGCACCTCCAGGAAACCTTCCGTGATTTCGGCGGGCTTCCAGTCCACCCGCAGTTCGGCCAGCGACGCGCCCGCCAACTCGATCCGGTTTTCCTGTATCTGGCCGATGCCCTGGTTGTAGGCCATCTGCAGATGGGTAATGGTCGAAACATCATGGGTGATCACGCGCGCGGCTGTGGCGTCCACTGCGGCGAAATCGGGGCCGGAGAGCAGAAGCCATTGCCCGAGCCGGTCGCGCATATCCGCCGTTTCTCCCCAGTAACCCGGGCATACATGCGGGCCATTGCCTTCGCAGCAAATGGAACAGTCCAAGATGGCGAAATTCGGTTGTACGGCCTTGATAATATCCAGGAAACACTGTTCGATGCCCGCATCATGGAGGCGGAACCGCCACTGGATGCCGTACCCGTACCGTTGTGTCGAAGTGACGCCGACGAAGTTTTTCATGGCGCCCGTGATATGGGTCCAGCGATGGCTTTTCAGCACAGGCAGGGAGATAACCTTGTCCGCCAGGGCGACCAGGCTGGAGATATAGACTTCGCCCAGTTTCGTATAGGGCGATGGAATCGGCAGCCAGTCCGGGGAATCGGCGTTCAGGCAGGCCAACGCAATTTTACCGGGATAGGCGGCATCCAGCCGCGCGGCTTCGGTCGACATGGTCGTGCTCCCGTCCAGCGTGTAGATTTCGTTCCAGTCGTAACGGTTGGATTGGCCCGCGTCGCCGATGATGACTTTTGACGCGCCCGCTTTCAGGCATTCCTCGGCGACGGTGATCACGATCTCGGGCTTGGTGCAGTCGCCCGCCGTGACGGGATTGTACTTGACCATGCCGAAGGCGCCGAAGTTCGGCTTGATAAAAACGCTTTCCCCTTCGCCGACGATGGCGCCCGCCCCGCCGAAAGCGTCCAGGGCGTCCCGGGTCATGGCGCGCAGATTTGTTCCGAGCACGGCCGCCACACGCGCGTTCGCGTCCACGGGAGCGACGGGCGGAACCGGGAGGGTGGAATTACAGCCATGCAGCAGCGAGCCGGCGTATCCGGCAGCCGCGCAATGGATACCCGATGCGAGGAACTGACGTCGAGAGAATTCTGACATGACCGGACTCCTTTGGAGATGCCCGACAGGGGAAGGTCAGTATAGGCTTTGGGTCTGCGGCGGATCAATGTCTTCCGGGGTGATTCTCAAACTCCAGGAGTTGCGCCAGGGAAATCATGTCTGCGAAACGTTTTTCGTCTGTGGGGCCGGAAAAAGGGTGCCGGGTGCGCGGCGTGGCATAGACCCCCTGGGCATGCAGCAGGTGCTTGAAAAAATGGATGGAACAGGCCAGGTTTTGGTTCGAGTAGTCCAGGATCGGTTTCAAGCGCCGGAACAAGGCGTTTGCGGCCACATACCGGCAGTCCTTGTACAGGCTATACAGGCGCGTATAGGTGTGATGCATGGCCGTGGGCAGGAAGGCATGCACGCCCCGGTCCAGTCCGTCGATCATCTCCGTGACCGCCCAGCCGCCCGACACATGCAGTTTGCCTTCCGTGGCCTCAAGCACCTGGGTATATTTGGGACCGGAATGATCCACCTCGATCTTCAGGCAGGTGAAGCGCGGAATTTCCTCGAACAATCGGACAATAAGCGGCAGCGGCAGGCCGGATCCGCCTTCGGACCAGTCCTGCAACATCAGGAAGCCCGGTTCCGCGTCCGCAAGCTGACGCGCTTCCAGGGCATAGGGCTCATCTGAGGTGTAGGGAATGCTTACCATCACGCCGGCGCACCCCAGTTCCGTGAGCCGGCGCGTCCAGCGCAGGCGCGCTTCAGGCGTATCCGCCGACGCGCATCCGATGACAGGCGCCGCGCCTTGCACCGTTTTTAGCACCGTCGCGACCGCGGCTTCCCGTTCGTTGTCGGCAAGATAGCCCACCTCGCCGGCAAGGGCCGGAACGAGAAAGCCCGCCACCCCGGAATCAAGCGCGTAGGCGACATTGCGTTCCAGGCCGGGCACGTCCAGGGTGTTTTCCCCGGTGAACGGTGTGTTCAGTACGGTGACGATGCCGCGGAGGTCTTCGGGAAAATTCATGGCACAGCTCCCGCGTGTCAAAGGATGGTTTGTGGCGAAACGGCTTGATCAAGCCTGACGCAGATGCTCGGTCATTTCGCGAACCGTCTGTTTCTCTTTGGACTGGATGCGTTCCAGTTTTTCCCGGGCTTTTTCCGCGATATCGGAGTTCGGCTCAATACGGATCACGCACTGCCACGAGGCAAGGGCTTCTTCATAATTGCGAAGTTTATACTGCGCGTTGCCGTAGTACAGGTGGGCGCGCCCGTATTGCGGATCGTATTCGACGGACTCTTCAAAGGCCCGCAACGCTTCGGAGAAGCGCTTGCCGTTATACAGGCGTATCCCGTCGTTCAAAGAGCGGATGGCGGCTTTGCGCCGGTCCGTAAGGGGAGGGCGGTTGATATCCTGCAGGGCCGACTGATAATGCCTGGCGCATTCTTCCCGGAACTGGCGTAGGGAAATGTTCCGCGTGACGAGCTGGCGGCATTCATTAAGTATCCTGCCGAGACACCTCGAACCATGTTTCATAAGTGCTTGCATCGTTTCTGTACTCCTTCTCTTAAAATGGAATGATCGAAATAAGAATTACGGCCAAATGAAGAATAAAAAATCTTTGTACCTGCTAAATAAATAATACCACAAAACGGGACGAATCAGTGTTTAATGTTTTTACAGGGCAAGTTTATTCGATTTTTAATTTGATGACAAAGAGTACGCGTGTAATGTCTTTAAGTAACTACGCTTCGTCCGGGACTTCGCCCGGAAGAAGGGGCGCCTTTGGCGCAACCGAAACGCAGTATCTCAGTCAGAAAGAAACACATGAAATACACCCGTATCAACGTATTTTTCGTTTCATTATAAA
>JAAYBJ010000098.1 GCA_012730105.1 Candidatus Hydrogenedentota bacterium
ACCAGCACCCATGGATATGACCAGTCCAAAACCGTGGTGTCTCAGAACGTGCACTTACCCTTTGGGCAACGGAGTTATGCCTATGGCAATTCCCCGTACCATGAGTTCACGGGCAAGCCTTGGGACGCTGAGTCGCAGATGTATTACTTCCCGTACCGGTACTACAGCCCGAATATGAACCGGTGGACTTCGCCGGATCCGGCGGGGCTAGTCGATGGGCCGAATATTTATATATATGTGTTAAATAACTCAATTAATTCCGTTGATCTTTTAGGTTTGAAAAGATGTTGTGAATTTACTGTTAAGGATTTGTATTCATGTTTGCAGTGTGCTTATCAGTCGACACGCGCATCAATATATTGCCCTTTATGTAAATATAATATAGGAATATGTATATCTGTAACCGAAAGTGGACCATGGGTTGCGCTTTGCTTATTCAGTGCCGGCTATTTTTGTCTTCGATGCGCGTATCATAGCTTTAAAGTAATAAAACACTGTAAACGATGTGCGGAAGCGATTTATAATTTAGCTAATTGTCATGTTAGTAATTAATAATAAATAAGATATGGAATCTATGCTTGAAATTATTTTCAGTTTTTTCGACATGATTCTGAGCATAATAGATTGTAACACATTGTCAGAATCGGATAATCCCCCCAAAAAAAGAAAACTTTTCTTCTGGTGCATTGTTGCTTTTGTAAATGTTTTTCTTGCTATATTTATTCTTGCTAAAGGAGGGTGTGGTGGGTAATTCAGGGGTAACAGGGGACAGGCACCTATAATATCTCTTTGCACGTACCACGGAAGCGGGAACAGGTACCGTTGCGCTATGCCGGGGTGAAGAGTAACAGGCGTTGGACTATTGGAGCGCACCGTTACCAGTCCCCGTTTTGGTTCAGTCGACTGGCTTTTTGCATGGTTGACATATTGCTAACTCTGGCTTATACTAGTAATTGGAAATAACAGGGGACAGTCACCCATTAAATCTCTTTGCATGTACCACGAAAGCGGTACCGGTACACTGTATCGGGGTGAAGTGCATTATGTCCAGTTCCTTGGAGCGTACCGTTACCAGTCCCCGTTTTCGTTTAGCCTATATTTTTTGTTGGGAGGGGGAATGTGCGAGCAAAGCCAGAACTCAAGAGAAACGCCTGTGCGCAATTGACCGTGTCCCCGATACGGTTAGTTCAGCAGATGGGGAAAACCATTTTCCGTGCGGATATACAGCATTTCGATCGTGAAGCGTTCTAGCGGTTGAAAAGGGCGCGCGCGAAGGTTTCCGAAAACGGCTTGCCCAGATCATAGCCCCGGACCCACGCGCCGTCGATAACCAGGTAGGGGACGCCTTCCTTGCCGGTCTTCTCCGCCAGTTCCGCGGCGTATTCCGGGTGTTTGCGGATGTCGCGCAGTTCGTAAACGATGCCCTCGCGGTCCATCCATGCGCGCAAGGCGCGGCAGTCCCCGCAAAAATCAGCGCTGTACAAGAGAATTGAAGACACGGTGTTTCCCTTCCCGAACGGGGGTTATTCGAGGTGCATCAGGCCGAAAGACATCACGGCCTCCGCGGCGACGGCATCGTCCACAAGGGCAAAGGCCCTGATTTTACACGCATTATGACGGTAATGGACCATTTCCGCCTTCAGTACCAGCTGGTCGCCCGGCACCACGGTGTCGCGGAACCGCGCCTTTTCCACCCCCATCAGGAAAGCCAGGCGGCCATTGGGTTCCCCGTTGTCGCCGAATACCAGCACGGCGGCGACCTGGGCCATGGCCTCGATGATCAGCACGCCGGGCATCACGGGGATGTTGGGCCAATGCCCCTGGAAAAAGGGTTCGTTTACGGTGACATTCTTGATGCCTGTCACCGATTTCAACGGTTCAAAGGATAGAATCCGGTCCACCAGCAGGAAGGGGTAGCGGTGGGGCAGGATCTTCATGATCTTGTTTACGTCAAGGGCCGGGGGCGTACGCCTCACCTTGTGCTTGTAGGGGCGTACTTCGTTTTCGGGATAGGACCGTGCGTATACCTTCTGGATTTGTTTGGAAAAGTTCACATTCTTTTCATGGCCGCATTTGGCGCCGATGATATGCCCCTTCAGCGGGGCCCCGAGCAGGTAGGTGTCGCCCAGCAGGTCGAGGATCTTGTGGCGGACAAACTCGTCGGGGAAGCGCAACGTGTCATTCAGGATGCCGTCATCGCCGATGACCACGGCGCTTTCCAGACTGCCGCCGCGGATCAGCCCCGCCTCCTGCAGCATTTTCACCTCCCGCAAAAAACAGAAGGTGCGCGCGGGCGCCAAGTCCGTTTTGAAGGTGTCTTCCGTGATCGTGAACGACGCGTACTGCGTGCCCACCGTGGGGTGGTCATAGGCGATCGTCATGGTGATGCGCAGTTCATCGGAGGGCAGTATGCTCAGAGTGACGTCGTCCTTGCGGTAATACACCGGGTGATCAACGTGGATGTACTGCTTCTCCGCGTCCAACTCCACCACGCCGGCCCTGAGAAGGGTGTTCATGACCGGCAGGGCGCTCCCGTCGCCCACGGGTATTTCGTCCGCGTCCACCTCAATGATCAGGTTGTCTATGCCCAGTCCGGCCAGGCTCGCCATGGCGTGCTCGATCGTGTGTATCTTGGCGGTGCCGATGCCGATGGTGGTACCCCGGGACACATCGACCACGTTGTCCACGTGGGCGGGAATCGCGGGGGCGGGATCCAGGTCGGTCCGATAAAACACGATGCCCGAGTCGGCCGGGGCGGGTTTGAAGGTCACGGTGGTCAGGCTGCCGGTGTGCAGGCCGACCCCGTTATAGGATACTTCTTCAGCGATTGTCCGTTGTTTCATTGCCTTGTGCGTCTTTCAATGCCTGTACTTGCCGCTCCAGATCGTTTAACCGGCGGAGCATGTCAGGCGCTTTTTGTTGTGCTACCAATACCCGGCGCTGAAACGCATGATCTATGGCGGGAAACCCCGAAACGGTCTTGTTTGCCGCTATGGTGCGTGTTACTCCTGCGCGGGCGCCTATGGTCGCGCCCTCGCCTATCGATATATGTCCGGCAATCCCCGCATCCGCGCCTATGCGCACGTGATCCGCTATGCGGGCGCTGCCGGCCACGCCGGCTTTCCCGGCAATCGCACAATGTTCACCTACCTGAACATTGTGCCCTATTTGAACGAGATTGTCAATTTTCGTGCCCGTCCCGATTCGGGTCGTGCCGAAAGTCGCGCGGTCCACGGTGGTATTGCTGCCGATTTCCACATCATCGCCGATGAGCACATTACCCGTCTGGGGGATCTTGCACCATCGGCCGCCGAATTCGGCAAATCCGAACCCATCGCTGCCGATGCAGGCGCCCGCATGAAGAATACACCGGGCGCCCAGCACGGTGTCTTCCCGAATCACCACGTTGGGATATAACACCGTGTCCGCGCCGATACGGCAGCGGGCGCCGATATAAACCCCGGGATAGACCACCACCCGGTCGCCGACAACGGCTTCCGCGTCTATGCAGACATGGGCGCCTATGGCGGCATCGTTTCCAATTTTTGAGGCCGGGCTGATGCATGCCGAAGGGTGGATGCCCGTCACAGGATGCGACGGCGGCGGCGCGAACTGTTGCAGCACGATCAGGAAGGCGATATCAGGTTGTTCGACGCGGATAATTGTCATGGGCGCGTCGGCCACGGAAGACGGCGCCAAGGCGGCGGACGCTTTGGACGCCCGCAGTTGATCGTAGTAGCGCGGGCTTCGCGCGAATGTCAATTCGCCTTCACCCGCTTCAGAGAGGCCGTTGACACCATGGATGGAAATTTCCGGATCACCTTCCACGATGCCGCCCACCAGTTGGGCTATTTGACCGACCTTAATTTCCATAACCAGGTCGTTCTCCTGATGTTGTTACAGCGCTCCTGGTGTTGCCCACGGCGGCATGTTCCGAACATGGCGGTTCGTGATACAGGCAGCCTGATGAACGCTGCAATAGCAGCCCAACGGTGCAGGGATTACTTGTTCAGGTCTTGAAGCACCCGTGAGGTGATGTCGATGGTGGGACTGTTGTACACCACGCTGGCGCGCGTCCCCTTGGTCGCGTTCAGGATCAGGTGGTACCCGTCCTTCTCCGCGATCTGGGCGATGACGGCCTCGATGTCCGTGACGACTTCCTTCAAAACGCGCTCTTCCTGGGTGTCGATCAGACGTTGACGCCGTTCAAGTTCGCTTCTGTATTGTACAAAATCCGACTCTATCTGGGAACGCTTGTCGAAACGCTCATCATCCGACATGGCGTCTTTCTTGGCTTCGTATTCTTCCTTGGCCTTCTCGATGCGCTGGGACATGGCATCGATTTCCTGCTGGAGACGGTCCACCTCTTTCTGCAATTCATCATATTTCGTTTTGCGCTTGTTGTATTCCGACATCAACAGCGACATGTCGACCACCGCGATCCGGTACTGGCTGCCGGATTCATTCGCCTGGGCAAAGGCCGCCTTCGTGAAAGCGGCGGAGAAGGTCAGCGTTGCGGCCAAAGTCAGGATCAAAAAGGATCTGGAAAAACGAACTTGGTTATTCACTGCGAAGTCCCTTCACTCGTTGCGCTGAAGCGCTGTTGGGTTGTCGGCGAAAGCAAACAAAAACACGCGAAATCATACGGCGTGCGTGTTTACCCTTCTAAGAAACTGTTGCGGACAGTATATCACGTCATGCGGAAAGGATGCAATTCACACGGGATTATAGCGCCCATGGGAACATGCCGCCATCGTATTTAATAAGAAACAAAAGGCATTCGGATTGTATTTCGCTTCCCGGAAAACTAGAACCGGAAACCCGTCGACATATGAAGCCGTCCAGAACTGCTCTGGTGACGGTCCGGATTGAGCGGGAATCCGTAGTCGATCCGGATGGGCCCCAGCATGGGCACATTAAATCCGATACCTGTGCCGACGCTGTAGTTGATTTCACCCAGGTCAAAGTCGCCCACATCTTCCCACACCCCGCCGGCATCGGCGAAGGCATACACGCGGAACATGTCCGTTACCCGGTATTTCGCTTCAAGATTGTATACGACACGGGCGTTGCCGCCAATCGCGAAGCGGTCACCCCAGAACCAATATTCGCGCACTTTCGGGCCGATGTCCCGGTTGCGGTAGCCGCGCACGGTGGCCGTGCCACCGGCGTAGAAGCGTTCCTGGAGCGGCACGTAATCCGAATTGCCGTAGGTGTCCATCACGCCATGGCGCGCGCGCAGGGACAAGACCCATTTCTCCTTCTCGCCCAGGGCGCGGAACCAGCTCGAATCATGCTCGATGCGCCAGAAATCGTGGTCGCCGCCCAGCCCGGCGATTTCACCGGAAAGGATATGCACGGCGCCATGGTTCGGGTCAAACCTGGAATCGAGGGTATTGCGTTCTATCGACCAGCTGTGGGCGATGGTGGTGGATTCGCCGGCCTGTTTACGGAGCACCGGGTGGTAATACCATTCGAGGTCGCTCAGGTCGGTCTCCTGGTAGCGCAGCGCGGTCTGCACGGTCACATAGGGCGATAAGGCCTTGCCGAAGCGGATCTGGCCGCCCCGGGCATCTTCACGATACCGGGCCGCGCCGCGGACATCATAGGATTCGTCGAACACGTCGAAACCGAAGGATATCGGGCGTCCCAGGAATTCGGGTTCCGTAAAACTGAGGTTGTATTCATTCCGGCGTTCACCCACTTGCACGCGCAAGCGGAGCTGCTGGCCGCCGCCGGAAAATTTCGGCCAATTGAATATGTCGAAGTTGTTCAGGCGCACTTCGGAATAGACGCCCAGGCGGTCTTCCGTGCTGTACCCGGCGCCGAAATTAAAGGTGCCCGTTTTGCCTTCTTCCACGTTGACCAGCAAATCGGTGAACAGTTCATCATCCGTTTCGGCGAAGGTAATCCGGGTTTTGTCGAAGAAACGGGTATTCTTGATCCGGTTTTCACTTTCGGTTACCGCGGCGCCGTCATATCGCTCGCCGGGAATCAACAGCATCTGGCGGCGTATGACCTCGTCCTTGGTCACGTCGTTACCGGTGACGCGGATTTCCCGCACGTATTTCAAGTCGCCCTCGCTTACGTTGTACAGGGCATGGGTGGTCTTCTTTTCCCGGTCAAGGGTTATCTGCGGGGTGACGACGGCGTCCACATAACCGCTATCCTGATAGCCCTGTTCAATCAGGGCGGCGTCGGCGGCTACCTGGCCTTTGTTGTGCACCTCGCCGGGCAGCACTTCAATGGTTTCGGTGATTTCATCGTCATCGAACACCGCGTTGTTCGCGATATCCAGCGATTCCATCGTGTATTGCTGTCCCTCTTCCAGGTGGATGGTGACATCGATGCGCTTGCCGTTCTTCGAGTAGGCCATGTCGGTGGCGGCGATGTCCGCTTCCAAATAACCGCGGTTCCCGTATTCATCCACCACCGTGTTCAGGTCGGCCTCGAATTTCTCCTCCTCGTAGCGGCCGCCCATAAACCAGCGAGCGCGCTTCGTTTTCATCGTCTTGCGCAGTGTGCGGTCGTTTACCTGATCGTTTCCTTCGAATTTGATGCTGCGAATGCGCGCCTTGGCCCCTTCCGTGATGTCATAGACCAGGCGGACCCGCGATGCGCCAATGTTCTCCGCATTCACTTCCACGGAGGTGTTGGCGAATCCCTTGCCCTGGTACAGCGCAAGAACGGCTTCACGCTCTTCTTCGAAAAGATCCGGCTGGAAGGAATCGCCTTCCCGCATTTTAAGCACGGCGCGGACATTGCGCGTTTTGATTTTCTTGTTGCCGATGATGCGCACCTCGTCGACCAGGCGCTTTTCGGTCACCGCGTAGGTGACCACGACTTCCCCGCCCGATTCCTCGACTTTCGAGTCCACCGTTTCAAAATAACCCGTTTCATACAGGCGCTTGATGTCGCGGGCGGTGGCGCCCGCGTCATACGCGCTTCCGGGTTGCGTCTCAATCTGGGCACGCGCAACCGCATCGCTGACGCGCTCGAGGCCCTCAATTTTTATCTCCCGGACAGTCGCGGGATTTCCCTGGGCAATTGCCGGAACCGCGGCCCACACCAACGCCAGCCCGATCATGGCCGGGATGTACCAGCCGTTCAGATGCGTCTTTTTCAAGTGAGTAAACCTTCCGCTGTCGGTGCGCCCATGGTGAACATCAGCCTGTCGCCGATGTCCGAAGGGTGCACGGTGATGGTTGTATCTGTGCCCAAATCGCCTTTTAACAATATTTCAGCAAGGGGATCCTCGACGTATTGCTGAACCGCCCGCCGTAATGGACGCGCGCCGTACTCCTCGTTACTCCCAACACGTACCAGGAACCCTTTGGCTTGCTCGGTAAGTTCCAGTTTAATGTTCTTTTCCGATACTCTATCTACCACTTCTTGCACCTGGATTTCAACTATTTTCAGTAACTCGGCCTGGGTTAACCGGTGGAAGACCAGTATTTCGTCGATCCGGTTCATAAATTCCGGGTTAAAAAGTTTCTTCGCCTCCTCGGTCACGCGTTCCCGCATGCGCTCATAATTCTCGCCTTCATCGTCACGGTAGAAGCCCAGCGAGGTGTTTTTGCCGATGCGGCGCGCACCCACGTTCGAGGTCATCATGACCACCGTGTTCCGGAAATCGACCTTGCGGCCCGTGTTGTCCGTGAGATGTCCTTCTTCCAGCACCTGCAACAGCGTGTTGAACACGTCCGGGTGGGCCTTTTCAATCTCATCGAAAAGCACCACCGAATAAGGCCGGCGCCGCACCTGCTCGGTCAACTGGCCGCCCTGGTCGTACCCGATATAGCCGGGAGGCGCGCCGGCAAGGCGCGACACGGCGAATTTTTCCATGTACTCGGACATATCTATCGTAATCAACGCTTCCTGGTTGCCGAACAGGAATTCCGCCAGCGCCTTGGCGAGCAGGGTTTTACCCACACCCGTCGGGCCCAGCAGCAGGAAAGAGCCCACGGGACGGTTGTGGTCGCGCAGTCCGGAACGGGACCGCTGTATGGCCCGGGTGATGGCGCTGATGGCCTGTTCCTGACCTATGACGACATTATGCAGTTCATCCCGCATCCGCAGCAGCCGTGACGATTCTTTTTCTTCCAGTTTGGTCAGGGGCACACCGGTCCACTTGGACACGATATAGGCAATGTCATCCTCGGAGACAACCGTTTCCGAGGAGTCGCGCTTGCGCTCCCATTCGCGCTTGGCCTCTTCGAGTTTGGCAATCAGCGTGCGCTCGCGATCACGCAACGCCGCAGCCTTCTCGTATTCCTGGCTTCGTATCGCCGCCTCTTTTTCCTTCGTGGCCTCTTCAATTTCATGGTCCAGCTGCTTGAGCGACGGTGGGCGCGTCGTGATCAGCAGCCGGGCACGGCTGCCCGCCTCGTCAATGACGTCCACCGCCTTGTCCGGAAGGAAGCGGTCGGCAATGTACTGGTTCGACAGCCTGGCGGCTGCCACGACGGCCTCATCGGAAAACTTGACCCGGTGATGGGCCTCGTATTTGTCGCGCAGGCCCTTGATAATATCGATGGTCTGCTCCACGGTCGGCGCGTTGACGATAATGGTCTGGAAGCGGCGCGCGAGGGCGGAATCCTTTTCAATATGCTTGCGGTACTCGTCCATGGTCGTCGCGCCGATGCACTGCAACTCGCCCCGCGAAAGGGCGGGCTTGAGCATGTTCGCTGCGTCCACGGCCCCTTCCGCCGCGCCCGCGCCCACGATCGTGTGCAACTCATCTATGAACAAAATGATGTTGTCCGCCCGGCGGATTTCCTTCATGACCGATTTGAGCCGTTCTTCGAACTGGCCCCGGTATTTGGTGCCCGCCACCACGCCGGCCAGATCGAGTGTCAGCACCCGCCGGTTCAGCAGCAGGTCCGGCACGTCACCGTTGATGATGGCCTGGGCAAGGCCTTCCACGATGGCCGTTTTGCCCACGCCCGCCTCGCCGATCAGCACCGGGTTGTTCTTGGTGCGCCGGCTCAGCACCTGGATGACCCGCTCGATCTCGGACTGACGCCCGATGACCGGGTCCAGTTTGTTCTCCCGCGCCATCTGGGTCAGGTCGCGGCCGAACGCGTCCAGCGCCGGCGTCTGCGATTTCCGCCCCGCGTGGGCTTCACCCGCCCCCGGACGACTCTGGTCGCCCAAAAGACGCATGACCTCCACCTGGAGCCGGTTCACGTCCACCTTCATGTCCTGCAGCACCTTCGCCGCGATGCCCTCGCCCTCCTTGAGCAGGCCGAGCAGAATGTGCTCCGTGCCGATATAATTATGGTTGAAGCGCCGCGCCTCTTCCACCGCCAGCTCCAACACTTTTTTCGCCCGCGGCGTAAAGGTGATATCCTCGCTGGTGACCGAGGCGTTGCCCGGCTGCACCTGTTGTTCAATCTCCGAAACCAGCGTGTCAATGTCGACGCCCAGGTTCTCCAGGGCACGCGTGGCAATGCCCTCGGGCTCCTTGCACAGCCCCAGCAGGATGTGTTCCGTCCGGACATATTCGCTGCTCAGGCGCACCGCCTCTTCACGCGCCGCGCCCACCACGTGTTTCGCTCGTTCTGTAAACCGTTCCCACATAGATATAGTATTTGCACCTGAAAGGTTGTGTTATTGAAACGTGATAATCCTGAACCATGAAAAGTATAGCATGAACCGGGGATGGTTCCCAAAAACGACCTGTCCTTTTTCAGCCCGCAACGGACGACCATTGTTCTCACTTTCATACATGTATAGACGCACCCGATGCGCGCACCATGGCAGGGGTTAGGGTTTAGGGTATAGGGGTTAGCAAAAGAGGGACTGACCCCCCAAAAAGTACTCAAGCCCTTATCTTCACCAACAACAAGATTCTTTTTTTGGGTCTGTCCCTCCTTTGTGGGCTTAAATTAGTGCCATTCGGGACATGTTCCCAATTACACATTGCTTTCATGGCTGCGGTGATTATGGCTTCGAGGGTAATTGAGAAACGTGCCCCCGGAATTCTTTCTCTGTGCCCTCTGTGACTCTGTGGTGCATATCTTCTAAGTATTTCTCTGTGTCCTCTGTGTCTCTGTGGTGCATATCTTCTAAGTATTTCTCTGTGTCCTCTGTGTCTCTGTGGTGAATGAAACTTTCCCACCCGCCATGGCATTATAGAAAGAACGGCCTACTGCCAAAAATAAGGAAACACCGCCATGAACTGGATCGTTCTACTGGCTTTTCTCGCTGCCCCCGACCCGCAGGTATACACCCTCGAAACGGAAACGAATGTCTGGGACGCCACAGCGGTAGACTTGAATCAGGACGGCATCAAGGACGTGCTCCTGCTGACCAACGACGAAACGGCCTTTCCCCTGAAAAAGGAACTGTGCGTTTTCCTGGCAGGCAAAGGCGGCGCCTATCCCGAAACACCCTCCTGTCGTCTTGTCCTGTCCGAAGAGACCGGCGCCCTGTTCCTTGCGGAAGTGGACAGCGCGCCGCCCGTCGAAGTCGTGGCCACCTCCGGCACGGGCGCCGCCGTGTATCACTTCGACGGGACGGGTTTCGCCCCGCTGGCCACCGTGGAATGCCCTTCGCTCTATCCCTCCGGCAGCCGCGAACCCGCCTTCGCCAAATTCGGCGCAAAGGATCTGGACGGCGACGGGGTCGACGAATGGCTGCTGCCCACGGCACGGGGCGTGCAAATACGCACCCTGGACAGGGAGATCGCCACCGTGCCCTGTGACGTGGTCAGCGAGCTGCGTTCCGGCGAAAGCCTCTATATCACGCATCGCCTGCCCGACATCCAGACCTTCCCCGTGGCGGGACAGCAGGCCCTGGGCCTCGCCTTTCTCAGCGACGAGTACGCTGATTTCGCCTACGGCGAAGACTGGTCCCTGCACAAGCGCGTCCGGCTGCCCCTGCACCTGGAAGAGAAGTGGGAGGCCTCCGCGTCCATGAAGGACATCAATGGCGACAACTTCCCCGACCTGGTCATCACCCAGATGCGCGGCACCGTGCGCATGTACGCCGAGACCCATGTCTACCTGGCGAAGGAGCCCTTTGTATACGCCGAAACGCCCGACGCCGTGTTCCCCTGCACCGGCGCCGTGTCCAGCCCCGTCGTCATGGATGTTGACGGCGACAAACTGCTCGACCTCGTATTCATTCGCATCCCCTTCGGCGTGGGGAACATCGTCAACTTTTTCGTGCGGGGCAAGATTTCCGCCCGCGCCGAGGCCCATCTCTTCGACGGAAAACAGTTCCGCGAGAAGGCGGACTACAGCACCAACATGACCATGGACGCCCCCGAAGGGCGCGCCCGCGTCGCTTATGCCTTCGGCGATTTCAACGGTGACGGGCGCATGGATGCCGTTTACGGCAGTGCCGGCGACACCCTCGCGGTCTATACCGGCGACCCCCAGCGCTTTATCACCTCCAAGCCCTGGAAGAAATTCACCATGCCCAGTTTCGGCAATGCCCGCGCCGAAAAACTGAACGACAATCCCGCCGAGGACATCATCCTGTTCCGCCCCGGCGGCGATCAGGCCAAACGGGTGGATGTGATCGTGTTTTAGCCAACCCCTTCACTCCACCTGTTGTTCCGTCAGATTGTATTCACTGCACGGACAGGCAGATAAGTGAGAATCTCTTCCGTTCGTGCCCGGTATCGGTCGCCCTCTTTGCGGATCAAATGCATCGCGATTAATTCGTTTAAATCACGCCCCAGCGTTTTGCTTGTCTTTTGGGCGTAAGCTTTTGCGAGCATAGGGCTAAGTTCGGCAATCTCGTTCTTTGTCTTGGCCGTGCCGGTGCGTGACAGGTCAAGAACGAGGGTGCGGCGCCGTTTATGGGCTTCACCGGAGAGATGGCGGAATTTTTCATGTACATAACTGCGCCATACCACATCATAGTGTTGCTTCCATACTCTTTCGACATAATCACGCAGACCATCAAGAAACCCCTGGACCGCATACTCAATAAAAGGGAGAATCTCTCCCCCGGACTTGCTGGCCAGGTCCAGTTGTCTATAGTATTCAGACCGTGTCTGATTGTAATGATTACTTAACAGGTTCGTCACCGGCGAGGGGAAACCGGCGCTATTGAGAATCTCGAATTCAATAAGCCGTGCGGTGCGGCCGTTACCATCCCCGAAGGGATGTATCCAGGCCAAATACAGATGGGCTACAATGGCGCGCAGAAGCGCGAATACCATGCCATACTGTTCCATGGAATCGGATGGCTTGAAATCGTCACCATTGAGCCATGCACACAACTGGTCAAGCAGATAGGGGCAGTCTTCCGCCGGAGCGCCCCGGTAGGCATTGCCTACAACAACGGAATGGGTGCGCAATTGGCCAGGCTGCACGTCTTCGCTGACCTTGAGATGGTGCAGTACATATTCGTTCAGTTCTTTAATCCGTTCGATGGAAAGCGGGGGCGGTGTGCCGGCAACAACATGGCCCATTGTTTCGTTGCATGCCCGGATTATATTGTCGATTTCCTGCCGCATGTATTCCGTGGAGGGCGGCAACTGTAATTCCCCGCGAATATGCTGTAAAACCTGTTCTTCCGTGAGCGTATTACCCTCAATGGCCGTGGTGGCCTGCACGCCTTTCGCCAGATAGACCTGGTGCAATTCCCGGGCGGTCTCGGGACGCAGTGGCGCCTTGGATAAATGCTCGCATTTCGATTGGCATTCCCCCAGCATCAACCACAATTTCGGATGGGCATGAGAGAGATTCGCCTTAAATGTTATCCAAGGATGTGTCTTCGTATATGTCCGCATAAATGTCCCTTATAATCGCTTTAGTATGAATATGTTACGTGTATTTTATCAAATGTGATGTCCATTGGAGTGTACCATAAATAGGCGCCAATAACAAGTGTTTATGGGATAACATACCGCCCGCCCGCCCCATAAAGTTATAGGTCCCTGTTGCTGCGCCTTTTGCCCCCCCCTCCAAAGGCGCCAATTTGGCACCTCAAGTTCCCGGGGTGGACGATGCTACGGGAGGGTTTCCCTACTCCCTACCCCTTGCCCCTTATTTGTCCGTGTAATCTCCGTTACTCTATAATGAATCCAGTGATACACAGGCGATATACTTGTACTCCATAGCGAATAGGATGTGCCCGGAAACATCCTGTACAGGAGGCACGAAAATGAAGAATACAGAACCGTTATTGAAAATACGATTTGAGGGCGATGCAGTAGGTCCCGCCAGGATTCCGGTGGCACATCTGTTAAAATTTTTGACGCACCTTACCAAGGCGGTTCAAAGAACCGGTCGGGTGCTGAGCGGAGATATTGACAGCATACACAGGGGACCCCAACCCCAAAACATCAAAACGCAGGTTTCCCTCGACCTTGTTTCCCTGGCCCAGGGAAGTCCGGCCGCGGTGCTCGGTTTCGAGCGTGGCAAGATACAGGAATCCCTTCCGGGAATGGATCGGGGGCTGGAAATCATCGAGAAAACCCTTGAGGCTTTGGTCTCGATTCAGGAACCGGCAGATACACTCCCCCAGGGTTGCGACGCCGGCGTCCTGATGGCCTGGCGGGATGCAGGCATACTTTTCTCCAAGGGGATCAACCGGATTGAATTTACCCTGAGTCATCGGGAAACGCCGTTGAAAGCCGCCTTTACACCAGCGGGATTCACGCGAATACAGGAGCGCATTCAGGGACCGCAAACCAATATCCGAACCCTTGAGGGCCGCCTGCTGATGGCGGACTTCAAGGAACACGGAACGCGATGCCGTATCCATCCCGCAGTCGGTGAACCGGTACTGTGCCTGTTTGATAACGAACAGAAGGACGAAGTATTGGAGGATATGTTGGACTACGTCCGTATTGTGGGGGAAGCGAAGGAGGACCCGGTCACCGGAAAGGTTACATCGATTAAAATTCATGATATTGAGCGATTGGAGGAACGGGAAAATGAAGCCGCCGAGTTGTTGCCCCAAGGCACACCGGTCGAATACAGCTTCTGGGAAAGTCCCACCCTGGAAGCATTGGCCGAGGCGCAACAGGTTACGCCCATGACGAATGTTCGGGCGCTCTTTGGCACCTGGCCCGGTGAATTGGACGATGGCTTCGAGGATGCTATTGATGCCTTGCGCCATTCAGGGGCGCCTGTATGAGCAACGCGAAACTGCTGGTGGATACCAACATCGTTTCCTACGTGATGAAGGACCATCCCTTGGCGCGGGCTTATGTCAAACATCTTGAAGGACACTTGCTGGCCATTTCATTCATCACCGTCGGAGAACTCTATTATGGCGCGGAAAAGGGGCGCTGGGGGGAAAAGAATCGGAAGCAATTGGAAACAACATTGCGAAATTTCGTGGTGCTCCCCTATGACCATGAAATAGCCCGCTGCTACGCACGACTGGTCGCGGAACGGGAACGTATCGGACGGCCCATCAGCTTCAATGATGCCTGGATCGCCGCGTGTGCTGTCCGTCATGGCATCCCCTTGGTGACGCATAACGCCAAGGATTTTGCGGACATCTCGTCTCTTAAGGTTATTACGGAGACTGCGGTGTAACGGGGCAAACCGAAATAGAATTTAAAGGGAGGGCATTCCCAAACGGGAGTCTTGCCCCCTACCCCCTACTCCCTACCCCCTATTTAAGAACCCGTGTTCACGGAAGCGGAAGTCCAGGCGTTGCTGGAACGACTGGAGGCGGTGCGCCTCGCACCCATATTCGCCACGCGCCGCGAGCATGTGCGGAATGTCAGGAAGCGAAGAGGCAGTAACGCGGGGCGGCGAGGTAGGAGAGGATAGGCGCGGTGAGACTTTAGAGAAATTTATCTAGTGCGTAAAGAAAAATCTAAGCAAAATGTTACTTATGGCTAGTATTGTTTTCTTGATATAATTCTTTGAAGCTCTTAGTAGCAAGATATTCATAATTATATGTTGATTGTAGAGGATATGAGAATGAACTAAATAGTTTCAGAAATTTACAGGTATAGAAATTAAAAAAAGGATTGTACTATGAACAATGAATTGGATGCATTGAGCAAGGTTACCCCAGAGGAATTGGCAAGATCGGTAGCGAAAGCAATTGGCACACTCATAGGGATAGAGGTAGACTGTAAAATTAAAACCATCGATTTCAGCAATCCCAGGTCTGTTGATATTAACATACAGATTGAAGAGGTTTGTGAAGCACCTTTTTAACTCAAATAAGAAAAGTCTGGCCGAAAAAAACCATTCAGATTTTGCTAAAAGTGCACTTTGAATGCATTTAAATCTTTTTTCGTTGTATATTCCGAAGCTTACAATAGAGTAAACGCTCATGCTAAAACAGCCGCGAAGAAACGTTTCATATAAAGTCAAGGTAAGCGTGTAAAGGAAATCCTTGCGTCACTTTATCTGATGTCGTCAAACTGAGAGGAATGTAGAAATTGTCCACACGAATTGAACAGCGACGCAGAGCAAGAAAGAAGTTAGAATCTATTTGCGAACATCCTGAAAATGTTATTGTTATACACTACTCATGTGAAAGTTTTTATGACCGACCAGACGGTGCATCCCCCAGAATTACCTCAATTGCGGTTAGGCGCTTAAGGCCATTTTGCTGACAATTAATTATGAGTTCATGCGGCAATTCCCAGAGTCTTAAAGAGGTCTGACATATGTTGTTGAACCGCGACATATTGCTTTTCCAAATTGCTTTTTGGTTG
>JAAYBJ010000099.1 GCA_012730105.1 Candidatus Hydrogenedentota bacterium
AAAATAAATGTGGTATGTCACCCTGCTTAAACAGAGATCAGCGGGTAGTCATCTGCCAGACACCGTCTGGCATTTTACTGATATCCTCTGTAGAGTTGAATCAAAGGGGGGAAACAAAGCAATGAATTCAACCGCAATGCCATTAAAAACACTCGCCTCAATTACGACAATCACAATGGGGCAATCCCCGCCTGGAGAAAGCTATAATACGGATACCAATGGACTCCCCTTCTTCCAAGGAAAGGCTGAGTTTGGTGATAAATATCCACAGATAATAAAATGGTGTACCGCCCCGACGCGTATTGCGGAAGAAGGCGATATTCTCATGTCCGTAAGAGCCCCTGTGGGCCCTGTCAATATAGCGCCCTGCAAATGCTGTATTGGAAGAGGGCTGGCATCAATCCGACCAGATAAGACCAAAGTGGATCGTGGCTATTTATGGCATTTCTTCGGTTATCTGCAACCGCAGCTTTCAAATAAAGGAGAGGGAAGTACCTTCGCGGCAATTAACCGAAATGATGTAGAACAAATCAAAATCCCCCTCCCCCCCTTACCCGAACAAAAACGCATCGCCGCCCTCCTGGACAAAGCCGACGCCATCCGCCGCAAACGCGCCGAAGCCCGCCAACTCACCGACGCCTTTCTGCAATCCGTCTTTATCAATACTGTAGGCCCCCTTGCACCAAATTACAACAATTGGAGTTCCTATCGTATTGAGCAACTTGCCGATCCTGTTCCGGGGGCAATGCGTACTGGTCCATTCGGAAGTGATTTAAAGCATTCAGAGTTTGTTGATGAAGGAATAGCAGTTCTCGGAATAGATAATGCAGTACAGAATCGTTTTACATGGGCAGAGAAACGTTTTATTACAGAAGAGAAATACGCAGATCTTATGCGCTATACAGTAAAGCCACAGGATGTTATCATAACAATTATGGGTACAACAGGCCGGTCAGCTGTTGTGCCCAATGACATCCCGCTTGCTATCTCGACAAAACATCTGGCCACCATTACGGTGAATAGGGACTTAGTATACCCAGAGTTCTTGTCTTTCTGCATCCATTTGCACCCTGATATTCTCAAACAAATTGATGTTGCGAACAAAGGAGCAATCATGAGTGGCCTTAATCTAGGTGTAATAAAGGGACTACGCATAAAACTTCCACCAATCAACGTACAAAAGGCGTTTGTTAGCAAACTCAGAAAAGTAGAACACAACCGAGAGATGATAAAAGCCAGTTCAGAAAAAAGTAACACCCTTTTCAAATGTCTTGTTCAATACGCTTTCAAGGGGAAATTGTAAACAAACATTTTGTAGTACCTATAAATAAACAAGGAGATTGTAACAATGTCAAACTCAAAGCGAATTCACATCACCGGAACTCGCGGTAATTGGTCAGGAAAACGCGAAGGCGCAGACCGCGCATCTTTCATAATCGAGAACAAGCAAGATGCCATTGAAAAAGGCAAGGAACTCGCCAGTAAGGACCGAGGCCAGTTAATCATTCATAAACAAAATGGCCGTATACAAGAGGAACGTACCTATGGGAAAGACCCATACCCTCCAAAAGGATAAATGTTATTAACAAAGAGTCAATATGTAATTCTTAAGAGGAATGATAACTGATGTCGAAACTCGTTCTCGAACTTCAAGCAGATGCCCTTGACCAAAATACCGGTATTCCCGACCTTTTGCGGAAAGCTTTTTCAGTTTCCAAGAAACTTGATATTAGCCAGATTGAAAGATGGCTTCATCTTGAACTGAATGGTTATTCGGAGGAAGAGAATGTTCCATCATACCGTATAATCCACGGTCAAATTAAGGTATGGAACCCCTATCGCGGTTGGCAACCATTATATTGTACAGACCATAATATTGCTGAGAAACTAGCAACGCGTAGGGTAATACAGTCAATCGCTGAATTAAATTCTTTCAAGAACGATAAAAAAAATCTTCACATGATTTTTCCGGAAAGGATTAAACTTCAGTTGATGGAGGGAATGGAAATTCCACTTGAACCGATCTTACATATTTCACCCAGTGCTGTAGTAGGTATTCTCGATACAGTACGTAATATGGTTTTAGAATGGTCTTTACAATTGGAAAAGGAAGGCATCTTAGGTGAAGGAATGACATTCTCATCAAAAGAAAAGCAAATAGCAAATCAGATCTCTTATCATATTACAAACAATATAGGGCATATTAACCAATCACAACTTCAGCAGGTATCACCGCATGCTGTTCAGGAATTATCCTGTGAATGCGATATCCCCTCAATCATTCCGATTATCCACAAAATAAAAGAAACTTTAGATGATATTGCTCTTGGCAACGAAGAACATACCGAAATGCTCGCTGAAATAGAAACTATATGTTTGCAGTCTCAATCACCAAGGCCTAAACTTGGGATTATTAATGAATCTGTTAATTCCATTCGAAGAATACTTGAAGGTGCGACCGGGAATGTTCTGGCAATGACTTATTTAAGTCAAGTAATCGATATTTTAAAGTAGAAGACCTAAAGATAAGAAAATAAGAGTAGCAAATATGCTCTTCTACATCACAAATAAACTCCAACAGAAATTTCGCATTCATGTACTGACGGTGTTCCCACCGGCAAATGTTGACTATTTCTGGTGGTATACGAACCTGTCCCTTGCCAATTGGGTGCAGTATATCCTGACAAACCGTGCGGTGTCCTTGTATGTGGTGGTGCTGGAAGAGCAAAGCATTACAGATGGTGCCGACTATCTGGGAGCGCTGTGGCCCGTGCTGGAAAAACATCTGACGCGGAACAGATTACAAGCAATTTATGAACGTCATATTTCACCTAATAGGAATAACGTGCTGTTTGTAAAGACCATCGACCCTTCTGTACTCGAATCCATGAACAACATGGTGAACATAATCACTCCATGGGTGGAATGGATAGATCCTGATATGGCGCTATTTCAAATCAGAGCGGAAATGAATATGTATCCCTTCAAAATGATCGACCACTAGTACCCCATAAATGCGTTCGCCCAACTTTCCACAAATGAGGAAATATTAATATGAACCACAGCGGTCTCACCTCCATCACCATAGAAAACTTTAAAGGCATCGGCGCGCCGGTGACCGTTCCGTTGCGCCCGATTACGCTGCTTTTCGGCGCGAACAGCGCCGGCAAGTCGACCATTATCCAGGCGCTTCAATACGCGTGGGAGGTGCTTGAGAATCGCAATCCCGACGTAGACCGAACACGCCTTGGTGGGGAAGTCATTGACCTGGGCGGTTTCCGGAATCTGGTACATCAGCATGATCTCGACCGTGAAATTAAAATCACCCTGGAATACCAGGGCAAGCTGATGAACGAGCCCTATTTACTGCCTGAGATCTTTTACTCTGAAATAAAGCAGGAACTATGCGCGTGGGGAGATGTCCCCGACATCAATGAATGGGTGGATATTGATAGATTTTCCGTTCAAATCATCACGGCATGGGACGCCTTACAATCGCGTGCGGTTATTCGCTCCTATGCCGTCGGCTTGAATGGCACGCTATTCGCTCAAAGTCAGACCCTGTCCGATGGCACCTCCGCGCTTTCCGTAAAACCAGAGCATCCTGTATTTAATCAAGAAGCCGATGACGCGCGCGATGAATACGCCATTGCTGTTATGGATTCCACTGCGGAAATGTTCTCGAATCCAATGAACTTTTTACTAGCCTACGCACGTCAGTCTGATGAAAATAAATGTCGCCTTATTGAAGCATTAAAAGATACAGAGGAAAACCGGCAGAAGGGTAATGATAATATGGCCGGGGATTTCGGCGACGGGGTTCCTTCAGAAGCACAAACATATCCTATCCAGGTAGGCAGCACGATACCCGAGTGGGGACGCATGCTTACACCATCTCTAATCACCGAAGACACTGACGGAAACCCCGGGCAAACCCATTTCAATGAAGAAGTAATTTCCCTTATCAGTCAGGTCGTGGTAGGTGCGGGGGAAACGATAGTAAAGGATCTGCGCGGCCTGCGGTACCTGGGCCCCTTGCGCAAAGTCCCCAACCGGTTGCATGCGGTGCCGTTACATTCGGAATCCGCTCGTTGGGCGAACGGCCTTGGCGCCTGGGACGCCTTGCTGCGGTCTACTCCGGTAGAAGAGGACGGCCCGTCGTTGGTAGAGCGTTGCAGCGACTATTTGCACGACACGCTGGGTCTGCAATATACCCTACGCCGTGAGGACCGCATTCACCTGCCCGCCAACAGTGAATTGTTCGCCCGTCTGCAGTTGATGGCCACTCGCTTCGAAGAAACGGAAGGGGATGAATTGCGCCGGCTGGTATCCGAAATCGAGGCGCTTAACCGGACACCCGTGGTGCAGTTGCACGATGAGAAGAACGATGTTGATGTGGACTCCATGGATATTGGCGTGGGCGTATCCCAGACGCTTCCGGTGGTGGTGGGCGCGGTGGAACCCAACTGTACCATTTTCGCGGTGGAACAGCCCGAACTGCACATTCACCCGGCGGTACAGGTCAACCTCGCCGACATCTTCCTCAGGGAGGTCCTGGAGGAAGGCAAGAAACCGCGCCTGTTCCTGCTGGAAACTCACAGCGAGCACCTGGTGCTGCGTATCATGCGCCGCATGCGGGAAACCGCTGAAGGGGCGTTGCCGGAAGCCTTCCCCCAGGTAAAGCCCGAGGATGTGGCGATACTTTATGTGGAACCTTCCGATACGGGAACACAGATTATTGAAATTCCTGTAACCGAGGATGGCGAATTTGATCGGCCCTGGCCCAGGGGATTTTTCCCCGAACGCGCCCGGGAGTTGATGTAATCATGATTCACGAATTCGCTATTGAACCGGAACTCGTCGTGTATTGGTGTAAAGACAGGCAAGAGTACCGTTACATCCATGAGCAATTCGGCCTGGGCAGGCCGCGAATGATGTCTGAGTATCCAAAATTATCCAAATGGAGAAAACAAATACTTCAATCCGCCGAAGCGTTGCAGGATGATATGGTAGTACAGCGAACAACCGCTCTGATACAGGCCTTGACGGAGAATCGGATTAACCGGGATTCTTCCGGTTGGGACAATCAAAAAACCTGGCTTGAAAATACGGAAGCCGACCATGGCCGATGTCCTTTTCACCTCATCCTTGCCATGAATAATCCACGAAACCACGGCCGCATACGAACTCCCCATGTCATAGGCGATTCCGAAGATAATGCATGGAACCTGCCGCATGGTGTGCGCACGGCCCGACGTGCCCATGAAATGGCACAGGCAGTCTCCGCAATGCTTTCTAATTCCAAAGAGATTTGTTTTATCGATCCTTATTTCAGTCCGGAAAAAACCCAGTACCACCAATCCTTTGCCGCCTTTTTCAAAGCCATAGCGCAGCTTCGTGGCGGTCAAACACCGCAAACAATTGAAATACATTCCAGGCTTGATACTAACGGTCCGACCGATGAATACTTCAGGGAAGAATGCGAAAGAAACTTCTCCCGGCGTATTCCGGCAGGACTTGATGTCCTCTTCAGCCGCTGGCGGAACAAACCTGGAGGTCCATCCCTTCACAATCGATACATATTAACCGACCTGGGTGGCGTAACCTTTCTGAACGGACTTGGTGAAGGCGGAGAGGGCGCCCTGGATGACATCAATCTTTTAGACAAGGTTCAATATCAGGATATTTGGCAACAGTATATGGGCCCCAAAGTCGTTTTTGAAAAAGTTGGGACAGATGTTTTGGTATCAGGAACACTAAGGATGTGATTCATAACCAACAAATCAGGTAAAGGAATTTAGAGTATGTTCAATTGGCTACGCAAGGGAAAGAAGGGAGAGAGGACTAGCAACAAGCGGGACGATTCTATCAAGGCCATGATGCGGGTGGCGGAAGCACGGGGAATACTTGAGGGAGATTCTCTGGCTTTCATCCCAGAGATCACTCCCATGTACAAACGGGCATCCAATTTCTTCCTTCAACTCCTGGCCGAGCAAGAACCAGAAATGACGGAGACTATGGCCTCTCTCATCTGCCGGTACCTCTTCGCCAAGGGCGTGGAAGGGGTCATGCTCTGGGGCGCCTCGCCCAACGGGCATATTTCCATCCTGTTTCACCCGAAACACCTGGTAGGCCCCATGGAGACTGATGTGCCGCCCCATCTCCATAAGCTGGTCGTCGACTCACTCCACCTGGGCGAAGAACTATTTCGTGCTCACCAGGCTTTCGTCATGGAACACCAATTCGAAGACTCCTTTGATCTGGACGCCGAAATCGAGAAAACCATCGAATGGATGCCGCGTTTCGGGATCAGTTACGGTCTTGCTCAAAGATACCAGGTGCTCATGGTGGGAAGTTAATCAACCGATACACAGAAGAACTGATGCTCATTCATATCACGCAAAAACTGCAACAAAAACTTCACGTACCCACCGTGACGGCCTTCCCTATGGCCGGTCAACCACATCAACGGTGGTACGCGAACCTGTTCCGTGCGAATCGGCAGCAGTATATGCTGACGACTAACGCGGCCACGTTGTACACGGTAGTCTTTTATGGGCGCGGCGTTAAAGACGACGTGACCTATGGTCAGGCTTTCAAGGAGGCCTTGGAACAGCAACTGTTATCGGATAATATGGGAGGGGTCTATCAAGGCCTTATAGCGCCTTGCATAGAGAATCTGGTCTTTGTGAAGACTGCCGATCGTTCCGTGCTGGGGTCCATGAACGACATGGTAAGGATGCTTATCCTGCATCTTGAACAAAGGGATTCCCCTGCCCACCTGGTTCGGCTTGGTACTTTTTTAAACGAAACCCCGTTCAAAACCCTCCATTGGAAGTACCCCCGGGAGGCCTTCGTCGAATTCCTACAAAAAGAGCAGCAGTAAAGGCGCCTATGATGCGGAAGCTAGGGACAGACCCGTCTCGCTTCCCTCGCTGGGGTCAGTCCCTGTGTTCCGCAAATTTCAGAGCAGTTCATCATGAGCCTTATGGCTTCGTCTCGTTAATCACTCCGATTCCGGCGGCTTTACCGGCGGTATAGTTTCGTCGGTCGGCTTATCAGCGGACGGTGCCCCAGGTACGGGCGGGGCTTGTTGTTCAGGCGCCAAGGACGGCGCCACCGGGGCGCTTTCGCTGCCCCCCTTTTCCTTGACATAGGCCACAGCCTTGTCCTTCAGTTCGCGGAACTTGTCGCTTACTTTTTCTACACGGGCTTCCCATTCGGGGTCGGGTATCATGCCTTCCGTTTCCTTGAGGAAGGTCAGGATGGTGGCCGTGCAGGCGACGGGGTCAAAGATAATCCATTTCAGGGAGAAACCCATGAACAGGGCGAGCACGAAAAGCGTGAACTTGGCAAAAGCCCAACTTTCCGGCATGGCCAGGGCGATACCGCCCAGGGGGATAAGAAAGACAAGGGTGCTGACGACAATGAACCCATAGGAAAGCAGGGTCAACGCCACGGCGTTTTTCAATAGCCCTTTCCCACGCCTGGCAATAAAGAATAATGCCCGTTTTCGCCGCGTCATAAACATTTTTGTTGCGCGTTTTAAAGGTGTAAGACAGAATGGATTCGTCCACATAGGTCAGACTGAAATCCACCACCTTTTGAGCGACCTTCGCCGCGCCTTCCAAGCCGGGTATGGGCAGAATCGTCATCACATTAAACAACACACGGTTAAGCATCCCGATAATGCCCTTGATCAACTGGTCCACCAGGGCCAGCACGCTGATCTCTTTGAAATAGGCCGTGACCTTGTCCCGGCCCCATTGCGTCTGGTTAACATCTTCAGGCAGGGAACCCTGTTCGATAATCTCGGTGATAACGGCAACATGCCCGGCGCGAAGCAGGTACAGGACATATTCGCGCAACAGGGGCAAACCGAAACTGCCCGCGCCCGCGCCGATAACAAAGAGGACCAGCGCGGCGCCACCCCCGAAAACGCGGCCGATCAGCG
>JAAYBJ010000100.1 GCA_012730105.1 Candidatus Hydrogenedentota bacterium
AGCCCGTGTCAGATGTATTTTTTAAGATGGGAAATGGGCATTCATTGCAGCGGGACGAATCTGGATTCCGGTCTTTTTCGCGTTGTACAGTACCGTTCTTCGATGCTGGCCAAAGACCGCGAAAAAAACGGAATGACGCTGGTTAAGGTTGTTTATAATGAAACGAAAAATACGTTGATACGGGTGTGTTTCGTGTGTTTCTTTCTGACTGAGATTCTGCGTTTCGGTTGCGCCGAAAGCGCCACTTTCCCCGGGCGAAGTCCCGGACGAAGCGTAGCCCTCTCACGGGAGCAATGCGAAACAAAATCTAATTTTCGTTACCAAACAGGTTGGAATCGGCTATAATACAGATAGTGTATAAGCACACAGGCAGGCTAGGAGTGTTATGAAAGTCAATACTCTTCTCATGATTATGATTCTATTATCCGCGGGGATCCTCTCGGCGGCCGTTTCCATGGGCGTTGCACCCGATGAGCTCTCTTTATCTCCCGCCATGCCCTTACAAGTGAGTGAAACGGAAGGAGAGACGCCCTGCGTTCACGTGTCGCGTTCCGTGCCCGCTGGAAAATATACCCCGGGAAAGCCTTTGGCAATCCTTGTAAAAATCGAAGAACAGTGCGAAGAGGAATTCAGTTCCATCGGGTTTATCGAAGAGATCCCAAAGAACTGGTCTTTTGTCGGTATGGAAACAAGAACAGGAGAAGCACCTGTGATATTTCCCGAGGAAGACATGACTGGAACCTTGGGCTTTGCGTGGATTACCGTTCCGCTGTTTCCCGTGGAAATTCAGTATACAATCAAGCCGCAGGCCGTTTCTGAGGAACCGCTGGTAATCAGCGGCCACGCCCTCTATCGCTTCGATGCCGGTGAACACCGTTCGGCAACTGTTACGACTACCGTAGAGGCATTCCCGATCGTACCGGAAGGGGAAGGCGAATTGTCGGTGGAGGGTGAAAGTGTTCCAGATGAAGGCGAGGCTCCCGTGGGATGTTGTCAAAATAACCGGGTATCCGACCAGAAAGGGCGTCCCGGCGGTACCATAGCATCCCTTATAGGTGATTTCAGCCTGTTGATTTTAGCCGTTTCATGCATGACTTTGTACAGTCTTAAAACATAAAATCCTTCTAAATAGTATAACTTGAATAACATAAGTCAATTTATTGACTATTTCCCCCGTTTCCTGCTAAAATTTATTTATTACAAGTTCAATTAGAATGGTATACTTTAGCGCGGCTTGTTTTTTCACTACATTTACTTCTTCAAAGCAGGACAATATTCTTGGCAACGGCGGCATCAACGGTAAAACGCTCAAAAGAATTTGAGACCTCCGTACTGGAGCACATCGACCTCCTGTACGCTGTTGCTTTGCGTTTGACCCGCAACCCGGCCGATGCGGAAGATCTGACCCAGAACACCTTTGTAAAAGCGCTGCGATTCCATGATAAATTCAAGGAAGGCACCTATATCAAGGCTTGGCTTCTGACTATTCTCAGAAATACCTTTATCAATGAATACCGCAGGAAGTCGCGCCGTCCTATTGAGGTGGAGTTATCTGGACTTGAGGCGGCTCCAGAAAGCCTGCCCGATGCAGAAACAACCTTTAAGCCGAATCATGGTCAACGGGAAGATTTGCTGGAACTGGTGGACGACCCGGTGCGCAAGGCGGTTGAAGAACTACCGGATGATTTCCGGGAAGCGGTGATCATGGCTGATCTCGAAGATATGTCCTATAAAGAAATTGCCGATATAATGAAGTGCCCCCTGGGAACGGTGATGTCGCGGCTGTATCGTGGACGGAAACTGCTTCGGGACGCGCTTGAAGACTATGCAAGGGGACACGGCGTCGGGGCAAGTTAACGGTACCACTCCTTTGACTGTTCAATGCCTTGTTGGATGCCGGCACAGCGTTTTCCAATTACCCAGCCTGCCATGAGGGGTGCTGGACAAATGACAACAAACAGGAACGAATACGACACAGGAGAGAAACACGATGGCGCACTATAAAATTGGGTTGCTGCCCGGCGACGGCACCGGTCCCGAAGTTTTGGATGAAGGCCTGAAAGTCATGCGAGCCGCGGCTGCGAAATTTAATGTTACTTTCGATACCGAGTTATTCGACTTCGGTGGCGAACGTTACAAAAAGACGGGCGAAGTGCTTCCGGATTCCGCCATTGGCGAACTGGCCCAATGTGACGCGCTTTTCCTAGGCGCCATCGGCCATCCCGACGTGGCCCCCGGCATTCTGGAGAAAGGCATTCTCCTGCGGGTACGCTTTGAACTGGATCAATACATCAATCTTCGCCCCGTGAAACTCTATCCCGGGGTGGACACGCCCCTCAAGGACAAAGGTCCGGAAGAGATTGATTTTGTGGTAATCCGTGAAAACTCCGCCGGCCTGTATACGGGTGTCGGCGGTGTGCAGCGCCAGGGCACACCCTATGAAGTGGCCATTCAAAACATGGTGTACACCCGCAACGAGGTGGACCGCTGCCTGCGGTATGCCTTCGAGTATGCGCGCAAACGCAACAAGACGAATACCCTAACCCTCTGCGGCAAAACGAATGTACTGACCTATGTGTATGGCCTCTGGGAACGGGCCTTCCATGAAATGGGCAAGGCCGAATTCCCGGACGTCAAGCGTGAATACGCGCACGTTGACGCCACCACGATGTGGATGGTCAAAAATCCCGAGTGGTTTGACGTCGTCGTCACGGGCAACATGTTCGGTGATATCATCACGGACCTTGGCGCCATGATACAGGGTGGCATGGGCATCGCCGCCGGCGGCAACATCAACCCGGAAGGCGTTTCCATGTTTGAGCCCATCGGCGGCAGCGCCCCGAAATATACGGGCATGAATGTAATCAATCCTCTGGCCTGCATCTTCGCTGGCCAGATGCTGCTGGAACACCTTGGCGAAAGCGCCGCCGCCGCCGCCGTGGAACAGGCCTGTGTGGATTTCCTGACTTCGGGAACCCTCAAAGGCCTGTCCGTAAGCGATATCAAGGCCGCCGGCATGTCGACCACCAAAATCGGGGACTGGATCGCCGATCGGGTGGCACAACTTTAACTTTAAAAAAACGAAGGGTCCCGGATGCAGCGAGTGCATTCGGGACCCGTTTCTTAAAGGAAGCATCCTGACGCGCCCATGACCATACGCGAACAATTGGAAGAACGCGAATGCGCCCTGCTCTCCGAATCCGCCACGCGGGCCCGGGAAAGCCGGGGGCGCGCCGTCCCCGAGGACGAAGACCCGTACCGCACCGCGTTCCAGCGTGATCGGGACCGTATTCTCCATACGAAGGCTTTTCGCAGGCTCAAACGCAAGACACAGGTTTTTCTGGCGCCCGAGGGTGACCATTACCGCACCCGGCTTACCCATACCCTGGAAGTCTCCCAAATCGCGCGTACCATCGCGCGCGCCCTCTTTCTGAATGAAGACCTTGTAGAGGCGATTTCCCTGGGCCATGACCTGGGCCACACCCCTTTTGGTCATGCAGGTGAAACCGTACTGAATGACTTGTACGAACCCGGGTTCCGGCATTACGAACAAAGCCTGCGCGTGGTGGACATCCTTGAAAAGCGAAGTGGCTCCCAAGGCTTGAACCTCAGCTATGAGGTGCGGGAGGGGATTCTGAACCACTCCAGGGGCAAGTGCCTTCTCTACGGCGAGGCGCCGCCACCCATGTCGCCCGAAAGCCTGATCGTCAGTATTTCCGATGCAATCGCCTATATCAACCATGATGTGGATGACGCCCTCCGCGCCGGGGTGATCACGGAATCGTCGCTGCCTGCAGACACGAAACGAGTTCTCGGCATCACACAGTCCGAAAGAATCGGCGCCATGGTTGTCGGCGTGATCGAGGGCACCCGCAACGGGGTGATCGACATTCTGCCGGGAACCCGGGAGGCCATGGGCACCCTCCGTGATTTTCTCTACCAGAAAGTATATCCCTGTGAAGAGATCGAACGGGAGATCCGCAAAGCGCGCCGGATGATACGGGAATTGTATCTGTACTTGCTTGAAAACCCTTCGCACGATGCCGACGACAATAGCCAGGACGACACGCTTGAGCGGCGCACAGTAGATATCGTCGCAGGAATGACGGACGAATACGCCATGCGCCTCCACCGGGACCTGCTTCTGCCCAGGCACTGGATTTGAATCTTCGGCTTATGCCGTTGGCAGGCTGTCCAGCGGCAGGGGCCCTTCCACATACAGGGGCTCACCGTAGCTCACGCCAATACGATTGCCCCAGTAACGGCCCCGTGTTTCAATACCCTCCCAGAATTCCCTGGTGGCGATAAAGGTATCCGGACCCGGATAAGAAGGATTGTGAAACTGTGACGCATAGGCACGGAGCGCGTCCAGTTTCAAGGCGAAGGTATCCGAGACGTCCACAATGCAGGAGGGCATACCCGCATATTCCACGTAGGGGTGGAAATAATAGAGACGGGGCGCCCGATAGGCTTCCCGGCCGGTTTCAATCCGCGTCAGGCCGGCATAGAAATTCGCGTCCCTGCTGAGGTCGTGCGCCACGCCGTGGTCAGGATGCCTGTCCGGCGTCATTAAGGCGAGAATTGTTCCAGGGCGCGTTGCGCGTATAAAGGGTATGACCGCGCGCTGCTGTTCAAGGGTGTTGGCAAGGCCGCCGTCGGGAAGCCCCGCGTTCATTCTAAGCGCGATTCCCAATATTTCGCCGGCCTTTGCGGCTTCCCGTAAACGCTGTTCCGCGTCTCCACGGCTTCCCAGCTCGCCGCGGGTCAGATCCAATATGCCGACTTTCCGTCCTTCCGCCGCGAGCTTGGCAAGAAGCGCGCCGCAACCGAGTTCCACATCGTCTGGATGAGCGCCTATGGCCAGGACATCCAATTTCTGGTTTATGTCATTCACCATTCCATCTCCTGCAGTCCACGCCGGGTCCAATCCAATTCTTCAAGCATACGCCCCATAAACGGCCAGCCATCCCGGAACAGGAAAGTGAACACGGAAAAGACACGTTCCTGGGGAGTGCCGTGAGGCGCCAGGATATTGCGCAGCCTGGACAGCCTTGCTTCAGCGGCCGCCCGTTTCTCATGGTCCGCATACAGCAGGGCGCCCTCAAGTTTTTCCAGCCGAAACCGGGTATGGGAAATAAAGGAATCCACCGCTTTTTGAATGTTCACGGAAGGAGAATCGCCAAGAACCGCGCAGGCAAGTTCACCCACCGCCTTCTCGACAAGGGGGCGTTTTTCAGATAAAGCGGCAAGAGAAGCGTCTTCCGGTCCGGACTTCAGTATTCGGTCGATCAACTTCGCATTTCCCGCCAAGTCTTTAAGTTCCAAGTTCCAGGAATCCATGAGGCGCTTTGTTTTCACGGATGTAATGACCGCCTGTATGCGGGGATACACAATCGGCATGGGCAGCTCAAAAAAAGTGAACAAGGGCGTCAGCTGCGCCCAATAAGCGATTTCGCCCGGGCCGGCGATATAGGCCTCCGGGTTAAACAGGATCTGCTGCACCAGGGGCCGCAACGCGACGTTGGGCGAAAACTTTTCCGGCGCCGATTCAAGCAACGCGACCATTTCCCGCACCGAATAGCCTTTTTTACTGCCCGCGATAAGGTACCGGCCGTCAATAAAACGAACTTTTTTACGCCGCCCGTCTTCCTCAATAAAAAAGTTAGCGGCCTTTTCGCCCCGGTGAATGGGAGGCTTAAACCCGAGGGATTCAAGTTCTTTGCCGCTTTCCATCAGCAAGCGTGTACTCTCCAGCGGAGATTCAATCTCTCGCCGCAAAACGGGCATGGCGGCGATCCGTGCCGCCTCCAGGCGCGGTTCAAACAGGCGCAGGGGCGTTTCTTTGAACAACCGGGCCATAATCAGGGAAAACCACGAGGATACTGTGGGTGACTGATCCAGGGAGGCATGCAAGAAATCCCGCACCTCCGCAGTAGCGTCGGAATTGCGACAAAGATCGGCGGCTTTGTCTATCAAGCGGTGCGTATCGGGTGAAAGGGACATGGCGTGCATGGGAATGTCCGCTGAACGACCACAGGACACGCCGCCCGTACAGGAGAAAGAAAGTACCTCATCCTTCCTGGTCAGAAAATGGGCCGTGCGCACCTCTTCAAAGTCGTGGTCGTCGCCGGCGGTCCAAAATACCGGGACGCAAGGAACGCCGCCAGAGGCAAGATGCCGCGCCGCCTGTATTGCCGTTATCGCCTTATAAATGGTATACAACGGACCTGTGAAAATGCCCGGTTGTTGTCCGGTGACGATAACCGCCTCGCTCCCCGTCAGTGCCGCTTTTTCTACACCCAGCTCCCGCTGAAACCCGTTCACCGCCTCCGCCAATCCGGCCGACCACCGACCCGGTTGAATGGTTTTTGTAATCAACGTTTCGGGCGCGGCCGCAAAGCGGGCGGTTATGTCCGGTCGGGCATTTAGATAAGCGTCATAGATGCCGTTCATGATTCCCCCTTGACGCCTGACAAAATCATTCTCGGACTTGTTTCGCCGTACGCTCCGCCCAAATAATCCCCCCAGCATCGGCGCACGGAAAGCCCTGCTTTGCCCAGGATGGCTTTCATTTCCTGCAAGTTATACAAGCGGACGGACTCGCCCGTCTTTCCTACAAGCGCGTTTCCCTTGTAGATTTCAACATGCTTGTTGACGCGGGATCTTTTGCGGTCAATCCAGCGCCGTTCACAAATCCTATAGTGCCCCGCCCGCCGTTGAGACTCAGAAACCAGAGTCGCCTCAACCGCGGGTGGATTCAAATAATCCATAAAAAAACGGCCACCCGGTTTCAGGACACGGCCAATTTCGCCCGCAGTTCTCACATTGTCCGCTTCTTCAAAAAAATAACCGAAACTGGTAAAAAAACTGAACAGCACATCAAAAGTGGGGGGGAAGGGAAGGTGGCGCATGCATGCCCTGATCAACGCAGTTTGGGACGAAACCTGATTTCTTGCCAAGCGCAGCAGGTCGGAGGAATAATCTGCGCCCGTCAGGCGCGCCCCTGATGTCTGCAAGGAAACCAGATGCCGGCCTGTGCCGCAGCAAAGGTCCAATACCGTGTCAACGGCGTCAAGGGACACCACGTCCTGCGCGAATCGCGCTTCGGGTAGTGCTGCTTCAACGGTGCGGTGCGCGTAAATGATGGGATATAGCGGCCCGAAGGCATCCGCATACCAGTGAACAGGAATGTACGCTTCCTCATTGGGTTCGCTGTGATTCATCACTCTCCTGGAGGAACGCCTATGACAGCGGCGACGGCTTGGTCCCGTGTTTTCCTTCTGTTGCCAACACCCCGTTAAGCGGTCCCGTTCCAGTCATTGAACGCCTCGTAAATGGCGCGGACCGCGTTTTCAAGGTCCCTCGATTCCACGCCGATGATTATATTCATTTCCGAAGAGCCCTGGTCAATAACGCGCAGGTTGACGCCCGCCCCGGCAATCGCGCCGGTGAGGCGCGCCGCAACGCCCACGTGGTGGTTCATCCCCTGGCCAACCGTGGCGATAATCGCGAGACCGGTGGTCAGGCTTAGATCATCCGGCGCGAGTTGGCGTTCGATCGCCTCGAGAATGGCTTCACCCTTGCCCTTGATTTCATCATCTTTGACGATTATGGATACGGTATCGATACCCGAGGGCATGTGCTCCCAACTGACCTGCATTTCTTCTAGTATGGACAATAGTTTCCGCCCGAATCCATGTTCCTTGTTCATGAGGGTCTTTTCAATGTTAAACATGGAGAATCCAGACCTTCCCGCGATGCCACAGACCGGCGCGGACGCCTTCCGCGTCGCGACGATTTTAGTTCCCGGCTGGTCGGGCGCCTTGCTGTTGAGAATATGAATGGGAATGCCCGGTTCCCGCACCGGGAAAATGGCTTCGTCATGCAGAACCGTGGCGCCCATATAGGACAACTCGCGAAGTTCACGATAGGTGACTTCTTCTATACGTTTGGCCCCGGCCACAATCCGGGGATCCGCCATGCAGAAGCCGGACACATCCGTCCAATTTTCATACAGATCAGAACAGGAAGCCCGGGCGACAATGGCGCCGGTCACATCGCTGCCGCCCCGGGAAAAGGTTTTGACGGCGCCATCCGGCGTCACGCCGTAAAATCCGGGGATCACATAATAACCTTCCCCTTTAAGCCTGTCGCCAAGTCTCTCATACGATACGGGGTCGAGTTCACCGTTGCGCTTGAAATAAATGCACTCCGCGGGATCGACAAAGACGGCGCCCAGCACTTCGGCCATCAAGCGTCCGTTCAAATATTCCCCTCGGGAGGCCATGTAGTCCGGCGTCTCGTCCTGCGCGGCCCTGGCGGCGATTTCTTCAAGGCATGGACGCACATCGAAAGTGGTATTAAGATCCCGTGCAAGTTCGCTGAATCGCGCCTCAATAATGCGCCGCGGTTCGCTGGCGTCCAGTCCCTGGCGGGCCATATTGTGCCATGCATAGAGCAAATCGGTAATCTTCTTGTCTTGTGCCTCCCGCTTCCCGGGTGCCGATGGTACGACAAAGCGTCTTGCGGGGTTTGCTTTTACGATGGAAATGGCATTCTGTATGCAGGCTGCGTCCGCCAATGAGGTACCACCGAATTTACAGGTAATGCGTTGCATAGGATCCTCCGGATTCAAAACAGGGAACATTTCAGGGGAAAACGAAAGCTGTGATTGACAGGAAGTGCGTCACGACAGCCAGCCAACAATCCAGCGTTCAATATCGTTATAGGTGACAAAAAGCATCAGGGCGATAAGCAGAAAAATGCCGGCCTGCTGCAGACGCTCAAGAAACTTTTCGTTGACAGGCTTGCCACGGATCGCCTCTACAGCGTTCATCACGACCTGTCCACCGTCCAGCACGGGCAGGGGTAGCAGGTTCAATACGAACAGGTTAATGCTGATAAAGGCCGTGATTTTTATAAGCCAGTCCAGCCCCGCTTGCGCGGCCTGTGTCGTTACAGAGAATATCATCAAGGGCCCGCCCAATTCTTTGGGGCTGACGGTACGGTTGAACAGACCGACAATGGTCATTATGGTGCGTTCAACAGCGAGATAACTCTGATAGATGGAATGCTGCACAATGCGCGATGGGGGAACCCGCTGCAACACCGACCTGGGCTGCAACACCACACCGATGGCGCGAACCGGGTCTATGGTGATGGCGGCATCAAAGACCTGTTCGTCTCGAACAAGCCCGAAGAGTTTCGCGGGGCGTTTTACCTTCAGTGCAAGGGGCGTGCCCGGGCTGGATTTTTCCAGTTGGCTTAGATCTTCCGCCGAGAGGGACGCGCCGTTGACCTCCAAAATGATGTCTCCGGCTTTCAACCCTGTAGAATCTGCAACTTCCGGTGAAACACTTTGAACTCCGAGCGTACCTTTCCCGTCAAGTTTTCCGATGTGCACCCCGCGAATTTTGCCGGTGGTGCGCGGCATGGCCGGGATGTCCATATACGTCCCGTCCCGCTGGATGGTCACGGTAATGGTCGCCCCTTCCGCCGTTTCCTCCACATAACGGATAAACCCCGACAAGGTGACCGGTTTCCCGTCAACATCCTGAATGATATCCCCTTTTTGAAATCCCGCCGATTCGCCCGGAGAATCTTTCACAATTTCATGAACCAGCGCGGTTTCATAAGGACCCACGCCGAAACGTGCATGTCGTGTGTCGTCAAGAATTTTGGGGGCAACATAAGAAACATACCGCGTGGTTGCCCCCGTCGTATCCGTCCGCTCCAAGATGATTGCATGCGATTGTGACTCGCCACCCAGTACGGCCTCAACCGCCAAATCCGTCATATTGCTGATTTCACGTCCGTCAACTTTTACTATACGGTCGCCTATTTGCCACCCCACGGCCACCTCGGTGTCATCCACAGGCGCGTCTTTCTTGTCATCGTATAAGAAGAGCGGAGTCGAAAGCACGGGGGCGTTTTTCTCAATATCACCCACACGCGCCTCCACCTCCCATTCGGGCACCATGCTGCCCACAAGACCCACGATGGCGTAAAGGAGAACGGCAAGCACCAGGTTCATTGAAGGTCCGGCAAGCAGGACGCATATGCGCTGGAGAACGTTCTTGTTTTTAAACCAGCGCTCTTCCGGCACCTGGCCGTATTCCTTTTCCCGCTCTTCATCACTCAGTGGAACGTCTTCCTGACCGGCCATCATGACGAAACCGCCTATGGGCAGCGCACCGATGCAGTAGTCCGTTTCACCCCATTGGAATCCGATAACCCTCGGCGGCATACCGATACTGAAACGCTTCACATAGATGCCGAAGGCTTTGGCTGCCAGAAAATGTCCAAGTTCATGGAAAAAAATCAGCAGACTCAAGACGGCAAAGAAAATGATAAAGTTAATAATCATCAAGGTTCTTTCATTGTTTCAACCACGGACAAGGCGCATTCACGGGCCACACGGTCCGCATTGAGGACCGCGTCCAGTTTATATTCCATGGAACACGCACAACGTTCCAAGGTGCGCGCGACGACTTCAGCGATGCCGGTGAAGGAGAGCCTCCCGGCGCAAAACCGGTCTACCGCGACCTCGTTGGAGGCGTTTAATATGGCCGGGGCGGTACCGCCCGTTTCCGCGGCGGCCCTGGCCAAAGCCAAACAGGGAAACGCAGTGCAGTCCGGCGGACTGAAACTCAGTCCGGACAGGGTTGTCACGTCCAGCCGCATTTCCGGAGCGGGCAGCCGTTCAGGATAGCTTAACGCAAGCGCAATGGGAATCCGCATATCGGTCACCCCGAGCTGCGCCAGAATACTCCCGTCCACAAATTCGACCATACTATGTATGATGCTCTGCGGATGGATCACGACCTGAATCTGGTCAGATCGTAGCCCAAACAGCCACATGGCTTCAATAATTTCCAGTCCCTTGTTCATCAACGTTGCGGAATCCACGCTGATTTTGGCACCCATATCCCAAGTGGGATGGCAGGTGGCCTGACCCGGTGTAATGTCGCTTAACAGTTCCGGCGGGGTTCTATAAAAAGGCCCCCCGGATGCCGTGAGATGTACGTACCGTACGTCTGACAGCATATTTCCCTGAAGGCATTGGAAAATCGCGCTGTGCTCACTGTCTATCGGCAGCACATCCACCCCGTGGCGCGCGGCCTCCTCCATAACATATTTTCCGGCCATAACCAGGGGCTCTTTATTGGCAATGGCGACCCGATTTCCCGCCCTGATGGCCGATAACAAAGGATGCAGGCCTACCGCTCCCACCAAGGCACACACAGCGATATCTACCGGACGGGACGCAGCCTCATTGAGGCCTTCAACCCCTGATAGCACCGTACACCCTGTCGTGCATTCACGAAGCGATCTGGCAGCGTCTTCGTTAGATAACACCACCAGCTCCGGATGAAATTCCTTGATTTGCTCACGCAGCAGTTCGGCATTACTTCTGGCGGCAAGCGCATCCACCTTGAAGATACCCCGGTTTTTCCGGATGACATCCAGGGTACTCCGGCCTATGCTGCCGGTAGAACCTAATATGGAGACATGTTTAAGCATGAATAGAAATGAAAAGTTTAGTTACTTTTTCCCGTCAGACCATTATAGTCGACAGAGAAGACATCCTCGAAGGAATCCACGCGCTGCTTATGCCTGTATGTTATCAATTCCTTGATTTCCGAGGAGGTCCGCATCTGCAGCACCTCTTCCGCGAGTTTGCGCGCGTCGTTCAAGGAGATATGGGCTATCTCGGCCCGAATGGGGGGGATGGCGACCGGTGCCATACTCAAGGAAGTAATTCCAAGCCCGAGAAGCAATTCCGTGTAGAGGGGGTCGCCCGCCATTTCACCGCAAATACTGCATTCAATCCCGGCGTTCTGGGCGGCGCTGGCCGCCGTATGAATCATGCGCAGGACCGCCGGATGGGCAGGCTGATACAAGTGCGCTATCTTTTCGTTCACCCGGTCCACGGCCAGGAGATATTGAATCAGGTCATTGGTGCCCAGGCTGAAGAAATCACATTCCGTGGCGATCAAATCCGCCAGGGCAACCGCGGACGGTACTTCGATCATGGAACCGATTTTCACATCGGCATTGTATTCTATGTTCTCCCGGTCAAGTTCCTCCCTGACTTCATTCACCACCTGTTTTACCTGTCGAAGTTCCTCAATGCCGCTGATCATGGGAAACATGATGCGCAGCGTGCCGTGTATGCTGGCGCGCAACATGGCGCGCAACTGGGTTTTAAAAATATCGGGACGGGCCAGGCAAAATCGGACCGCACGCCATCCCAGCTGGGGATTGTCCTCCTTCAGCACCTGGAGGTGCGCGATAAACTTGTCGCCTCCAATGTCCATGGTGCGCAACGTGACAGGATTCGGGGCCAGAGCCCTCACCGCATGCGCATACGCGTCGTACTGCTCCTCTTCATTGGGCAGGGTGTCCCGGTTGATAAAAAGGTATTCCGTGCGGTACAGGCCGATGCCCTGCGCTTTTACTCGCAGACTGTGTTCAATCTCAAAAGGAAGCTCTATATTGGCGCAAAGGGATATGTCGATACCGTCCTGGGTGCGCGCAATACCGGATTCACTGATATGAAGCAGCTTTTCCTTTTGGATGGCCAGGTTTTCGCGCGCCTTGGTGTATATTGCGATCGTGTCCGGTTCCGGGTTAACGATAACCAGCCCGGCCTGGCCGTCTAATATCACCAAGCTGCCGGAAGGAATCGTGTCGAATGCCGCAGGCACCCCCACGACCGCCGGTATTTCCAATGCGCGGGCGAGGATTGCGGAATGACTTGTGACACTTCCCGCCTCGACCACAAGACCGATGGCTTTGGTAATGTCCATGGTCGCCGTGTCGGAAGGAGAAAGATCCTTTGCGACAATAACGCTGGTGCACTCCAGGTGGCGCAGACTGGGGCGTTCCGATTCCAGCAAATGGCGTTGCAACCGGTCCACAACGTCCAGCAAGTCCGCCGTGCGCTCGCGGAACCGCTGGTCGTCGATGGTATCGAGAACCTGCACGTACCGTTTGGCCAGCAGGTCGAGAATATACTCAACGTTGGTGCATTCTTTTTTCAGTTGTTGGGATACATCATCGCGCAGGGCAACATCATCCAGGATCATCAAGTGAGCCCTGAATATCTCCGCGTGGGCTTTGCCCAATCCCTCCACAGTCTGGTTGTAGATCGTGGTCAAGTCATCACGGGTTTGTTCGATGGCCCTGTCCAGACGCTTTGTTTCAGCATCCAGGTCGGTGATGTAGTACTTCGGCACACTATACCGCTCACGAGAAAATTTATGCGCGGTCGCTATGGCAATGCCGGGAGAAACGCCAATACCTTGTGTGCGTTGTTCCAAAAAAGGACTCCAGTTGTATGAAGGTCAGGCTTCGCCGAAACCGGATTCAAACACTTCCTTGACTGCCGCCAGGGCCTCCGCCGCATCAGGCCCCTTACAGGAGGCCACAAGACGGCTCCCGCGCGCGGCGCCCAGCGTAAGCAAGCCCATAATACTTTTGGCGTTGACTCGATTTCCCATAAAAGTGATGTAGATTTCACTTTCAAATTCAGACGCACGTTTAGCAAGCGCCGCTGCCGGTCTCGCATGAATGCCCAACGCATTTCTCACCACAACATCATCGCTTACATCATTCATTTTTACCCGATGCCTCACATACTGCCAGAATAGTCCGGACGCTACCATTACGGCCATAAATTATATCAATCTGGCGCATAAACCACAATATTGCCTCTTCCAGCGCGATAGTGGTCAAACATCAGGCTGCGTGATATCTATCCGCAAACCGACGGAAAACCGGGAAGTATCTTCCGACAGGGTCCAACAAGGGACCACCACGCATCCCTGATGCACCCGTTCCTGCCCGTCTTCTGATTGGCTTACCGTATCTACCGGGAACCGAAACAACCGCGCAGGACGGGAGAAAGAAAAACTGATTTCAAGATGCTGCCATTCATCCCGCGCGGCGATATGGGAAATCTCCTCCAGAACACCCCGGGAACCCAGCCTGTTGTCTTCAATTGGAGCACTGTCGGACTGATAGTATCTGTCAGGGGCGTCCCCTGTAAGGAAGTTAAAGGTCAACTCGGTGCCAAAGAGCAGTTCTGAATGGGCGGGAGCCATAAACTCAATTAGATAGTCCACCTCAAAAGAAGCTTCACGCTGCGCGAGGGATATTGTTTTGTGCAGGTGCGCCCCGGCCAGCCCCGGCGATTTCATGGTTCCTTTGGCCTCCAGCCTTATGATACCGCCTTCACCGGTCATTGCATACGGTATTCGGGCAAACGGACCAAGTTCAGGCTCCGTCCCGCTCCACAAGGATTCGGCGGTGGCGTTTACGGAAATAAAACGATCCCTCAGGGAGACCCTGCGCCAGGGATCATACACCAGCAGCCGGTCCAGATTGGCCTCCTTGGCTTTTACAAGTTCATGTATGCTGAGATCGCCTCCGGTTTCCTGGCCGATAATGGCGCTGCCTTGCTGGATTTGTTCGTGATACACCTCCTCGCGCCGGGTTAGTACATTCCCGATATTGAAGGGTTTGGGCTTGTAATCGATTTCAAACAGGGTTCCCCCGTCACTCGGGCTGAAGAAGAGCGCCAGGCGTTCATTCTCCAGGATTCCTTCCGGATTGCCGTCCCCGTCAAAGTCCACCGATTCAAAGCGGGGAAAACGCAGCCCATCGGCTTCAATGCCATCCATGACCACATCCGAAGCGATTATCTTTTCATAGAGTGCGGTGCGTAAATGGTTCAGATAGAGGCCGCCGAAAACGCCGTGCCAATAGGCGCAGTTGCATTGTCCCTGTTGCAGCAATTTTTCCGCGTCGTTCAGCCGCGGGTCGCCGGCCGCCGTCCGGCGCAGACGGTCCAGGCGGGAACTGGCGCGCAGCATCCGCTTCTGAATATTGTTGGATTCGGCATACTTCGCGAGAAAACTGCGCCAAAATCCGCCGCGCATGAATTTCGCGCAGGCTTGGTACAGGTCAGGAGACTGTTTGAGGTCTTCCCTGGCATGCACCAGTTCGCGCTGAGTGCCTGTAGGCAGCGCCCAGGTCATCATTTCATCATAAGAAGCGCAGGTGATGTAGGTGCGTCCCAATGCGGTGTTGGCCGCCATGTACTGACCATAGGTCACGGAACGCAGCCAAGACTTGTTCTCGCTCAGTGCCTGGAAGAAGCGTTCCAGCCAACCTTCCCCGTAAACGCTTTTGTTGGTTCCCGGCCACACACCGAATTTTTCATAGTCATCGTGCAACACGGCGCAGCGCGTTCCCGATTCCGTGGCGTGTTCCTCAAGCCAGTTGATGGTCTCCTCGACCGGGTGAAAGGGCACCAGGTAACGCAGGCGCTCCTGGATCGGAAAGATTCTTACGGACATACCCTCGTCTTCGGTCAGATAATAACCGAACAGTTCCTCCCGGTCCAGGCCGGAATACAGGAAATGAGAATCATCCAGGGGCGTATACGCGATTCCCGCCGATGCCAGTATGCGCGCCATGTGCGGTTCCCACACACGCTCCGTCAGCCACATTCCCCCCGGGCGCACACCGAAGCGCCGTTCACAATACCCGGACATCCGTTCTATCTGGCTTCGGGCGTCCCGTTCGGGTATGGCGCACAACAGGGGTTCATAGTAACCGCCGCCCATGATTTCTATCTGGCCGGTCCTGACCATTGCCGCCAGACGTTCCAGGAAATGCGGGGCATTCTCTTCGAACCAATCATAGAGCGGACCGGTAAAATGCATGGTAACCCGCACGTCCGGATAGCGCTCCAAAACATCCAGGAAGGGCAGGTAACAGTCCCCGTAGGCGCGCTCAAAAACGAAATCGAAATTACCGACCGGTTGATGGGCGTGGCAGCCGAAGATCAGATTGATACTCTTCATCGGGAAAATTCTTTCTTTGTAGCGTTCAGCCCCCGGTACGCCCCCGCGAAGCCGTTAGTGATTGCCGGGGCTCTTCATGAGAAAGGCAGTGAAGCGTTCCGAACCCCCACAACAGATCAACTGCATGAATACCGATCACGCGCCGGTCCGGAAACAGCTCGCCCAGAATGCCCAGTGCGATACGGTCATGCTCATCATTGAATGTCGGCGCCAAAACCAGGTGGTTGGCAATGTAGAAGTTGGCATAACTGGCCGGCAGCCGCACGCCCCGAAAGGCCAGGGGAGAGGGCATGGGAAGTTCGATGACTTCAAGCCGATGCCCGTTGTGAAGGCGCGCGCTCTGGAGCCGCTCCCAATTCTCCTCCAAAACAGCATAATTTACCTCGTTCGAATTATGTTCCCGGCAAAAGACAACCGTGGAGGGATTTACAAAGCGGCAGATGTCGTCCACATGCCCATGGGTGTCATCTCCGGCGATGCCCGCACCGAGCCAAAGCACGTTTTGAATACCCAGACAGGCTTTGAAACAAGCCTCGTAGTCGCGCTTCGTGAAGCCGGGGTTACGCGTTTGAAGAGCCTCATCCAGGAGGCATTCCTCCGTGGTAAGCATATCTCCCGCGCCGTTGGTGTCCACGGCGCCCCCTTCAAGAACCACCGGCCGTCCCCGGTGCAAGGCTGTGGCAAGGGGGATCTGCAGCCCGGCAGCGATCTGATCGGCCCATTTCTGGTCGAGGGTATGGTTGTCGTATTTGGCCCAACCGTTGAAAAGAAACTTCACGCCCGAAACACGTTTCCGGGAATCCTTCACAAAAAACGGAGAGATGTCCCGCATCCATCCCCGGTCCAACGCGGTTTGATAATATTCAACCGCTTCCGGGTCAATTCCCGCGTCTTTGAACATGCGTTCGGCGTTTCTTTGAATGGTGGCGCCGTTCACCGCCATGACTACTTTTTCATGGGGCGCCAAGTGCCGCACAAACTCCACGAATGCCCAGCGGATTGCCGCGAATTTACCGGGCCAATCGTTGCGGTTGGCGGGAAAAGCGAGATGTGTGGCGCGATGGGGCTCCCATTCGGCGGGCAAACGCAGGCCTGGAGTTTTTTCAGGGTTATCCTTCCTGGAGGTGTTTTTCATGGAAGATTATTCCCCACCGTCCAGGAAACGCTGCTGAATTCCGGCATAGGCATCCACCCGGCGGTCTCTCAAAAAAGGCCAGTTTCTTCTGATGGTTTCGAGGTGGTCCGGATCAATTTCCGCCAGCAGGATTTCTTCGTTGTCATGGCTTGCCCGGGCCAGAACGACGCCCTGGGGGTCACAAATAAAAGAAGCCCCCCAAAACTGTATTCCGGCCTGATGTTCCTCGGGCTCATAGCCAACGCGGTTGGCTGCGCCGACATACACGCCGTTGGCGATGGCATGGCCGCGCTGCACGGTTTGCCACGCATCATATTGCGCCTGGCCGTACTGATCTTTTTCATGGGGGTGCCAGCCAATAGCCGTGGGGTAGAGCAGTGTTTGCGCGCCCTGAAGGGCGGCGAGGCGTGCCGCTTCAGGATACCATTGGTCCCAGCAGATCAGCGGCGCAATCGGTCCGTATTGTGTCCGGAATGACTTGAAGCCCAGGTCGCCCGGCGCGAAATAATATTTCTCATAATAAGCAGGGTCATCGGGAATGTGCATTTTCCGGTATAAGCCGGCCCGGGAACCGTCGGCATCCAACACCCAGGCGCTGTTGTGATACAGTCCGGCGGCACGGCGCTCGAAGAAAGGCACCACCATGACCACTGCATGTGTTTTGGAAAATTCCAAAAAACGTTCCGCCACGGCGCCATCCGAAGGCTCTGCCAGATCGAAACGTTCAACGTTCTCTTTTTGACAGAAATAGCGGGAGGCGAACAACTCCGGCAGGCAAATGACCTGGGCGCCCTGCCGGACGGCCTTTTCCGCCCATTCCAAGGCCCGGCCTATGTTGGTGTCAACATCGGACTCCATTGCCATTTGAATAATAGCAAGTGTATATTTTTTGTTGGTGTCCTGTGTTTTCATTTTTTGAAAAGCCTTTTGATTTCAGCAATGAATAGACCGGTCAGGCGCCTCGTTTACCCGACTGCTTTGTGAGTATAACAAACACGACTGCCATTGCTGTTCCTGCGAAAACGACCACTTTTCTGGCCATGCTCCGTACCTGCCGGCTCTTTTTCTTCCTGGTTTTACAGTAGGTGGCAAAATGTTCACAGTTGTTATACAGGAGGCTGTACCCTCCTTTGTCCAGTTGCTCTTCAGCGAGAAGGAGTGTTTCCTCCACAGGCAAAAGGCCTTCATCCGGACCATATTCAACAACATGTTTTTCTTCACCTTCGAGAAACAATTCTTCCGTTATCCGGGCCACCCGTGCCGGTTTTCGTTGCATGGGTTCGCCGGAAAAATGAATGACCGTGCCATCACCCATGTCAATGCCATGATGACAGTACAAACCGCGCATGCGGCGGACACGGATATGATCACCCTTTGCCACGGAAACAACCTCTATTAAGACAAAGACACTTTTTCCTTGTTGCGGTGGTTATAGTATAGCATGGTCGGTTGTGCCCGCCCATAACAGGAGCCTGCAGCCAAAC
>JAAYBJ010000101.1 GCA_012730105.1 Candidatus Hydrogenedentota bacterium
AGAAGGAATCCTACCATGAAACGTTTACACTTGTTTGCGGTATCCCTGGTACTTGTATCTTCCGGCGCCTGGGCCTGGGGGCCATCCACGCACGCTTATGTGTCATCGTGCGTTACGGACGGCTACAATCTGGACGTGCTTTTCGGGGCCATGCTGCCCGACTGCTGTCAGATTATCCGGGACAATCCAACCGAGGCATATCATTTCAACCAGCTGACCCACAAAGAATTCGACCTCCTGGCCCCGTCAGCCTTGGCGACCGGGTTCAAAACACATAACGGGGAATGGGGCGCGGACCTGTACGCCCATCAGATTTTTTCTTCAACGCCGATGGACATTTATTCGGTACAGGTGATACACCAACTGATGGAAGAATTTGACGTGGACGCGTCCACGGGAGAAAACGTGCTCGAAATGTGCGTGGACGTGCAGATGCGCCTCATTATCGGTCCGGAATGGGGCATGCTGCTCAAGCAGGCGGCGAACGCCTCGGGTGCGGAACACGAGCAGGCCATGGTGGACGCCTACGCAGCGGAACTCGCAACACGTTCCGGGTTAACTCAACAGGAAACAGAAGAAGACATCCGCAATGCAGTGAGAGGCTTCAAAAGCCTGGTAATCGCCTTCGGGGAACAGCTGCAGTTGAGCGAAGCGGAAATTCATGAACAAATCCCGCCTCTCCTTGCGATTTATCTCCAGTGCGACGAGGCGACCGCGGCGACCTACTACCAGCGCGGCATTGAGCTTACGGCGGATGTCATGCCCGAATTGGAGCGTATCTGCGGCCTGATCCAACTGGAAATGCCCAATGCCCAGGAAGGCGAAGACACCTGGGAGGGTGAATACGAAGGGGAAGGCGAAGGAGAACCGGAAGTGAAGGTGGTGGACTTCTGCGAGGCCTTTCAACAGGTTTATGAGAACCCGCTGCTCCAGAGCCTGGATCCCGAGTTTGCCGCCTTCGTGGAACTGCTGAATCCGGCAACCGCCGATCTGAACGGGGACTTCTATGTGGACACGTCAAGCGGCATGTCCATCATGGTAACCGGAAACGGTATGCTGGACTCCGCCAACGAACTGGGGCTGCTCGGCCACCTGCTGAACCACCCGGAGCCCTTCCACAGCGGTATACGCAGCACGGTCATCGGCCGGGACGAAGCATTGACAGCGTGGCTGGCCAACCTGGCCCAGCTGAATCGCGACATCGGCCCTATGGCCTCTGTGCTGGCCTCCGCCGTACCAGGACTTCAGAAAGTCTTGGCCGGGTTCCTTACCCTCGGCGATGGTGAATTTTCAGTGACTTCGGCGCCCACGCCGGAAGACCCGGACGCGCCGATTATCGCCTCGGGCAGCGGTTCCTTCGGTTTGGTGGCGGCCCTTTTTGCCACACTTGACGGCATGATTGCCGAGGAACTCGGCAGCGGCTTTGCCAATCCGAACCTGCGCAAGGAAGACTACGTGACCCTTGCACCCTTTCTGCCGGACAGCGACGCGGACGGCGACGGGTTCAGTAATAAAGACGAATATGATTACTTTACGCCGGACATCTGCGACGGCGACGGCACCAAGAGGCATAAGGGCAACGATCTCACAGCCCTCTACACCGCGGCCGCGCTGAATTACCGGGTCTGCCCCGACTGCGACTGGTACTGCTCCGACTGCACGAATCCACATGGCGGCCTCTACGAGGCAGGAGAGGACGCCTGCCTGCGCGTGCCCGGCGCCTTTGCCGAAGGCACCCCCTTCGACTGGGCGAAAGCGGGAAGCGGCCCGTTGTTCGGTGATCGTTATGAGGGCGTGGACTGCTACAATCTCCGAATTTATAACCTCACCGAAGCCGACTCGGGCACCTATGTCTGCACCTACGGCAATGAGGCCGACACCTACAATGTCCGCATTACGGTCGCAGAGAGTCTGCCTGTAGCTTCGCGAACAGGACAGGCTTGGCTTCTGTTCGCCGTCCTGGTAGCCGCAACCACCTTTGCCCTGCGCGTTCGGAAACCGGCAAAATTGAACCAGGACTGAACGGACGGACCACGCCTCTTCCGTGGCACCGGACGAAGAAAAGACTTGAAGATATTCCCCTGGTTCCTCATTAAACGGCCTGTACTGGTAACACAGTACAGCACGCGTGATGCTTTCCCCTTCCGCGCATCTTACAAAAACAAAGTTCCTTCGTTTCTGCCGAAAGCGCTTCTCCGGGTAGTCTAATAGGCCTGTGCCAGCGCCGGCAACAAAATCGCCGCCAAGATACCGATGATGGCCACAACAAGCATCAATTCAATAAAAGTCAAGCCCTCACGATCCTTTTTCATATTCCCTCCGCCTTCGTTTTCAGCACCAAGATCTTTTCACTTCACCACACCCATCCACTTTTATAATAATCACGAACCTCTTTGCACAATTATCAATAATTCTAACTTTATCTAGCGAAGCCTATTTTAACACAAACGATGTAAAAAGTGAAGAAATTTCTTTGTGGGCTTTTTTTATGCGGTGCGAGGCAGGATTGGTTCTCAGGCAGCTTAAAATCGAAACACTACAAAATAAGACACACACAGAAAACCGTTACACCCTCCGTTGTGGTTTTCAGGTGCCATGATAAGTACAATGTGGGAAGATCCTTGTTTTGTGGAACACAACCATGGGAGATGTATCGTGATGTTATCCATTATTGCAGTAACACTGGCATTGGGAACGATTATGGACCGGCCGCAGGTAATCGTACAGC
>JAAYBJ010000102.1 GCA_012730105.1 Candidatus Hydrogenedentota bacterium
ATGTGACCGGGCTGATTTCATGGCAAGGCTCTCCAGGCTGCGGGTGTTCCGCCGCTTTGTTGTGTTTTCATGAGGAAAGTCTTGCGCTTGATTCAGCCCTTATTCAAATTCCTGTGGGATGACTGTGGAATAAATATGTTCTTTATGCTATGATGTCCCTACTATGCTGATGTGAAGGTATGGATTCAATTTCCACAGGATAGTGAAATTTTTTCTAGTATTTGTTCAATGGAATGGAGGGATAAAATGATGATGTCCGTATCTAGTCTTGCACGGATGGTGTGTGTGTCTTTTCTTGTGCTGGCGGCAAGTTTTTTATCGGTGGGTCTCCGGAAGGCGCATGCGGGTTATCTGGAAGAACTATATAGTTTTCCGAAGGGCGCTCCTAATGTGTTAGCGTCGAGTGAATCACTGTTGATATGTACCGCCCCCCAAGTAAGTACAGGTGTTTTTAAGCCTTTCTATTACGATCTGCAAAGTGGTTCCAAAGGCTTTATGCCAATGAACGGATCCAATCCTCACGATTTCTTGTTTCAATCGACCTGTCTCTATTTCGTTGCCAACCATGTTGCAAAAGGCGAGGAAGTATGGGTGGTTCCTCTGGACCAGAAATCTTATAGCCCCTATCTTGCCTATGACCTCCAAAACGGTAGCTCCGGTTCTTCCCCCAGGACTCTTGTACCTTATACGGGTGTTACCCGGTCGGGCGTTTTGCTCTCCGCCAATGTGGAGGACAAGGGGCGTGAGTTAGTGTTTCTCTACCGGCAAAACCTGGGTGGAACGCTGTTTGACCAAAAAGATGTTAACGATATTCGGGCCGGGGCGAACGGATCCGATCCGCAACATCTGACGCATGGCCGTGCCTTTATCGGGGGGGCTTGGAAAGATACGGTGTATTTTTCCGCGGATAACGGGACCAACGGTCGGGAATTGTATCGGTTCCATTTAACAGGTTGGGACAATGTCTATTCCATGCACGATTTGAATCCGGGCGCCGGAAGTTCAACGCCAAAGAATTTTACCCTGTCCGGTAATGTCATGTATTTTGCGGCGGATAATGGGAGTGCCGGGGAGGAACTATGGCGGGATAACGGCCAAGGGAACATCCAGATGGTCAAGGATATCGTCCCTGGAAGCGTAGGCTCGTTCCCAAAAGCGTTGACGCCGTTCGGAGCCGGTTCCATCTACTTCCTGGCCTATACCTCGGCGACGGGTTATGAACTCTGGAAAAGTGACGGGACGGAATCGGGTACGGTAATGGTAAAAGAGATACGCGTCGGTTCCGGCGGAGATGCGCCCGGTAATCTCGTTTATGATTCCACTTCCGGCTACCTGTATTTTCAGGCGGATGACGGGATTTCGGGCATGGAATTGTGGCGCAGCAACGGAACCGCAGCCGGAACCGTCCGCGTGAAAGACATCGCTTTCGGAGCGGCAGGGTCCAACCCGTCGGACATGATGATCAGCAGATGGAGCACTCAGAGCCGATGCTATTTCACCGCGGATGCCGAAGGCGATAACAACCGCATGTTGTGGATAAGCGATGCCACGGATGCCGGAACACTGCCGCTGGCCAATTTCCCTTCATTGAATGCGGCGCCCCGGCACTGGAAAACCGTGGAAAGCGATCTGTATCTTGTGGAAGGCGCAACCCTTTACAAGTACTATTATGAAGGCGCCGCGCCCGCCGCGCCCGACAATGTCTGGCTAGAACCGCTGGAGAAGGGATTTATTTGTAACTGGAGTGATAACGCGGACAATGAAACCGGCTATCGCCTGGAGTATAGCCCCGGTGATCAGCCCCCGGTCGGGCTCATAGCGGATACGCCTCCGGACAGGTTCTCTCACACTTTCGGTAAAATGACCGACAACACGCAGTACTCGATTACGGTAAGAGCCTTTAACGACATCGGTTTCAGTAACTGGCCGACCCCCGCCTATGTTACGGGCTGGACGTTATCGTTGCCGCCCAAGGCGGATCCGCCGTATCGGAATCTGCAGGTTATTCCCGCACCGTCTTCGGAAACCTGGCTGGGCTCCGGGTCGGTGCAAGTCTTTCCTCTGGGTGGCTTTGGAGATGAACCGGGAAAGGTGAGCGCCTATCGCGTCCGGTGGAACAGGGTGCAGGAATACTATTTTGACGGAACGGAACCGGTATGGAATTCCGGAGGCGCCGCTTACGGGCCCGGAGATTCCGGTTCCTATTATCTTCATTTTCAGGCGTTGAATGCGGTCGGCACGCCGAATCCAAGCACCCTGGATTGGGGACCGTTCCTGTTCGATGTGAATCCGCCCAGCGCGCCCGGTTCCCCTGCGATTACGCAATTTGAAAATGGCGAGTTGAAGTTTTCCTGGACGGCGGCGGCGGATGACGACGGCGGTTCGGGAGTTGCGTCTTACAGGTGCCGGATAGGCACGACGGCCGAAGGGGACGACGTCTACAACGGCAACGTCGGCACGGCTTTGAGCAAGAATTTCAAGTGGTACCCCGGGGAAACTTATTATGCCCGCGTATGGGCGGTAGACAACGTGGGACATGCAGGCCCGGAAGCCGCCGTGACTCCCTTTGTTGTGCCCGGTTCCGGCTCGCTGAAAGTGAGTGTAAGCCCGCCTGCCATCATTTTCGCGCGCTCGGAATGGTGGCGGCGTAAAGGGACGGAAACCTGGCGTAATCACAATGAGATTGAGGAAAATGTATTTGTTGGCGATGTTACGGTGGAATTTAAGGAGTTCAAGGGATGGCTTACCCCTCTGGATAAGACGGTGGCTGTTGTTGCGGATACCCAGACCACAACGAGCGGCGCCTATGTGAGAGGGGGCACATTAACCATACTCATTGAACCGGAAGCCGCCCGGACCGCCGGCGCGCAGTGGCGCCGGTGGCGCTATCCACTTCTGCCGCAACTGCCCTGGCTGAATAGTGGCGCTACCGAAGACGTGGTTGCGGGCGATTACGATGTGGAATTCAAATCCATCGCCGGTTGGGATGCTCCGGCCTCCATACCAGTTGTGATTGCGAGCAACGATGAGGTGACGGAAACCGGCACGTATATACAACAGGAAACGGGAAGCTTGTCAGTGGATATTCAGCCTGACGAGGCGGTGGCTGCGGGCGCTCAGTGGCGGCGTGTGGGCACGGAAACCTGGTTGGATGATGGTCAAGAGGAACCGCTGGTAAAAGTCGGCTCGCATATCATTGAATTCAAGCCTGTTGTCGGGTGGAAAAAGCCCGACAACGAAACCGTAACGGTCGTCAAGGATATGCCAACGGAACTTCAATCGTCCTACACGAAAAATATGGGGGCCCTCCAGGTTACGTTGGAGCCGGCGGAAGCGATTGCCTCAGGCGCCCAGTGGCGCCGTGCGGAATGGCTTTCGGATCCGCTGATCACACTGTGCGAACCCTATGAGGGCGCCGGACTGCCCGCCGTTTTTGACGGTTCTGTCCATATATTTTATCTGGATGTGGATGCGCCGGGCCTGGTGACCGATATTAACGTGTCTCTTGACCTGGTGAACAACGATAACTTGAGTGAAATGCAGATTATCCTGATGACGCCCGATGCGGAGGAAGTGATTCTCAGCAACTATTCCTGTGACGGCGCCATGATGACTGGCACTACTTTTGATGATGATGCTGAAACGGCGATCAGCGACGGGGTGTCGCCGTATTCCGGCGTGTATACGCCTTATCAGTCTTTGTCCGCCTTTAACGGCATACCGGCCTCGGGCGAATGGGGCCTGGCCATCTATGAGTTATACGAATCCGGCACGGGTTACGAAACGACCCTGAACGGTTGGAGCCTCTGCGTTACGACCGATGAGATGGAACAGGAGCTTCTTTCGGGGAATAAACTGGAACCGGGGCCCTGGTTGAATAGCGGTGATACGGAAGAAGAAGTCCCTGCCGGCCTGTATCGTTTGGAATTCATGCCCCTGACAGGATGGACCGCACCGGGCTATACCGTTGCCAACGTACTCAAAAACCAGACTGAGACGGTGGAAGCGGCTTATGCCAAGACCGGAACCTTGCAGGTGCTGATTACGCCTGGAGAAGCCGTTGATGCCGGGGCACAATGGCGGCGAACCGGCACGGAATTATGGCTTGACAGTGGCAGTATGAGTCTGGGGCTGGACGAAGGCGATTATGAGGTCGAATTTAAAAGTGTCGATGGCTGGACGGTTCCGGAAAACACCACCGTTGCCGTATTTTCAGATTACACTACCGTGCTGGAGCAGGAGTATCGTCAACCGGTCGGCTATATTGTCGTGAATATCACTCCTGACGAAGCGAGTGACGCGGGAGCCGAGTGGCAGATTGACGGCACGGGCGTGTGGTGGAAGAGCGGTACGATTCAGGAACTGCCGTTGGGCCAATATACGGTCAGTTTCAAGGCCCTTTCCGGCTGGGAAACGCCGGAAAATGCTGTGGCGTTGTTGGATACGTCCGATGAAACCATTAATTTGACGGGTGCATACGTGGAAATTCCCGCCGAAGGTGAAGGCGAAGTGCCTGTGGAAGGCGAAGGCGAAATTCTTGCCGAAGGCGAGGGCGAGATCCCCGCTGAGGGCGAGGGCGAAATACCTGCCGAAGGCGAGGGCGAGATCCCCGCTGAGGGCGAGGGCGAAACGCCTGTGGAAGGTGAAGGCGAAGTACCCGCCGAAGGCGAGGGCGAGATACCCGCCGAAGGTGAAGGCGAAG
>JAAYBJ010000103.1 GCA_012730105.1 Candidatus Hydrogenedentota bacterium
CGCACCACAACTTCCACACGGCGGTTCAACGGCTCATCGACTTCGTCTTCTGTGGGGACTATGGGCTTGCTCTCGCCGTAATATTCCACCTGGATGTATTCCGGCTTTACGCCGGCCTGCAGCAACAGTTCCCTGACCGTGTCCGCCCGTTTCAGGCTCAGTTCCATGTTCGATTTATTGTCGCCCACCCGGTCCGTATGCCCGTTCAGGCTGATATCGCGGGAATCCCGCTTTTTGACCTCAGCCATGACTTCTTCCGCTACTCCGGCGGATTCAGTCTTAATCGTGGCGGAACCGGAATCGAAATAGACGTTAAATCCCTTCGGCGGCGCTGACATTGCGGCAAGCGCGTCCCCGAAGGTGACCTGAATTTCCTCGGCCCCGGCTTCGCGGGAGGGTTCGAAGGCCTCGGTAGCGCTTGGAGCGTCCACCGCTTCATTGGCCTTATTGAGAACCACCGTGTCCGCCTGGTTGGTAACGGTTACCTCGCCCACATGCCCCTCCGGGTCGGGTACCAGGTAAAAACGCGCTTCCGGTGTTGTCGCGCATCCTGCGGCAAGAAAGACAAAAGCCAGACATACGAAACAAAGGGGTTTCATTTGGCTTTCTCCATTTTTTTCATCTTCCTGGTTTCAGGCACTTCCACAAGCAGTTCGGTTCCACGCACGGCCGCCACGCCCGCGGGCGTCTCAATGGTGGCGGAACCCGGCGCAAGCTTGGCTATTTGGCCCGAAATATATACGAGCGTCCCCTTCGCCAGGCGCAATGACATTCCCAGAATACCTTCATCCGGTTTGAAGGTAAACTCGGACATGTTCAATTCGCTGTTCGGGCCAAGGGAGAGGGTGGTGTCGTCACGCAGCACAAGGCCCGCGCCGCTGCTTTCCCCCGTGCGAACCACATCGGCGGGATAGAGACGCAGGCCTTTTTCCGCGACGAGCTGCTGTTCGCCCCGGATGACAACAACTTCCCCCTTGACGTTGGTGACGCTGCCCGCCAATTCCTGCACGCTTGCCGCCGCAGCGGGAAGCACGGCGACGACCGCCAGCAGTAAAAACCCGATTCTAAACATAGTTCCTCCTTTGTCATTCGCATCATAAAAACACATCCAGCCTTTATTTACTGTACTCCATTAATTTTACCACAGATACGGAGAAAAAGAACTGGGAATTTCGTGAAAACCCCAGTCCCGTCAACACGATAAAAGACGCCTTCGCGAGCAGTGTCCGCAACCCAGTATTTGGTACCTTTTGGGCACCTTGGCTTCCTGCCAAGGCGCGGCCAAAAATTATAATGGCATAGCGCCCAGGGAGAAGCAAGATACTCCCTTGTCAATTCCGGTTTTCTCGATATAACCCCTCCCGGAACACCCCTTTTCGAGGCATGTTTTCCCGTAAACACGCCCGCTTGGTTCTGTGGTATCATTATGCCGTCTTTGTCATGAAAGGATTGAGATGAAGAAAACCTACGTCGTTGACACCAACGTCCTACTGGAAGACGCCAATTGCCTGGAACGCTTGCGTAACGGGGAAGAAAACGAGATCGTTGTACCTTATAAAGTCATTGAAGAACTGGATGGCCTCAAAAAGGATCCGAAGAAACGCGAACTGGTGCTGCATGCCGTAGAGGCACTCTTTGAAAATTTTGATCATATCCGGTTCATTCGCGACAAATCCCTGCACAGCAATGACGCGAGTATCCTGAAATCGGTGCTGACGGATGTGGACGATCCCGTCATGGTCACCAACGACCGTATCTTTCGCCTGCTTTGCAGGATCGAGGGCATCAATTCGGAAGAATACCTTTCCTCCAAGCCCATCCAATCGGAATCGGAACGGTACACCGGTTTTGCGGCGGAGACTGAGCCGCCTCCGGCCAACAGTTTTTCCTGGGTTGAAGGCAAACCGCATTACCATTCCAACGCCGGTGTCAAGGTGGTGGATTACGAGCACGAAGTATGGAAGGTAAAACCGCGCAACATCTATCAGAACCTGGCCTTTGAACTGCTACTGGACGGTTCTTTGGACCTGGTGACACTCCAGTCGCAGGCCGGCTACGGCAAAACCTATCTCGCCCTGGCCGCCGCACTGTACCTGACACTTGAGAAGAAACTGTTTGAAAAGATATACGTCGTCAAATCCCCCATCGAGATCGGCCCGGCCATGGGATTCCTGCCGGGTGATGTGCTGGAAAAGCTCGACCCCTATTACCGCCCCTTTTATGACCTGGTCAACAAGTTACATCGGCTCCGCCCCGCCAGCCGTATTTACGAATCCGAGCAGACGGGCAAATTCGACAGGAAACTTTTCGAAGTGCTGCCGTTGGCCTTCATCCGCGGCATGAACCTGGAACATGCCATCGTCATTGTGGATGAAATGCAGAACCTGTCCCGCGCGGAAGCGCGCGCGCTCCTGACACGCATGGGCGAGGGAACCCGCTGTTTCTGTCTTGGCGACACGAAGCAGGTTGACAATCCTTACCTGAATGAATTCAATAACGGGCTGAACTGGGTAGTCACCTTGTGCAAGGGGCAACCCAATTACGGGCACCTGGTACTCCGGGGCAGCAAGAGCCGGGGTCTGATTACCGACCTGGTTCTTAAGGTCGGCCTATAACCGGAAGCCGCTGCCTACTTCTTCCGTTTCACTGCACATTTCCGGGGAGACTGAAAAAGGACAAGAACTCTAATGAGTGAAGAGAACAGCAAGAACGCCGTGGTTGTGTCTGTCAATACATCCCCGGAAACCGGCACGACCAAGACTCCGGTTCCCAAAATAGTTTTGAACGAAACCGGCATAGTGGGAGATGCCCATGCCGGTACATGGCATCGGCAGGTGAGCCTGCTTGCCACCGAAAGCATCGACCGTTTCGGCGCTTCCATGAACCGAACGTTTGCCTTTGGCGAATTTGCCGAAAATATCACCACACGGGGAATAGACCTGCTTGCCTCGAAAATAGGCGATCGACTGTCCGTTGGCCCTGCGGAACTGGAAGTAACGCAAATTGGTAAAAAGTGCCACGGTGGCGCATGCGCGATTTACCAACAGGTCGGGCAATGTGTCATGCCGCGGGAGGGCATATTCTGCCGGGTGCTCCGGGGAGGGGAAATCAAAGCGGACGATGCCATACACCACAGGAGACGCATTCTCCACTGCCGGATAATCACTCTGAGCGACCGGGCATACCGGGGAGAATATGAAGACCGCAGCGGCCCCCGGGTGCTTGAATTTATGAACACCTTCTGCGAGACCGCCGGATGGCAAGCTAATATCTTGTGCCAAGTCATTCCCGATGAGGCCGTGCAACTGGAATCGGCCCTCCTGGCCGCAAAAGCTGCGGAAATGGACGTAGCGATCACCACTGGCGGCACCGGCATCGGGCCGCGGGACATCACCCCGGAAGTGGTTCTGAAGGTGGCTGACAAAACCATTCCGGGTATCATGGACCAAGTTCGTCTGGCCTGCGGTGAACGCAATCCGAACGCCCTTTTAAGCAGGTCCGTGGCGACGGTCATGGGCAGGACGCTGGTATACGCCCTGCCGGGAAGCGTAAAAGCAGTGGACGAGTATATGCCCGAACTCCTTAAAACGTTCGAACACGCCCTGTTCATGATTCGCGGTCTTGACACCCATTAATCCCGTACGGCGGGGTCTTTTCTCCCAAAAGTTTTTTGCCCGAAAACATTGCGGAGCGAGGGTGTTTTTTGATATAGTATCGTTGTTGTTCGCACTTCAGGGCATCTGAATTCCTAATGCCCCCGTTACTCACCCCAACTTTCGGGGTGTACGTATTTCTGACCGGGCCCGGGGAGCGGTTCCCGGACGGTTACGTAAGGATAACGTTTTTTGATCGAACGTACTTTTGTCATGATAAAGCCGGACGGCGTCGGCCGGGGCCTGGTGGGTGAATGCATTCGGCGTTTTGAGCGCCGGGGCTTGAAACTCATCGGTCTCAAAATGCAGCGGTTGACCGAATCCAAGGCCGCATTGCATTACAAGGAGCACGCCGGCAAGGCGTTCTATGACGCCCTGATCGCGTTTATTACATCCGGCCCCACCGTACAGATGGTATGGGAAGGCAACGACGCGATTAAGCAGGTGCGCGAAATGAACGGCGCCACCAACTGCCTTGAGGCAGCTGTGGGCACCATTCGCGGCGATTTTGGTTTGAGCCATCAAAAGAACCTGATACACGCCTCGGACGGTCCAGAAACGGCGGTCCGGGAAATCGCGCTGTATTTCGACGAGTCCGAACTGGTCGACTATGAATTATTATGTCCGGAATGGCTTCAATAGCCGTCCCGTTTAACTGCAGTCAAAAGAGACCGCGGCGAATGCCGCACGACTAAGGAGGTAGAGCCCGTGGCTGGTGGTCGCAAAGTCCGCAAGGCGAAAATTAATAAGCACAAGCGCAAAAAACGTTCCAGGCAGGATCGGCACAAAAATAAATAAGGGCGTCCGAGTACTGTTTACAACGGCTGCCGCGCAATATCTGTGCACAACCGCCTCTCGACTCCCGATGAATAAGGTGCAGTGCCATGTCGGATATTAAAACCAGGACCTTTGTGGATGAGGATTGGAAGGCGCGCATCCAGCGTGAGAAGGAAGAAGCGCGCCTGAAGTCTCAAGGCGCACCCGCGCCCGACGCGAACAATTCCGCATCGGCGCCCGCGGAGATACCGGCGCCTGCAGAAGCCGGGGAAGCCGATCCCCTTTTCGAAGCCTTGTTGAACATGCTGGCGACCCAGGCAATGTATTGTCTGGGACTTATCGGCGCGCCCGGCCAGGGACAGGCGGTGGTGAACCTGGAGCAGGCGCGCGAGTTCATCGAGATGATCAACATGCTGCGAGACAAGACACAGGGCAATCTCAACGCGCAGGAAAATACCGTGCTTTCGGAGACATTGGCGGAGCTGCAGCGTTTATATGCGGCGCGCGTGCAACAGGCGCAGGCACAGGCCATGCAGCGTGCCGGCATAGACCTCAACAATCTGCGAGGCGAAACACCCTGAACGTGTGTGCCCCGCGGCGCCGACGCCCCCGCATCCCGACCGGAAACCTACATTTAATACAGGGCAGGATCACGACATGAGAACTTCAGGGTGGTGTATCGGGCTGCTTGCAGCGCTTGTAGTGTCTCTATCGGTTTTTGCGGAAACAACCGCCGTGTCCGCGCCAATTGCGGAAGAGGAAGCCGAAACAATCGCCGTCGGCGAGGACGGTACGGCGCCTCCCGGCGCTTCCCAAGAAGATCTCCCCCTGGAAGCCCCAGCCGAAACCTTGACGGACACCACCACGGAAATCCCCGTTGAAGCGCCGGCGCCCTACCAGACGAACTTGAAGGACGTGATTTCGGAAGATCTGATCGACTTGAGCGCCCTTCGTTCCGCCCTGGATCGCCCCGTGGAAACCGATGTGATGCGCCTGACCCTGAATGAAGCCATTCAGGTCGCCATAAAAAATAACCCGGATATTATCATCGCGCAGTTTGACCCGGCAAAAGCCGAGGCTGAAACCTATGCCGCCGGGGGGGAATTCGATCCCATCTTGCAGCAGAAACTGAGCTACAGCGATACCACCTCCTCACTCGACCAGACCGTGCGCAGTTTTGTAAACTTCCTGGGTTCTTTCGGATACTCCGTCGTTGATTCGACCAGCATTCTGTCCGAAAGTTCCCTGGCCGGAAAACTGCATTACGGCACCCAGTATGCGGTGCAGTTATCCTCCAACTACGAAAAAGGCACCTTCGGTAATTACCAGGCGGAATACAGTGCGACCCTGGGTCTTACCCTCACCCAGCCGCTGCTTCGGGGTTTCGGCAGGGAAATTAACCGTGTGCGCATCCGTGCGGGTCAGAATTTGCGGAAGATCTCCGAGGCCCAGGCGCGTCTGACCGTAATGAACAAGACCGCGGATACCATCAAGGCCTATTGGGATCTCGTCGCCGCCACGGAAAACGCGCGGGTGCAGGAAGAAGCGCTGCGTAACGCGGAACGCCTGATGAAAATCAGCGAAACACGCCGCGACATCGGCACCGCAGCCGATATCGACGTCCTTCAGGCCAAGGCGGGCGTCGCCATGCGCCAGTCGGAACTCATCCAGGCCTACGCCCGCATTTCGGATGCCGGCGACATGCTCAAACTCCTTTTGAATCTTGAAGAAAATGGACGTTTCTCAAAAATCACCATACTGCCCGTAGACCGGCCCAATCCCAACGCAGCCACAGTGTTTGACACAGGCAATTATGATGAAAGCCTGGACCTCAGTGTACAGCGCGCTTTGGAATTGCGCCCGGAGAATGAAATGTCCGACCTGGAAATTGCCAACGCCCTGATGGAAGAGGAAAAAGCCAGAAACGATATGCTGCCCCAGTTCGACCTGGTCGGATCCTACGCTCGCGGCGGTCGCAGTTCGGAAATGGGACGCACCCTGACAGGCATCCTTGAGGGCCAGGATGAGGCCTTCAGCGTTGGTTTTCAAGCCTCCGTGGTCTTGGGAAACCGTGCCGCACGTGGCGCGCATCAGCGGGCGCGCATCAACAAACGCCAAGCGGAGGAACGCCGAAAGCAGGCACGAATGGCAATGATGATGCGTGTCCATTATGCCGCGAGGAGTGTATTATCCAACCAGGCGCTCGTGGAAAGCACCCGCCAGGCCTCGCGTCTCCAGGAAGCCAATGTCAATGCCGAGGAACGCCGCCTGCGCATCGGCATAACGACCAGTTACCAGGTCCTTCGCGTACAAGAAGATCTGACTGCCGCCCAAGCCCAGGAGCTCCATGCCCGCATCGCTTTCGAAAAAGCATTGGTTGAACTTCAACTTGCAGAAGGCTCCCTGCTGGAAAACTTCGGCATCCATTACAGCATGGACATCTCAGAAACCCCGGTCACCTGGGTGCAAAGTATTGGGTTCAGCAAAACACCTATCCAATAACAGCCACCCCTATCGGTTTCCCTCTCTCCGCTATTTTTTTTCAAAAACTGCCGGTAACCCTTTCTATCCCAGCCATCAAACGAATCATAGTAAAAATATTTCTTGACATTATTTGTTTCTAACAATATAATAAAAGTAATAGATACTTTGAAGTGACGTTATTTTCTGAGGTGTTGATTATGTCCTATCCGTATCCAAGACATAGTCCGGAAAAATCGTCCGACATTCTGGCGAACCTCTCGGGGCAACGCGGATGGCTGAAAGTGGTAGTTCAGACCAAACGCGGAAAACTTATGTACGGCTTATGCAATGCCTTGGACACGGAAGCCATTTCCTTTGAGGTCTTTCTTCATGATAAGCAAGGCACCCCCTTGAACCAACGGATTCTGGTTCCATTTGAAGACCTGAAAGCGTTGTTTATTGTCAAGCATTTTGAGGGCCAACTAAGCAATGTAGCCAACCGTGTGGTCGACTTGCCGCCATTCCCCCCCATCGCCGTTGAATTCAAAGACGGTGAAATCATTGTAGGCCGTCCCATGGAACCGCAGTGGGAAAAGGTGTCTCATATCCTCCTGCGCCCCGAAGATTCAGGCTCCAACAATATTTTGATTCTGGTGGAACGTTCGGCGGTCAAGGCATTGTTAAGTCTCGACGCCTACCGGAAAAGGCAGCAGCAGGAATTCACCGCCTTCACCCAAAAACATTTTAGAGAAGGACAAACCCAGGAAGAATGCCTGGGGGACTTTTATTTTTCCCGGCATGATTATCTTCAGGCAGAGACGCATTACCGTAACGCCCTGGAACAATGCGCTTCAAATTACCAGGCCAAGCACAAATTGATTTCAACAAAATATAACATCGGGGTTCGTTATATCCGACAGCGGGATTATGTCAATGCCTTGCGCTACATGGAACTTGTGCTGGTGTTAGACCCGGCACATACGGAAGCCTCCGGGAAAGCGCAAAAGCTGCGGGAACGGCTTCGCGTAAAAGAAACGCTGGAAAATGTTCATTCGCAACTTTCCTGCAGCATGGACCCCGTCCAAATGCGCCGTTTCATTGACTGCAGTTGGATATGGGAACACCAGCATTTTATTATTACCGGCCCGGCTCATGCCGGGAAAACACGCCTGGCCTGTTCACTGGGGCACAAGGTTTCAAAAAAGGGGCTGGTGGTGCAGTACCATCGCATGCCAAACCTGCTTACTGAACTTAGGAACGCTCAAAAAACAGGAACAGACATCCAAATGCTGCGGACCATTGAAAAGAGCGACCTCCTCATTTTTGATGATTGGAAAGATGAACTCTTCAACGAGGAAGAACGCGCGCTGTTCCGCGAAATAATCATTGCCCGCAACCAGCGTAAAGCAACATTGTTTATTGCTGAAATGCCCAGAAATGACTGGCACCACCTCTTCGGCAACCATACCACCTCAGATCCTGTTCTTTACAAAATTTTGCACGATGCCCACAAAATCCACCTGGAAGAGACAGCACCGTAAATTTTCCCCCAGACCACAAAAACCGGCCGAAATCCGCAAACCACCTGTTCTGTGTGGCACCTGACTTACCGCATCAACCATTTAAATGGGGAAAACAGTATTTGAGGATGACGTAAGAACTTTCCTCTATCATAAGTGCATAGGCCGGTTTCCTAAAAATAATGAATACGGGTGCGCAAATCGTATATGATGACGGCATCCGGTTCGCGCGAAAGTATCGTTGGAAGTCGGACTTCATCCAACCGTTTGGAGTCTTTGGGACGGGGGCGGTACAAGCGCCAAACACTACATAATTTGTTTTAACAGATTCATTCATGACCAGTATTAATAGACATAGTGGTGACAGGAAAAAGTCGCACCAAGTCGTTATTATCGGGGCGGGTATCGCTGGTTTGGCCGCAGCCCGCACACTGCTTCAATCAGGGATCGAAGCCCTGGTTCTGGAAGAGGCGTCAGACGTGGGAGGCCGCCTGAAAACCCTGGAAACCCCGGAGGGCGTTTATGATGTCGGCGCCCAGTATTTCACCGTTCGACGCCCGGAATTCCGCGATATTGCCGATTACTGGCTGGGATGCGGCGCCGCACGCGAGTGGACCCGGGCTTTTCCGAACACTTCGGGCGTCAGTGAGCTCCAAAGTCATCCGCGTTACTGCGGCACCACGGGAATGCAGGGACTTGCCGAGGCAATGGCAAAGGACCTTAACATTCGTAAAGATATCCGCGTCAAGATTATTCGTGAAGACCGGGCCTGCTGGCTTATTGAAACTGAAACACGCGAGTCTATAAAAGCCGACATGGCGCTGCTCACCCCTCCCCTGCCGCTTTCACTACGCTTGATCAGCGATGAGAACACCTGGCGTATGGGTGCGCTAATACATACCCTGGCAGGCATCTTGTATACGCCTATATTCTCCGTAACAGCATTGCTTGACGGTCCCAGCGGCCTGCCAAGCCCCGGAGCCATTCGCATTGACGACGGACCGATCGCCTGGATTACTGACAACCAGATGAAAGGCATTTCCCCACAGGCACCAGCAGTTACAATCCATGGGACGCAAGAATTCTGCGAGGCCAACCAGGAGAAACCGATCGAAACCACCGGTGAATTGCTGGCCAAGGCTGCGGCAGCCTTTCTCAATAGCCCGATTCGCAGGTATCAGACCCATTTCTGGAGCCATGGAACCCCCTCCAGCACGCGCCTGGATTCTCATTATGTTGTGGATGGCAGGGCGCCGCTTTTTTTCGCCGGCGATGCTTTCGCGGGAGGACGCATTGAAGGCGCGACAGTATCCGGAATCACCGCCGCTTTAGCGATTGCCGAGCGGCTGAAAGAACAATAAACTTGTCATTAAAAAATACCGAACTCAAAACACGCACGCACAGGAAAGTATCAGGGAGATTATCAAATGCTTAAACGAGATTCCATGATCGCGGCCCTCGAAGACCAAAGCACGGTTTGGGACTTTATTATCATCGGCGGCGGCGCCACAGGCGTGGGCGTAGCCGTGGACGCGGCGGCGCGCGGTTATCGTACACTGCTGCTGGAAGCGCACGACTTCGGCAAGGGCACCTCAAGCCGAAGCACCAAACTGGTCCATGGCGGGGTGCGTTACCTGCAGCAGGGTAATATTTCGCTCGTACTCGACGCGCTCAAGGAACGTGGGCTTATGCGCCAGAACGCCCCGCACCTCGTTCACGATCTGGCGTTTATCGTGCCGAATTATACGTGGTGGGAAGCGCCTTTTTACGGAATCGGGATGCGGGTATACGATTTTCTTGCCGGCAAGCACGGTTTCGGGCCCTCCCGCAACCTGTCCTGTGAAAAGACCCTGGAACGCATACCGACCATTGAGACCAAGGGGCTCCGCGGCGGGGTGATTTATTATGACGGCCAGTTTGACGATACCAGGCTTTTAATCAATTTGGCGCAGACCGCTGAGGAACGGGGTGCGGTCCTGTTGAACTATGTCGAAGTGACCGGCCTCATCAAAAAAGATGATGTGATTGGCGGCGTTACCGCGGTTGACCGCGAAACCGGGCGCGAACACCGGATTCAAGGCCGTGTCGTGATAAGCGCCGCAGGGGTTTTCACTGATACCATACGGCGCATGGATTCCCCTGAAACACCTTCCATTATCAGCCCGAGCCAGGGCATCCACATTACGCTGGATCGTTCTTTCCTCCCCGGCGACACGGCGGTCCTGGTGCCGCATACCGATGACGGGCGCGTGCTTTTCGCCATTCCCTGGAGAAACCACACGCTGGTGGGAACTACCGACACACCCATTCAACAGGTGGAACTGGAACCGCGCGCTCTCCCGGAAGAGATAGAATTTCTGTTGACACACACGGCGCGCTACCTGACCAAGGATCCCACGGAAAGCGACGTGCTGAGCGTTTTCACAGGTATCCGGCCTCTCGTCGCTGTCCAGGGAGAAAGTAAAACCGCCTCCTTGTCCCGGGACCACACGCTGCACATTTCAGGCTCGGGGCTGGTAACGATAACAGGCGGGAAATGGACCACCTACCGCAAGATGGCAGAGGACACCGTGGACCAGGCGGCCGTGGTGGCGGAACTGGAGCCGGTACCGTGCATTACCCGGGAACTTCACATTCATGGATATACCAGGGAGGACAACCCGAGCAGCAACCTCGCGGTCTACGGCTCCGACGCGAACCGGGTCGCCGCCCTGTGCGCCCAAAATGCGGAATGGGGAGCCTTGCTGCATCCCGAACTGGATGTGCAGGCGGGCGAGGTGGTCTGGGCGGTGCGCGAAGAAGCTGCGCGCACCGTTGAGGACTTTCTGGGCAGACGTTCCCGCGCCCTGTTTCTGAACGCCCATGCAGCCGTTGAAATGGCGCCGAAAGTCGCTTCACTCATGGCCGCCGAACTCGGCAGGGATACTTCCTGGGTTGACGCGCAGGTACAAGCCGTAACCGATCTCGCACAAAAGTATTACATGATTCGCTGACACCTTCCGCCCCTTGGGGAAAGGACTTACGATTTAAACCCGGTATATAGGTCAGGAGTAGTGATCTTGTTTTAAAGCAAGGTGAAAACGAGGAAAGGAACAGTCATGCAGATTCCGGAACATGGTCGCAGCAAATCTGAAATAATGGCCCAGTTGGAGTCCTATAAAACGGGGGATCTGCCTTGGCATTCCGGCCGGATCATGGCCTACGTATATGACCCGGGTAAAGAGGTACTCGACACCGCACGGGACGCCTATATGATGTACTTGTGCGAAAGCGGCCTTGATTTCACCACTTTTCCGAGCGTGATGCGCCTGGAACGGGAAGTGGTGCGCATGATTATCAACCTGCTTCGGGGCGATGCGGATGTGGTGGGCAACATGACCTCCGGCGGCACGGAAAGCATTCTGCTGGCCATCAAAACGGCGCGGGACTGGGCACGGGCCACACGCCCGGAAATCAAGTCGCCAGAAATGATCCTGCCGCTTACGGCTCATCCCGCCTTTCACAAGGCCTGCGCTTATTTTGACATCAAGCCGGTGGTCGTCGGTTACGATAAGACCACCTTCCTCGCCGATGTGGAGGCCATGCGCGCAGCCATAACTCCGAACACGCTGGTATTGGTGGCATCCGCCCCGGGCTATGCCCAAGGGGTTATCGATCCCGTCCGGGACATTGCCTCCCTTGCCGCGGAACACGGGCTGTGGTGCCATGTCGACGCATGCGTCGGGGGCATCCACCTTTCCCTGATGCGTGAAATGGGCTACCCGCTTCCCGACTTTGATTTCAGTGTGCCGGGCGTCACCAGCATCTCCACGGACATGCACAAATTCGGCTACGCGCCCAAGAACGCGTCCGTCATCATGTACCGCAACAAGGAATTCCGCAAGCATCAGTTTTTTGCCTGCCTGCAGACCACTTCGTACGCACTGATAAATCCCACCATACTCAGCAGCAAGACGGCGGGCCCCATGGCGGGTTCCTGGGCAACGCTGAACAAACTGGGGCGTGACGGTTACCGGAAGATCGTGGAGGAAACACAAGCCGCCACAGAGAAACTGGTGGCAGGCGTCAACGCTATTGAAGGCCTGCGCGTGCTGGGCAAGCCTGACATGTGCCTGTTCTCCTTCGCCTCGGATTCGGTCAACCTGTTTCAGGTGGCCGAGGAAATGGGCCGGCGCGGATGGTATGTGCAACCCCAGTTTTCAACCCCCTATTCGCCCTACAATCTGCACCTGACCGTAAACCACAGTTCGGTGGGCTTCACGGAAGCCCTGCTGGCGGATCTCCGCGAGGCCGTGTCCCTCGTCAAGAAGAGCGACAGCCATATCGATGTGGAAACCGTCCGTGAACAAATAAGCCAGTTAATCGCGGCGGACCCTGAACATGCCCGCGAAACCATTCTCGCCATGGGCGGCGTGTCCGGGGAGGGACTCCCGGATTCCATGGTCATGATCAACACCGTCCTGGAATGCCTGCCTTACCCAATCGCGGAAGAACTGTTGAAAGAATACCTGAACGACTTGTACCGTTAGAAGGCATCCCGCCCGCATGCGCCGGGGCTCAGTCCCCTGCCTGCTTGCGATGGCCCATATCGTACAGCATCCGCATCTGTTGCGCGTATACTTCGCGTATATGCTTCCAAAGGAAAAAAGTCAGATGCTTGGTGGCGAGGGTACTCATGCCCTGAAAGAGGACAACCATTCCATAGAGATCCTGGCCATAAAAATCTGTGCTGACCGGGGTTTTTGAGGTGCGGATGACCCTGCCTCCCACTTGGTGTTCCGGGAAACCCGGCAATTGCATCCGAAGCACAACCCTTGTTTCCGGCGGCAACTGACATTCCGCGGCCAAACGCGCGGACACCAGGCTTATATCATAAAAAGTGGCACCTCGGAAATGCCGGTCCTTTTCGCTCCTGATCGCCGTGGGCGCCGTAAAAGGCACGCGCCACCCACGCCTGCGCATGTTGTATTGTGCCCCGGGGTTCCGGTGGAGCATCAGGTACGGATGGCCCGGGCCCGGCTCGGCCTTTATCTGCATGAAATAATTCTTCCTCGGCACAACGTCCTGGGACTGCACCCACACCTCGGCACCCCGTTCCAAAGGATCCTGACCGCCATAAGAGACCAGCAGGGCCCCATCCCGACATGCTTCCTTCAACCGCGAATGGAGCCTGGTCTTTCCTCCAAACGTCAGGGTGAGGCGTTCACCGGATTTCAGCAAACCATTCATACCCTATCTCCATCCGCCGGGAAAGAGCCGGCGGGAATTTCTGCCTGCGTTACATCATATCACATCCTGTGAATCTCCGGGAGCACGATTTCTGAGCCAGCCGCGTGACCTACATCGATGGACTGCCCGCTTGAACCTGTTTTTCAACCCTATACCACGGCTCCACGAACTCGCCCGGCCGATATTCCAGGGCCAGATTCGCACGGATGTCCTTTTCGTAATACAAGGTAGGCCGCATTTGTTCTGAGGCGAACAGGGGCGCCTGGTCGGCATAGTGGGGCGATTCTCTGTCTGAGGCCGCGGCGCCGTATTGATGTATGCTTTCCGAACGCAGGGTTCCGTCCGCCGCCCATTCGACCATCTGAAAAAAGCAGTCGCCATTAATGGCGATAAAACGGCCGTCATCCTGCAGTTTGATGTCAATGGCACGCAGGCAGTCCGGGCATCCGCCAAGTCCCAGGTCAAGATTCCCGCGCCTGAGCCTCAGCATGTCTTCCCAGGGCACGTCGATCCGATGATGTTTTTCCAGCAGGTATTTCACCGCGCCGTGAAGTCGCCTCATCGGTTCCGGGTGCGCTTCAGGCGCTCCGGCGACAGGCGGCAGTTCCATGGCCAGCATGGCCAGCGTGGCGCCGGCGCTATCACGGTTACAGACACGGTCCCAGCCCTTCAGAATTTCCAGGGCTGCGCGCAGGTCCGGATCTTCTGGCCTTTCCGACTGCAGCACTTCCCGCAACCATCGTCCGACCCTCGATTCCGGGCCATAGGTCTTGTCGTATTTATACGCGTAAAACTCCTCCCTCGAAATGGACTCGTCACCGCCGTAAAGGGCCAGCGCGCGCAGGGACCGGTTGGTATACTGTGTTTCAATCCTCATGGACGGACTGAACTGGTCGGGTGAAGGGTTGCCCTCCCCAACCGTGGCCCGGAAAGGGGCGCTGTTGCAGGTTTGTAGAAAAGCTGAAGGCGGATTCAGCACCTGCGGCACATCCGAAAACGGATGAAACTCGGTCCACACGGCCTTTGAAGTATTGCCCGGAAGCGCCCTGGTCCAGTCGAATTCCGGGGAACGTTTGGGAAATTTGGCGGCGTAGGCATAAAAGATATTGCCTTCCCGGTCGGCATACAGAGTATTGAAGGAAAGCATGGTACGCATGTTCATGGCGGCCATAAAATCATTCAGGTTCTGGGCCTTGTTCATCATCCGCCATTGTTCCAGCACATTGACTTCGCCATACCCGACAAAGCGCAAAGCGAATGCCTTGTCGCCCTGGCGCATGACCGGACCATGCACGGACCATAAAAGTTCGCGACTTACGGGAACAACAAGATTTCCCCACAGGCGGACCCGCATTTTGGCTTCTCCCCGTTCCAGCGTCCGCCACTCGCCGTCATATTCATACTGGTTGGGATCATCGGGATTCAGTTTCAGTTCATAGATGTCAGCCAGGCCGGGCCGGTTTATGGTATGGCACCAGCCCATGTTGGCATTGTGCCCTTTAAAGATCAAAGGCCCGCCCGGAAAGGTCGCCCCGATGATATCCCAGCCTTCTTCGCTGTGCACATGGGCCTCATACCAGGTAAGCTGGCCGTCCCACGGCATATGTGAATTGACGGCAAGGCGCGTTGCGCCGTCCTCGCTGCGTGCCGGTCCCACCGCCCACGAATTGGAGCCTATCGGGAGATCGCGGCTGAAGGGGTTGTTTCGCATGGCCTCAAATACGACCATGCCCTCCTTGCTGATCTTAACACCGGACTTCTCCATCATGGCGGCGAGCGTCCGTTGCAGTTCATAAAAAAACGGGGCTTTGAGCATGACCCCCGCGATCACGTCCCTGCCGGTAACCGGCAGGCGCAGGAAGGGCATCTTGTCCGGATGCAGCGCGGCAAAATGGGTGATCCCTTCCGCATAGGCCTCCGCAACGGCGCGCAGCTCCGGGCTTAGTTGGGTGTCATATCGTTCCCGGGCAAACGCACCAACTTTGAACCAGTTGGTGATATAGTCGAACTTGACCCACTCCCTGCCCCCTTTGGAGGCCAATTCACCACGTGCCGTCAGGATGGCGTCTTCCATATTCGTCCAGTCGTCTTCACAATAAGCGTAGGCCAGTCCATAAGCCGCGTCGGCGTCCGATTTCCCGTAGATGTGCGGCACCCCCCATGTATCCCTGAGGATACGGACATCGTATTTTCCCGGGGCGGGCAGAAAGGACGCATAGTCCTGTTTTGGCGGCTGACAGCCGGACAGCGTCACAATAAGGAAACACACCCACCCCGCGAATTGGAGGGAACTCTGTACAGCATTGTTTTTTAAGGACATGCTTCATCTCCAGACCTTGTTACCCGCGCACAAAATGAAAGGCAATGGTGTTACACCAGTAAGACTCCATATGGAGAAGCATAGTTTCCCCCCGGGGAATGTGGGCCGGTTGAAGTGCACGCTCACAGGTAAAAAATGAAGCCTTGAAATCACAAGGCCGCCCTACGGAATCAGTCTTCAGGTCTTTCCCCCGCCGGCGCCATTTTTACCAGGCGGGGCCTGAAATATCCCAAGCTTTCCGCCAAGTCGCGTTGGCAATCCATGACGGTTTCGATGTCCTTGTAGACAGCGGGCACCTCATCCAAACCGCCGGACAATAGTTTCACCTTGTTTTCCTGAAGTATTTTCAGGGCTTCAGACCAGGACAGGATTTTTTTGGCCTGGGTTCTGCTGATAACCCGTCCCGCGCCGTGGGACACGCTCTCCAGGCTATCCGGGTTGCCCAGTCCGCGAACCAGATAGGCCCGGCTGGCCATGGATCCGGGAATAATGCCCAACACCCCTTTCGCCGCCGGGGTGGCACCCTTTCGGTGCACAATCACCGTTCGTCCGTCATGCTGTTCTTTCCACGCGAAATTGTGATGATTCTCCACTTCCGCAAGAACCGGAACCCCCAAATGCTCCGCAATGTGACGGTGAATCAGTTCATGATTTGCCGCGGCATACATGCCCATCAATTCCATCGCAGCCCAATATTCGAGAGCCTCCCCCGTTTCCATGGGCATCCAGGCGAGGTGCTGCAATTCCGGGGCCAGGCCCTTGCACAAGGAGCGGGCGGTCTTGCTGTAATGACGACAGACCTCCGCCCCGACACCCCGGCTTCCACTGTGGCTAAGCAGCGCAAGATAGATCCCTGCTTCCAGCCCCAGTACGGCCTTTCCCAGATGAAGTTCCCCGAATTCCACAAAATGATTGCCACTGCCGCTGGTACCCAGCTGCGCCCATGCCTTGTCTTTCATCTGCCGGGTAACAGGGGACACGGACCAGTCTTCGTCCATGACGGGATGATTGCGCTGGCGCATAAAAGAGGCGCCTATACCGAAACGTGTTTCCGTTTCAATAGCGCGCCGCAGCCCCTCGGCACGTTCATCCTCCAAAGCCGATGGGGCCATGTCCAATACGGAAAGTTTCATACGACAGGCGATATCAACACCCACGGCATAGGGAATGACCGCGTTTTCCGCTGCGAGCACCCCGCCGATGGGCAGACCATACCCGACGTGGGCATCGGGCATAAGCGCGCCGCGCACGGCAACCGGCAGAGAACAGGCCTGCTCCATCTGGAGCACTGCTTTGGGATCCAGATTCCGGCCCCACTGACGGAAAGGCGCCCCACCCGGCAGTGCGCCTTCTCGCCGACGGACCCCCCCCGGCTTGGGCGCGCGTGTCAGCGCCTCCGCCAAAGGGGCAAATACAGGATCATCCCGGTATCTCCCGGGATTTCGCGCCACCCCGCCAAGGGCTTTTCTGATTTGCAGGCTGGACATTCCCCGTGCCTCGCCGTGTTTGACACAACGACGGGCGGCTTCTTTCGCGGCCCGGTCAGCGAATCCCAATTTGTTAAGTTGCTTGTCATTCATGGAAACAGGGAATCATACAGGGAAAGCAGTTCACGGTGCGCTTCAAAAGGAACCGGAGGCCGCTCTTCCCGTAAAAAGAAACGAAGATCGCTTACATCCGAATCGGGCGTTAAACAGCCCCGCCACTCCTCCACCAGATATCCCAACACCAGGACGCCGTTGTTGTTCCTGTTCCTGGAAGTGCTGACGCCAAGCAGACGCGCGCGCACACCGCTCAATCCAGTCTCCTCCGCCATCTCGCGCAGGGCACAGTCTTCCCCGCTTTCGTTGATTTCCATAAAGCCGCCGGGAAGCGCCCAGGCGCCGAGACACGGTTCCACCGCCCTTTTGCCGAAAAGCAGGCGTCCTTCGGTGTCCCGAATAAACACACAACATGCCGGCACCGGATTGTCATAGTAGTGGCGCCGGCAGGAGCGGCAATAAGGCCGCAGCTTTTCACCATCGGAAAGGCACTCCAAGGTCGCGCCGCAGGTGCCGCAATACTTCCACTCAAAAGGTATAGGGAAACTATCTGACATGCGCAAATCTCTGTTCCACACCGGGAAGCATGCCGTTCCAGATACTCGTTGTAGAAGCAGTTTTCATATCATCGCAACATCCTGGCAATTAGAAACGCCATCTCCAACGCTTGCGCGCCGTTCAGACGCGGGTCGCAAACCGTTTCGTAATGCTCCAACTGACGGGCACTCTTAAGAGACCCGCCGATACATTCCGTGACCGCCCCGCCCGTCTGTTCAAAGTGCACGCCGCCCAGGCTGGACCCCATAGCGCCGTGAATATGAAAACACTGTTCCAGTTCCGAAAAGATATTCTTCAACCGGCGGGTTTTTCGACCGTCGGCCAAAACTTCCGTATTCCCATGCATCGGATCACAGGACCACAACACCGGAACTTCCGCTTTTTGAACCGCCTTGATGACGGGCGGCAGCATCCGCCCGATATTTGACGCGCCGAACCTGGTGATCAAGGTGACACGTCCGGGAATGCCATCCGGGTCAAACGATCGTATGAGACGCACTATTGCTTCGGGGCTGTGCCCGGGGCCGACCTTGACACCCAGGGGATTTCGAAGACCGCGGAGGTACTCGACGTGCGCCCCGTTGATATCGCTGGTACGGTATCCGAGCCAAAGGTAGTGGGCGCCCAGGTTGTAATACTCCCCGCCGGTTTCCCGGCGGGTCATTGCCTCTTCATAGGGGAGCAACAGCGCCTCATGGGAGGTGTAAAAGGAAATGCGGCGCAGGCGTTCCGATGAATCCACCGCACCGATGGTATCCATGAACTGTATGGCGTCAGTTATCGCATCCACGATTTTTTTGTAGGCAACCCTGTTTTTGCTTTTCTTAATAAAGGCGAGATCCCAGCGTTTGGGATGATGCAGGTCGGCATAGCCCCCTTCAATCAAGGCCCGGATGTAGTTGAGGCTGGCCGTCGCGTGATGATACCCCGACATCATGCGGGACGGATCCGCCTTTCTGGCCTCCGCCGTCGCGTCATGCCTGTTGATAAGGTCGCCCCGGTACACGGGCAGATTCACCCCGTCGACTACCTCATACGCCTGGCTGCGGGGCTTGGCGTATTGCCCCGCAATGCGCCCGATGCGGGTGACCGGCTTTCGTGTCGCATAGGTAAGGACCATGCTCATCTGTAGGAGCACTTGCAGGGTGCTCATCAACACATCAGCGCGACAGTCCGCGAAGCATTCCGCGCAATCGCCGCCGTGCAGGACAAAACGCCGGCCCTCAGCCGCATCGGCCAGTTCCATGCGCAACCTGTCCACCTCGCCGCGTGTGGTAATGGGCGGTTTGCCGCGAAGTGTTTCCAGACAGGCAAGCACCTGGGCCTTGTCTTCGTATTCCGGTTGTTGCGCCGCCTTATAGTTGCGCCAGGATGTCGGACTCCAGGACGATATATTTCGGTTGTTTTTCATCGATACTACCTTGAAAGGGAACGGAAACTTCTCTAAAACGTTGCGTTAGCATAGCATATTTAGCGCGGCGAATTGACCCACATATTTCATTCTTGGAAGCCACTGGAACTGAAGACTCGGACAGAAGGGGCGACCACAGGCCTTTTCTTGTCATGAATCGCGTTTTATGCCTTTAAACGTGCCTGTTTCGGATACACGCGTATCTGAGAAGCCATCAAGGGGGGCCAATCCCGGCAAGACGCCAACGGCAGATGTTCAGGAGGTCCCGCAACAGTACTGGAGCACTCTCTATTCGTTCTTCTTACGCCCTACCATGAGTCAAGAAGCGCAAAACAGTTCGATTGGGGAAGGGAAAATCTCTTGTTACCAAAATTAATAACCATGGAAAGGGCATTACGCGATAGTGGAAGTGACAATGAACATCTTAGGAGCCATAACGGCGACGGCAATTACTTACACTGGTGGCAAAAGGATTGCGGCTATGGGGGTCTATTTCCGACCGTTTTTTCTGCTGAGTTCCGTGATTGTGGGGCGTCTTTACGAGGAAGATACCTATCTGAGTCAAGGCGCCTTCCCGTCTCACATCTCGGAAGTGTGGCGACAACTGTTCGGGTTTCTGTTTAGTTTTGTTTTCGCGGGCCCGCCTCTGGAAAAATAACTATCGCCTGCCCAGAAGATATGGTGCCTCGACAGACTACAGCTATTGCCGGGCTTCACCATATCCTTGAAGACTATTTGATACGAAGTTCGCTTCAAGTTGCGGGATTGATGTGTTTGCTCCTCGTGGCTGTGTACGGTTGACAGATGTCAAAACGGGACTATGCGCCTGAAGAATATCCTGAACAGACGAAGCGGCTTCTCTTCTTTTTGATTCTGTTGCGGCATGTGCGTTCAAATCCGTATACTGTGCCTTCAAAGGGAATTATTAAAGGAACATCTATGGTACTCACGGAAATAACGGCGCCACTGCAGGGCATTTTTATGATAGGAGCGTTCATACTGGGCGCTGTAGTAGGTAGTTTTTGTAATGTATGCATTTGTCGCTGGCCGGCGGGCGAATCGGTGGTGCAACCCCGTTCCCGTTGCCCCAAATGCCTGAACGGCATCGCGTGGTATGACAACATTCCCATGGTCAGCTGGCTTGTGCTGGGCGCCAAATGCCGCCATTGTCAAACGCCGATCAGCGCGCAATATCCCCTGGTGGAAGGCCTGACGGGTGTACTGTTCGCCCTGGTTTTCTGGGCTTTCGGATTGACGCCCGCCACGCCGGTCTACATGCTGTTCAGCGCGGCCATGGTTATTGTCACCTTCCAGGATCTGAACGATTGGACCATTCCGGATGAAATCAGTATTCCCGGGATTCCCGCCGGTATTGCTTTGTCTTTGGCGGGCATGTATTGGCAGGCGTCTTCCGGCTTACGCGTCACCGATATTTATGATTCTTTGTTAGGTGCGGCCCTGGGCGGCGGTATCCTCTTCGCCCTGGACAGAATCACGGTGCTGGTTCTCAAGAAGCCGGGTATGGGTTTCGGGGATGTAAAGCTACTGGCCATGATCGGCGCTTTTCTCGGGTGGAAAGGCGCCTTGGGCACCCTGGTTATCGCATCCATGCTTGGAAGTGTAGCAGGCCTTTGTTTGATTCTTTATTTTCGCTTTCGCGGACCCGTGGACAAAGAGGATCAGCCTGAACCGGACGCACCACAGGGTGAGTCGAGTGATGAAATTACACTCGAGGGGCATTATTTGCCCTTCGGCCCGTGGCTTGCGGTCGGGGCGTTGATTTTTATGTTCATAGGCCCTGAAATCATCGACAGTTATTTCGCGTTCATTACCGCACCGACCGAACCGATCATGATTTATGAAGATATAAGTGCGCTGATGCGATGATACAAGAACCACCCTGGGACGTGATCCGGCTGCATCCTATCCCGACACCTACGGTGTTCCCCGTCGGCCCGGCCAATGTTTATTTTTATCCAGGCCCCCCCGCAATCCTGTTCGACGCCGGCACCAATACGGAGGAGGCGTTTCAGGCCTTATGCGACGGATTGACCCGGCTGGGCGTCAACCTTGCCGACATCGAAAACGTGGTTCTTACCCATCATCATTTGGACCACGTCGGGTTGGTGGGACGGATAAAAGCGTCCTCTGGCGCGCGCGTGTTCGCCCATGAGTCTGTTCCGGCACAATTGCCGTTCTTGTTCAATGCCCGGCAAATCCAGCAACAGATACGAAAAGTTCTCTTGGAATTAGGGGCGCCTGTGTCCAACGTTGACGCCCTGGTGGAAGAGCGCATGAAGTATCACTGGCTCTACGAACCGCCGCAAATTGATGAGGTCGTGCAAGATGGTTCAACGATTGGGCCTTTCGAAGTTCATTTCAGGCCAGGGCATTCCCCGACGGACACGGTTTTTGTCCACGCCGGGCAACGCTGGGCCGTAACCGGCGACCACCTGATTCATAAAGTGACTCCCAGCCCGCTCTTGCGGCGTTATGATGACAACGGGCAGCGGGAAAAAAGTCTGGTCCAATATTACGAGTCTCTGATGCGAACCAGGGAATTGTCCATCACCGGGTGTTTCGCGGGACATGGCAGTCCATTTACCGACCACCGGCATGCCGTAGACACCACCTTGCAGCATATCCAAAAGCGTTGTGCCCGCCTCCTGAAACTTCTCTCCCCGCAGGGGCTAACCCCCTATGAAATGACCAGCCACCTGTTCCCTCGTATGGCCGATGTCATGTTGTATTACTGTCTTTCCACAACCACAGGGCACTTGGAGTTGCTGGAAACCCAAGGGCTGGTATTCACCGAGCGCCGGGACGGGGTAACCCGTTATTTTCCTGTGAGTCCGTCCGCTTGACGTTCGGGCTTCGATGTGGTACACTATCTTTGTTAGCACTCTCATATATTGAGTGCTAAAGCATCTGTAGCCGTGATAGTGCCGGTGCTCGTGAAACGGTGTGGTTACAAAGTGCAACACTATGTCAAACGGTACCCCAAAACAATCGGTCGAGGCCTTGAACGATCGGGAACGCGAAATTCTGAACGCCGTTGTCAATAGTTACATTATGACAGCGGAACCCGTCGGTTCCCGGACGGTTGTAAAACGTTTCGGCTTTGATTTAAGCGCCGCTACCGTGCGAAACGTTATGGCCGACCTGGAAGAGCAAGGTTTCCTGCAGCAGGTGCACACGAGTTCGGGCCGGGTGCCCACGGACCTCGGGTACCGGTATTATGTGGACCACCTGATGCATGTCCAGCGCTTAAGCCTTCAGGAACGCCGTCGCATTGAGGGTGAATTTCAAAACCGTCTTGATGATGTGAACGCGGTATTGCGGCATACGAGTCATCTTTTGGCTCTTGTAACGCACCAAGCGGGTATCGCGGAGTTACCGGACAGCGGTCAGACCCGGGTTCAGCGTTTTGAATTGATGCCGGTGGGCGAAAACAGACTGGCTGTGCTTATGGTGGATAACTTCGGCACGGTTCACTCGATGACGGCTTTGCTGGGCACCGCGATTGAAGCGCCCAGACTGGAATCACTTACCAATTTTTTGAATCATAATTTTACGGGCACTTCTATTGGTTCCTTGACTGAATCGGTGCGATTGAAAGTAGGAGAGTTATTGGATGAACAGCGCAGTCTGGCGCAGAGCACCCTGGAAATACTTGACATAATGCCGATGCCCCGGGAAAAACGGCTTTTCCTGGAGGGAACAGTTCAACTCTTTGAACAGCCTGAATTCCAGCGTCTGGATCAGGCGAAGGAAGTTTTTGGACTGCTTGAAGAACATGACCGCCTGATTGACCTTTTGCGCAAAGCGGTTTCCGATGGTGAAGGCAAAGCGATATACATCAGCAACTGTGATGACAATATGGGTTCGGAAGGTATCGGGGTAGTGGCTTCGTCCTACCACGTTGAAGGCAAGCCCGCAGGGTTAATAGGTGTACTCGGCCCACGCAGAATGCCTTACTCCCGCCTGACTTCGGTGGTGCAATACACGGCGGACATGGTGGGCCGTTTGTTGACGCGGCTCGGGAAATAATCCCGCCGCACGTTTCAATGCAATGAGGAGAGACAATCGTTCGCAATGAGTGGTAAAATACATAAATCCGAATTTGAGAAAATGCTTGAGCAGCAAGTGGCCGAGGAGGAAAAGCGGAAGGATTCCGCCGAAGAAGAGGCCCAGGCTGCTTCTTCCACAGGGACGGAACCCGCGCCGGATGAGGTGGAAGAACTTCGGAGGCAGCTGTTGTCTCATCAGGCTGAATGCGAACAACTGAAGGACCAACAGCTTCGTTTGCGCGCGGAGTTCGATAATTATCGCAAGCGGATGCTGCGCGAACTGGACCAGGCCCGTTTTAGCGCGACGGCGAACCTGATCCGCCTGTTGCTTCCCGTAGTGGACAACCTGGAACGGGCGTTGGCGCATGCGGCAGAGGAGGACGGCCTTGCCGTGGGCGTGCGGATGGTGCACAAACAGTTGGCCGATCTTTTCGCTGCGGAAGGTCTTGTGCCCATTGAGGCCCGGGGCCAGGTTTTTGACCCCAATTTGCATGATGCCCTTTCCATGACACCTTCGGAAGAAGTGGAAGCCGGGATTGTTCTGGAAGAATTCGAGCGGGGCTACAAGTTGAAGGATCAGGTATTACGACCCGCAAAGGTTATTGTCAGCGCGGGAAAAGAAGCGGATGCGTCCGGGGCGGACGCCGAGGAAAGCAAAGACGAGACGGCACCGCCCTCCGAATAGCAAGAAAGCAAGCAAAACAATAAAGGCCCCTTGGGGGTATTAAGGAGAAAAATATGGGAAAAGTTATCGGAATAGACCTTGGAACGACCAATTCCTGTGTTGCCGTCATGGAAGGCGGCGAACCTGTTGTAATCGCAAATACGGAAGGCAACCGGACCACCCCGTCCGTTGTGGCCTTCACCAAGGATGGCGAACGTCTCGTCGGCGCGGTAGCCAAGCGGCAGGCCGTCACCAACCCACGGAACACGGTCTTCAGCATCAAGCGTTTTATGGGGCGGCGTCATGCGGAAGTGCAGGAGGAGGAACGCATTGTCCCGTATGCCGTCACATCGACCTCCAGCGGTGATGTGCAGGTGGAAATTTCCGGCAAGACCTACCGTCCCCCGGAAATTTCAGCCATGATTCTTCAAAAAATGAAAGAAACGGCGGAAGCCTACCTGGGGCAAACGATTTCGGAAGCGGTCGTCACGGTTCCGGCCTACTTTAACGATTCCCAGCGCCAGGCGACCAAGGATGCTGGCCGGATCGCGGGGCTCGAGGTCTTGCGTATTATCAACGAACCGACTGCGGCTGCCCTGGCTTACGGCCTGGACAAAAAGAAGGATGAGAAAGTCGCCGTATACGACCTCGGCGGCGGTACCTTCGATATCTCCGTGCTGTCCATCGGCGATGACAGTTTTGAGGTGCTCAGCACCAACGGCGATACGCACCTCGGCGGCGACGACTTTGACCAGAAGATCATTGACTGGCTGGCGGAAGAGTTCTTGCGGGATCAGGGCATTGATTTGCGCAAGGACCCCATGGCCCTTCAGCGCCTGAAGGAAGGTGCAGAAAAAGCCAAGTGTGAACTGTCCAGCGCCGTCACGACAGATATCAATCTCCCCTTTATCACCGCGGACGCCTCGGGACCCAAGCACCTCAATTATACGCTTACCCGCGCCAAACTGGAGCAGCTGTGTGACGGTCTGCTGCAGCGCACCAAGAACCCCTGTCACCGCGCCCTGGAAGACGCGGGGCTTTCCGCCAAAGATATCGATGAGGTCATCCTGGTCGGCGGCATGACCCGCATGCCGGCGGTGGGCAAGATCGTAAAGGAAATCTTTGGCAAAGAACCGCACCGGGGAGTTAATCCGGATGAAGTGGTGGCCATCGGCGCCGCGGTGCAGGCGGGTGTGCTGGCGGGCGAAGTGAAAGATGTCCTGCTTCTGGACGTGACGCCCCTCTCTCTGGGCATTGAGACGTTGGGCGGCGTATGCACCAAATTGATTGAACGCAACACGACCATACCTGTCACCAAGCGCCAGATTTTCTCGACGGCTGCGGACAACCAGCAGGCGGTGACCATCCATGTGCTGCAGGGAGAGCGGGAGATGGCCTCCGACAACCGCACGCTGGGCAAATTCGACCTGATGGGCATCCCCCCCGCTCCTCGCGGTGTCCCACAGATCGAAGTGTCCTTTGACATCGACGCCAACGGCATCGTTCACGTTTCCGCCAAGGACCTGGGAACCGGGAAGGAGCAGGCCATCCGTATCGAAGCATCAAGCGGACTCGCCGAGGAAGAAATCAAAAAGATGGTTCGCGACGCCGAACAGCACGCCGATGAAGACAAAACACGGCGCAAAGCCATAGAGATCCGAAATAACGCCGATTCACTGCTTTACAGCACGGAAAAGACGCTGAAAGAGCATGGAGACAAGGTGGGTGAATCGGACCGGAAAGCGGTTGAGGACGCGCTCGCGAAATTGCGGCAGGTTATGAGCGGCGAAGACGTGCAGGCGATTGAATCCGCCATGGAAAACCTCGGCAAGGCCTCTCACAAACTGGCGGAAGTCATGTATGCGGAGGCGGCAAAGGCCCAGCAGGGCGGCCAGGGGCAGCCCTCCTCGTCCGCGGGGCCTGAATACGTCAATCCGCAACCGGAGGCAGGCAACGGCCCTGTGGACGCCGACTTCACCGTGGTCGATGACGAAGACACGGGCGGTCCTAGCAGCAATTAGTATTCCATGACAAACTTTATAGCGCCCCCGCACCCGGCGGGGGCGCCGGCTTAAACCTTCAGGGTGTGCGATTATGCCAGGTCAAACCGACTTGTATGAAATATTGGGTGTGTCACGCAGCGCCTCCCAGGATGAAATACGGAAGGCGTACCTGAAACTTGCCCACAAGTATCATCCCGACAAAACGGGCGGGGATAAAGAGGCGGAAACGAAACTAAAAGAAATAAACGCCGCCTACGATATCCTCAAAAATCCAGAAAAACGCCACCAGTATGATCAGTTTGGAAGCATGGACGGACAACCTTTTGGCGGTTTCGGAGGCGGCGGTTTCGGAGACTTTTCAGGCGGCGCGGATTCGCCTTTTGGCGACCTGTTTGACATGCTGTTCGGCCAAAGCGGCGGGCGTCCGCGCGCCAGCCGCGCGCAGGCCGGTCGCGATTTCGGCTATGACTTGACCTTGACCTTGGAAGAAATCGCGCATCCCTGCAAGAAAACCATTTCATTTCTACGCCCGGAAAATTGCGGTGAATGCGGCGGTTCCGGTGCCACCAAAGGAACGCAGCCGGAAACCTGTCCCCAATGCAAAGGCGCCGGTCAGGTTCGGCAGTCCCATGGCGTTTTCAGTATGAGCCGCACCTGCTCCCGGTGTGCGGGAACCGGCCGCATAATCGCGAATCCCTGCCACGCCTGCAAAGGCTCAGGCCAGGTAAACCGTAAACGGGAATTGAATGTTGATATCCCGGCGGGCATTGATGATGGTACGCGCCTCCGGGTTGCCGGAGAAGGTGAAGCCGGGCGTATGGGAGGGCCCCGAGGCGACTTGTATATCCGAATCCACATAAAAGAGCATGAGTTCTTTGAACGTCATGGCATGGATATCGTGTGCGAGGCTCCCGTCTCCGTTACACAGGCCGCGCTGGGCGGCACCCTGCGCGTTCCCACATTATCGGGACAGGCCGATCTGAAAATCCCCGCCGGCACCCAGTCGGGGGCGCAGCTTCGCCTGCGCGGTCACGGGCTGCCTGACGTGCGCGGCTATCGGCAGGGCGATCAGATCGTAATCGTTCACGTCGAGACTCCCACCAAATTGTCTAAAAGGCAACGAGAGCTGCTGGAAGAATTTGAGGGCCTGAGTAATAACAAAACCTATCCTCAACGCGATGATTTCACGTCCAAAACCGATGCGCTGCACAGGCGCTAGCTCTGAACAGGGCTCCGCTTCGCTTTTTGGCGCAGCATGTGTAAAAACAGGCGCCTCCCCCTTCTACCTTTGACCAATCAGTTACGGGAAAGTCTCTTTCCTACAGTGCCGACGGAGCATTTGTATTGCTTGAAACCTAACGGTTTATTATTGTACAGTAAGAAAAAAAGGTGATGACGCTATGGCCTTTTCAAATAAGAAACCTTCTATGATGAACCGGGCGACCGGTGCATTTTGCCGTTGGGCACTGCGCAGACTGGGCTGGACGCTTGTCGGCAGTCAGATCGAAATGCCGAAGGCGGTGCTTATTGCCGCGCCCCATACCACCAACTGGGATTTATTTTACACGCTGCTGTGCGCGCGCGCGATTCATATTTCCATCTGGTTTATGATGAAACACACCCATTTCTGGTGGCCTGCAAGCATTCTATGGAATTGGCTTGGCGGGGTGCCCATAAATCGCACCAAGGCCTGCGGGGTTGTGACACAGATGGTGGAGGCGTTCGCTGAGCGGGACAGGCTTTATCTGGTAATTCCTCCCGAGGGCACCCGCAGGAGCGTGGACTGCTGGAAAACCGGCTTCTACCATATTGCCCACGAGGCCAAGGTGCCTGTATGGCCCTGGTTCATTGATTACAAAAACAAGCGCGTCGGTTGCGGAGATGTCATTCATCCCACCGGTGATATAGAGTCGGATTTTGAACGCATCCGGGCGTTCTATGAAGCCACGTATGGCCCCATGCCGAACTGCCGCCCCGGATCGCATTGAGTATAAGATGGCGTCGGTTAGACCTCGTGCTTTGTAAATGCTTTTTACCAGCCTATCGTTTCATTGTCTTCTTCAACATGGCCCAGGTATGGCGATGGAAGAAGCTGCCGTCCACATCCGACTCCATAGATTTGAACATGGCCGGTGTCATGGAAAAGGTCATTTTGTCTTTTCCTATGATATGTTCCAGGTTTCTCCTGGCGGATAGATCCGTCAGTCCCACAAGGGCCCGGGGATGCTCCTTCTCCTCTTCACGGTACATGAAAATGCCCAGTACCTGGCATCCTGCGGCATAAGGGATCCCCACATTCTCACGTTCAGGATGCTCGTGATTTGCCAACACCACCAGGGCGGACAACTGGTCGGGAGTTACCACCAGGGTAATGCTTTTCACGGTGTCGCTTTCCAGATCTTCTTCTTTCAACGGCCGGAATACCACGTATTTGGCTGGAATGTCCGTAATGGGCACGCTTTCCACGAACCGCCTGGTAGCATCAGCGTCTTTCAAATACCGTTCTCCCTTAAGGAAATCATCCGCCATTTCACGGGCGCCGGACGCGGCCATGGCTTCCCCTATTTTTTTCGCTTCAGGATCTTCTTCATTGCCATCGGCAAGAAACCGGTAAAAACATTCACAGCCGCCTGGAAAAACGGTATAGGTATTGCCGAATCCCATCCCGACGCCGCCCCCTTGGCACCCAAAGGTTTCACGCCCCATAAGAGCGGTACGCCCTTTTAGTGCCGCCGCAAAATGGAACATGACGCATCCCCATTTATTCCTGCCGAATTCCACGGCTGATTCGGGTTTCTCATCGGTCCATTCCAGCACTACCGGCTGATACTCAAGCCCAAGGGCCTCTATTAACTTGCTTTTCACTTTTCACTGTTCCTTTCGTTCCATTTACAGGATCCCATATCCCGTCAAGGTGTCCGGGCAATTCAACGGTCATCTCCCATACAAGACGTTCATCTTACCCCGCCTTTCGCTCCAGATACAAACAGAAAGTCACATACCTTAATCCGGACCCCGCCTAAGAATTTCCCGGGTATTTGCTCGCCGGGGTTTCGTGGTGAATCGGAGTTAATGTCTCCCTCCCATGTTGTATCGAAGCCCCAAAACGCAAGTACAGCCGGTCGTTTTATGAAGGCACGAATAGCCTTACTTCAAAATTCTGTCGTTCGAAATAGATCACATCTCGCCAGCTCGCAATCGCACAATTTGGAGAAATCAGGAATTGTCTGTTATGCTGTTACTTATCGCCTTGTATATCAAGTAACTCTAAACGAAAGGACTGCATCTATGCGTAAAAAACCGGAAGGAAAACACGATTCCCGGTGCTCCATTTCTCGTCGCACATTTTTGGGCGCGTCGGCCCTGACCACGGGTGCGGCCGTATTCGGTTTCCCCGCTATTGTTCGCGGCCAGAACCTGAATGACAAACTCAACATCGCCATGATTGGTGTTGGTGGCCGCGGTGCGGGGAATCTGGGCGGGGTGCAGGGGGAAAACATTACGGTCATGTGCGATGTAAATGAGAAGAATCTCAATCACATCGGGCAGCACTTCCCAAAAGCCCGCAAGGAACGGGATTTCCGAAAGGTGTATGACCATGC
>JAAYBJ010000104.1 GCA_012730105.1 Candidatus Hydrogenedentota bacterium
CATACATCGCGGCGACGCGCTCAAATTCACGAATGACGGTTCGGAGTTGAAAGGACAGATGGCCTTGCCAGATAATGACTTACGCGCTCAGACACGAGCGATTCGCATCGCTATGGGATGACTCTGTTTTAAGAATACAAGTCCGCGCGGCGCATGCTAGAAAAGTTCATCACTCCAGAATACCGGTTCGTAACCGCGGGAAACGACCCAGTCCAGGGCGGTGCGCACTTTGTCCATGACATCGGGCTGAAAATATGAAAGCTCCTTGCGGAAATATTGTTCGTGGATCAACAACTCAATGAGTTCCCCCGTGTGTGGGGAAGAGGCTCTTTGTTCCAGACGGGGTACAATGTCGGGCACTTTGTAGCTGTTTACCACGATGGCGCACGGAACAAAAGTAATACCGGTTTCATGGTCATGCCAGGCCGGCCGTGAATCGCAATAAGCGCTTTGCTCGGGAGACAGGTAGTACCGTGTTGTGTGGGGGACATCCAGGGGATTGAAAAGCCCGATCAAATTCCGTATTCCCCTGTCTCGCAGCGCGTACACGCCTTCCTTTGTACATTCCGCCCAATGCACCGTGGTTGTTGTTCCCATGACTTCATTGCCGGCGAAACGCCTGATATGGCCGCAGACGAGGTCATGGTCATGGGCGATTTGCGTGTATGGGGCGTTTCGGTAAGGCCGGTCAGGCTTGTCCTGGAGTGCGTGAAAACTGAGACGAATCCAGGAGGCATTATCGCGCCATTCCTCTTTCCAGGTGTCAGGCATCTGGGTCAAATCGAAACCATCGGTTTGATAGTAAATATTGAAATGAATCTTCGCGCCGTACGCACGGTGCATCTCGCGCCAGAAGGCCAGATACCAATGGTCAAAAAGTGAAGGATACAACTCGGGCGCTGTTCCCAGGTCTTTCAGGAACTGGATGTTGTCATCCACGGAAAAGCGATACACCTTTCGGCTGTTTTTCTTCCAGAAGACCCGGCATACGGTGCTCGCGTTTCCCGCTTGGATATGAATGCTGTTTTCCTTCGCGGTAAGGGTCACGGGGCATGAAAAAGTGCCGTCGACGCACGCGATCGTTTCGCCATTTACAGACGCCGCTTCCGCTGACGGCGCCATGCCTGTCAAGGTGATGGTCAGGCCGGCCTCTGTCTCCCCACCGTCATTGTGGTTGAGGACATCCCCATCCTTTGGAAATGTAATCTCTATTCCAGCAGATGTCATATCTTGCGGGTTCGGTGTCTTCATGGGATCCTCTTTCGCGAAAATGGTGTTTGACCAGCCTGTAACAAGAACAAGGATAATAAGTACAACATAGCAGTTTAAACGCATAAGATACCTCCACGATAGCGTTGGCGTCCGGAAAAGCATACCATGTCAGGGCGCTCTAAATAACAAACATGATTCCCGGATGCGCTTCCCGGGTGACAACCTCGTACGCGGTTGAGCCACGGGAAAAATACCGATGCGGGCTCTCCCCCGGGGGGGTTATTGAGAGAGAAAAATCACACACTTTCGTGTTATGGCAATACAGATTGGAACCGTCGGTATCTTCGTAGGTTACGCCGGCAAAATCTTCAAGCCGGGCCGTAATGTTCCCGACAAAGCGGAACCCCTTCTTTTCCGCCGTAAACTGCCATCCGTCATATCCATGGGAAGAGTTGATCCTGGCCGCGTCGCAAAGGGTGTTAAAAACCCAGCGTTGATTCCCAAGGCGAAAATACATGCTCGGAAGGGGGGGAAGAACGATTTTACCTATACTTGCCCGGGCAATGAGTCCGTCCCAAAGCAATGGGGCCGGGCAGCCCGTTTCATCGGTAAACGTATTACAGTGACCCCACCCCCAGGAATGACCGTTCCTGGGGCCGGAGAGATGGCCCTGCATCCCGGGAGACGCATTCCAGTCGAAACGGTCGCCGTTAATTTCACTCCAACCGCTATAGAACTGGTGTTCATGCACGGTAAGGGCGGCATTATGTGTCAAACCCAGACGCCTCACGGATTTCGGTATAAAATCATGACTTTCCGGAGCGCTGGGAGTAATCGAAAAGTCCCATTGAATCCGGTTGCTGCCGTCCTCGATGGCCCCGGAAGTTCCCGTCTCCTTAAAGACATTTTCACCTATCTGAAACTCCCTGTCATTTATGACAGTAAACGAGGTTAAGGGAAACGTCTGTTTCACCCCGACTTTTTTTACCTCCTTTTGGCTTCGTTCAAAAAAAATGGACCAGACTTCCGTTATTTCTTTGGAACGGTTCCGTCCGATCAGGACGGTAAAGCGCAGCCAAAGCGCCCTGCCTGCCTGAAGGTCGTTGAATTTTAAATACCATACTTCCTGGAAACCGCGTTGACCCGCGTTTTTCAAAAAGTGCGGTTTGTTCGTAATCAACCCCTTTTCCGGCATGGATCACACTCCTGAATCGCTTGGAAATTCTTACGCGGAAACGAAACCATATTGTCCTTCAATTATGCGATATGACACAGGGATATTCCAAACGCAGTCTATAAAAACAACGTTGTTTTGACGATTCATTGTTTGCCTGGTTTATGGGAGAAAAAAAATGAGCTGTGCCCGCACCTCAATTCGTTTTTTTATGTTCGCCTTCGGGGGAATGTTAGGTGAAGTCATGTACGGCGCCATTCGCGCGGGGTGGAACGGGCACTGGAACCTGCACGGGCAATCATCACCCTGGATGATGCTCGATTACGGTCTCATGGGGCTTGTACTGATGCCCATGGCCGTAAGATTGAAACAGGCTCACCTCCCCCTGCCGGCGCGGGCGTTCGCTTACATGCTGGTCATATATGCTGTGGAATATGTTTCCGGCATCTTTTTTACACATGTGTTGGGGTTGCGCGTCTGGAGTTATGAAGGCATTCCTTACAATCTGCACGGACAAATTATGCTGTACTCCGCGCCTGTATGGTATTTCCTCGGCCTGGCGGGTGAATATCTTTATGCGAAGGCGGATGCGGTGGCGGTGCTTTGGCTGCGCGGTTTTACAGCGGACCAGTTATTGAAGATGCCCCTGCCGCCTGACGAAAACGAGGCCATGGTCCGATAACGATAACGGACGCACGGTATATCGCATCATCACCGGAATAGATTGACCTACACATCGAGTATGGCGCCGCGTTCCAGCACGATCCTGCGTACCTCTGCGGGGGCAACATCCCGCACATCACATCCCTGTTGCACAGCAAGCGCGGCCGTAATGCCGGCGGCCTGGCCCATCATCGAACAGGTCGTGCTGACCCTGGCCGAAGATAGTGCCAGTTGATCGCACGAAAAACATCGCCCCGCCATCAGCAGATTTTTACCGTCCCGGGCAATCAGGCTTCGCAGGGGAATCTGGTAGGGGGGAACCTCGAGCTCGTCCTGGGGGAGGATATACGTTCGTTTATCATCATCCGGCTTGTGGCCGTCGAGATAGAACGTACCACGGGCTATCCCGTCATCAAAAGTCCGCCCCGCGCGAAGATCGTCCACCTGCAGGACATAATCCCCCTCAATACGGGCACCCTCCCGGATCCCTATGGTCGGACTGCAATGGTCGAGCATCCACGGCTTGCCCTCGACCCGTTGATGATAGTCCATTACCTCGCACATGCGACGGCGGCCTTGTATCTCCGCCGCGGTGAGGCTTTCGGTATCGGTGGCGTCGTACATGGGAATTTTAATTTTAATGGCATTACCGTCCGGACCATCCGGCCAGACACTGGTCATTGGCAGGTCTGTTTCATTTTCAAGACGCTTGAACCATCCCTCAGGCGCGCGGGGCACTGGCGGTGTGCCGGTCACATGGCGCACAAAATACATCATGGACATGGGAAGCTGGAGCCCGTCCGCAGCACGCCCCTTGAATACCGAAAAATTTAGAGCCCTTGCCAGGTCGGCGTCACCAGTGCAGTCTATGAATAATCGGGCGCGCACGGCTTCAGGGCCGCTCTTGCTGCGCAGGATAATCTCAGTGACGCGACCGTCTTGCTCACGCGCATCCACAAAACTGGTATGAAAAAGCACTTTTACGCTGCGTTTAAGGAGCAGTTCCTGCAGCACAATTGCCAATATCTCGTAATGGAAAACCGAGGGACGCTCATGGCCGATGGCATTCCAGGCGTGCAGGGCCTCCACAATCGCATCGAAGACCTCACCCTGCCCTGTCATTTCTCCACAAAAGTTGGATACCCCCCCCGTTGTAAGCATGCCGCCGGCAATTGCAAAGCGTTCCACAAGAAGCACACGCATCCCCGAACGCGCGGCCGACAGTGCGGCTGAGATACCGGCCATGCCCGCGCCGATTATCGCGATGTCCACATCCCATTTTACGGGCACACGCCGGGTCCACAGGACTTCATCTTCATGGGTGGATGTCGGTACTTTCGTCTCATCCGAGTGCGCTACGCTACGGAGAGGGCCGGTGAGTCCGGCAAGGGCGGCAGATAAAAGCAACTCGCGTCGATTCACGGCGTACTCCTATTGATACTTAAAAGCGTTTGAAAGAAATAACATTCCTTTGTATGGTACCAAATTATCGGTCTAACTTTATGATATCTACATTCATAATACACGGGTTGTTTAAGTGTCGTGCATTGACTACAGCCTATGTAAAAATTACAAAGCGCTTGCGCTATATCCCGGTTCATGATATACTCTTGACAAATGGCGCGTGTCAGTATGAACAAGGAGATTAATGTATTCATGCAGAGAAGGTCACAAGCACTGGCGTTGGTGATAGTGTTGAGTCTTCTCACGCCTGCTACTGTCGTTTCACAATCTCCAGACCGGCTGCAAGTGGCGAGCCGAAACAAAAAGACCCTGCACCAGTTTCAGGGTACTGACGGGTCAATTACCTTCACAAACAGGCCTGAAAAATACAAGCATCGGGATGATTTCGTGGAGATCGCCATCAAGTATGAACGCATTCCCTTGCCGCCACAGTATAAGCCCACCCCTATTGCCCAGCCCAAAATTGTCACCGATGAAAATCTGCGAACAATCGTCTCTCGTTACGCTTCTTTATATGGAATTGATGAAGCGCTTATTTACGCGGTGATTCGCGCGGAAAGTAATTTCAATCCGAACGCGATCTCTCCTGCAGGGGCGCGGGGGCTTATGCAGTTGATGCCGGGCACAGCGGCGGAAATGGGGGTAACCGACATTTTCGACCCGACGCAAAATGTCGCGGGGGGCACTCAATATCTGTATAAGATGTTTGAACTCTTCGGCGACAAACGCCTCGCTTTGGCCGCCTATAATGCGGGTCCTGAAAACGTCAAGCGCCACAACGGCATCCCACCCTTCGAAGAAACCAAGGCGTATGTTAAAACCGTGCTTTCCTTTGAGAATGCTTACAGCAACGGGGCCTCATCGACGAATTTTACCGTGTTGGCATCGGCCAAGCCCTCAGCGAGGTCCATCGGCGTGCGGAAGTACAACGCCCCAAAGCCCAGCACCTATACCATACATTTTCACAGCGGCCTGACGCAGCCGGCCGATGAGGTTCAGGACCGCGATCCGTATTGGTATATCGTCTACAGCAATCGTACCTATCCGGTAAGAAAAGACCTCGTGAAATCCGTTGAGAAGGCCGCTTGAACGCGGTCGATTCAGCCCTCTTCAACAATCTCCAGAAACAAGTCGAGAAAATCTTCAGGCTTCGTGTCTTTGGTTACGGCGTTGTTGAACGAATCCACAAGTGTCTCATAATCCTCCTGGTGAATTTTATCTTGGAGATAGAGATCATATAAAGGCTTTGTTTCAACCAGTCCGTCCTGGTTTCGCGGGCAACCCACATCCTTGTGCAGGGAGAAGTGGCTGAACGCACCCTCCCTGGTTTCATGCAGTTTAAAGGGGTACAGGCGGCACAGGATCGGTCGATGGTCGTATATGCTACAATGCCGGGTGTGCTTGTCCAGGAAATAACACCCCGTTTTGCCATCACGGCGCAATGCCATCAAATAGCGTTTGTCATTGACCTTGAGCCACGTCGGGTCGCTCTTGGCAACCCCGGTGATTTCCTCTGAGGACAGAAATTCCAGAAAACGCCGGGGATCAGCCCCGGTATTCATGGCGATGCGCAACACGTCCCACGGGGTGGGGAGGCAGACAACGTCCCTGCAACAATGATTGGAATGATGGCATTGAAAACGAACGAAACGGAAACCCATACTACTCTCCTGCGTTAAGTGGCTTTGTGGGGAAGGCTTGAATGGACACACTATACGAAAAAAGAACGATGGAGTCAATCCGTAGTATACCGGACAGCGGATACTATAGGCTACGTAATAATGATGCGCCATCCCACCTCGACACCCATCCCGTATCCATCAACGTTTCGTTTGTTCCCGTTGTGCATGGGGGCAACAAGCAACCATGAAATCCTCCGTTTGTATTCGCCAAGCGGAAATGAGGCATAATGCCGGCATGTACATGTTCCTGTATGTAAGAGAGAGGACGCCATGAAAAAGTCTTGTTTTGTTTGCGTTGCGCTAGTAATCTTAACCAACGGAATGACGAGGGCCATGGATATGCCTGCAGAAGTACAACTCACCTTCGCGCCACAGTCGCATTGGCTGGATAATAACGATAACTTTTCCGCCGACGGTCGATTTCTGTGTTATGACACCCGGGAAAGTATCGGGCCGGGAATAGAAAACGGGCAGACCATAGAAGTGCTGGAACTCACTACCGGACGCTCCATCGTTGTATATAAACCGGACCGGAGTATAGTGGGGGAGAAGGCGGCGCCGGGGGTGGGAGCGGTATCGTTTTCTCTTGGCGGGAATGAACTCGCCTTTATCCATGGGCCTCTTGTGGATGAAGTGCCCGTCCGCGGTTTTTATGGAAAGCCGAATCGCAACGGGGCGCGCATACGGCTGGACGGCGAGATTGTTGAACGGAACGGCGCATGGCACATGTTCAAAGACGGGCGGTATTCCCTTTCCTGGATTGACAAACGCGATGTGGCGACGGACCGGGACACGATTCCCGGCGCGCATCGGGGCGGTACCCATCGCCATGAGTATTGCGTTACAGGAACGCGTATTGGCTTTACCTACGATGATTATTTGCTTACGCAGTATGACCGAACGATCGGCTATCTGGAGCCGCACCCGGATGCGCCCCCGTCGGCAAGCCATTACTTTGCGGTCCTGGTTGCGGTAAAGCCAAAGGGAACGTCAAAAGCGGGTGAGTTGGAGAAGGCCTATGGGGATTCCTGGGTTGACCCGTCAGGAACCATGCGCGCTTTTATTGGGGTCGTGCGCTGTGACGACGGCATCTCGTATCAGGAATCGCTTTATGTCGCGGATATCCCGCCGGAGGTTGATGTTGTAACCGCGGACTCAGGAAGCGTGGATCGTTTTCCATCCCCCCCGGAGGGAATAGGCATTCGACGGCTGACCCATGACTGGGCGGGCGGCATCGTCCGGGGAGCGCCCGATGGCACGCGGATCGCCTATTATGGCAAAGATAAAGCGGACAGGACACAGTTATTTGTCATTGCCGCATCGGGTTCGGACCGTTCGGATATTCCGGAAATGCGTCCCCGTCAGGTGACTTTTTTGGAGCACGGAACGGAAGCGGGGCTGCGCTGGCTTCCCTCCGGCAATGCCGTTTTGAGTATTTCCGACAATGGCATCGTGGTTACCTGGGTTAAAGAGGGGCCCGCTTATGGAAAGTCGTTGTTTTTAACCCTACACGGTGACGGCAAAGACCGCCATGCTCCGGTAATTTCTCCTGATGGAAAATGGGTCGCCTATAACTGTCCGGTCAAGACGTATGATAATCAGGGGCGCCATGTTAAAAATTATGCAGGGCAGGACTTTATTCAGATATTTAAAATCCCGCTGCCCGATTTGGATGAAACATCTTTCTGATAAAAAGAGCGGGCCGGGAATCCGAGGATTTCGCCGGCCCGCGGTGTAATTGCGCAAAGGTGCCTGTTTATGGAAGCAGGGACTGCATGTTGAAGTTCACCGTATCGGTAAGATTCGCGTCTTGATCGCCTTGTGCTTTATTTACGTAGATGTCGAGGGGGTAAGAATCATAGCCGACATTGAGAATGTTTTTGTTCTCTTGCGCGAAGGGGGCGACATTGATGATGTCAACGAGGAGATTTTCGAGGGTGAAGCCCTCCACAATGGCACTTAAGGCGCCACGCAATTGTGTGCGTTGGTCGGGACTGCTATCGTACACGATACCGGGGGTACTCAACGAGAAGTCGTCCTCAGACAGGTCATAGCGTATCGGAAGTTTGATACCCAGATTATCGGTCCAGATTCGTGCGCCGCGAACTTCATTCCGCCCGTCTCCGAAAATGAGCGCCGTATTCAAGGGCGGGTTTTCTTCCGCGAGCCCGATGGCATCCCTCAGGCTGAAGGCATCATACAGTATGGAACGCATCAGCGGCATGGCATTGCCGTTGCCCGCGGGAGCCGCGGGATCAGGCACTTCGCTCGTCGAAATGGCACCCAGGTTAATCCCGGTATACCCGAATGCGAGCCCCGCATAGGTAAACACCGTGTGTGGCGCCCCTTTATTGGGAACATACAGAACAGCACAAAGATGATCGCTCAACGTGCGTCCTATCTCGCTGTTCAGGGAGACGCCGTGCCCCGCGCTCCAGTCGCTGTCAAGCAACTCGCCGTAGGCCATGGTGGCGGAGGCATCCCAGAGCCCGCCGCTGTAGATCGCCGCCGCATGGGCCATCTGCAGCATGCCCAGATCAATTTCCGCCGCCTCGGCAATGCCTTCAATTTCATCAAGGATACGGCTATCCAGTGCCGGTTGCACTGCATCCCACATGTCCGCCAGATCAGCCTCTGCGGCGCCTGTGCTGTCCTGATAGGCTGTCAGGAAGGCGGGAATAAAGTCCTTGATATCGCCGGCCAACAACTGCCCGTAATACTGACCCATTTCGTAGGGAGTGCCATACACGGTAATAACGGGCATTACGGCATCGTCAAAGGCAACGGCATCTGGCCGTTCAGCGTTGGCGAGATAGCCCGTAAAGTCGGGATAGACCGGATCGCCTTCCGTATCCACAGGCAGGACACGGACGCCTGTGGTAAAAACGAAATTGGGGGTGGAACCGCCAAGCAACTGCGCGGGGGTCGGCAGTTTCGACGCATTGGCATATTCCAGCTGGATATAGAAACCCTTATAGTCGCCGGCTGCCGGATTCGTGGGCAATGCCTCGTATATGCCTTCAGAGATCGGGGTCAATTCAACAGAGGTCCATTCGTTCTCAAGAACCCCATCGCGGAAATCACGCTTGTCGGCGGAGGTGACTTCATATAAACGAACGCTTACGGGGGGATTCGCAGGATCGATTTCGACACGAATGGAACCATCCGGCTTGAAAGATTGTGCGAAGGCGGGCACTTCGACCCCTTGGGTAACGGCAATGTACCAGGAAAGCAGGCGTCCAAAAGGATTGTCAGGATTCGTGAGATCCGTAAGGTCGGCCGTGTCCAGCCCCAGGCCATGCCCCACATTGGGCACATAACTCAAGTGCTTTGGAGAAGGCAGATCGTCAAAATAATATTGTGTCGTATCGGGAACAAAAAATTCATCGCCAGTAGCGTTCATCATAAATTTAGGCATATCCACATACCGGCCGCGGAGCGCGTATTCATAGGGATCCACACATGACAATAGCGCTTGCGCCTCCGGCGAGAGTTCTTCTCCCGGCACGGTTGAAATTAACTGGTC
>JAAYBJ010000105.1 GCA_012730105.1 Candidatus Hydrogenedentota bacterium
CCTTACCGTTACCAGCGGTGACAACACCTATGCCGTCCCCCTGACCCTGCAGGTTTATCCGGTGCGATTCCCGGACAAGACCACGCTCCATTGTGGCGGTTGGGACTACGTGGACTCCGGCGGCGCTTACGGAATAACCCCTGAAAACCGGGGGCCTTTCCTTGAGCACTTGCGGGCCCATTTCGTGGACACGCCCTGGGCGAAAAGCGGTGTAATTCCCGCCGCCAAGTTCGATACCGGCGCCTATGTCCCGGGCGATACGGCAGCCTTTGACGAATGGATCGCACTTTGGCCCAACGCCCCGAGGTATTACATCTTCGCGGCAGTGAGCGGTCAAATCGGTCCTTACAAAATGGACGACCCTGGTTTTGACCCGGCGGTTCAGGCGTGGGCACAATTCCTGGCCTCCCACGCACAGAGCAAGGGTATTGCCCCGGAAAACATATCCCTGCTGCTCGTGGATGAACCCCATGACAACGCGCAGGACGCCGTTATTCTCGCCTGGGCGAAAGCCATCCGCACCGCGAATACCGGACTACAAATCTGGGAAGACCCGACTTACGGAGATATGACGCTGGCCAATCAGGAGATGGTGGCGGTATGCCATGTGCTCTGCCCCAACCGGCAGATTTTTGAAGGCAAAGGGGCCGACTACCAGGCCTATTTCGCCGCACGCCAGCAGGAAGGGATACGCCTGGAATTTTACTCCTGCAGCGGTCCCGCGCGTCTGCTTGACCCCTATTCCTATTACCGCATGCAGCCCTGGCTGTGCTGGCGATGGGATGCGGATGCTTCCCATTTCTGGGCCTTCGGCGACAACGGGCGTTATCCTTCCTGGAACGAATACCTGGGCACCCGAAACGCGTATTCCCCCATTTTTATCGAAGAGACCTCCGTCACAGCCGCCAAGGAGATGGAAGCCATCCGCGAAGGCATTGAAGACTATGAATACCTGGTGATGCTTCGTGACGCACTGACCGCTGCCGAGTTGAAAGGCATCACAAGCCCGGCGCTCGACAAGGCACGGGAATTGTCTTCCGGTGCCGCGTTGCGGGTATTGGAAACCGGTTCAGGCTCCATTATGTGGATGACGGAGCGCCAACGGACCGAGGCCGACACGGTTCGTGTGGAGATTTTGGAAGTCCTTGCAGCCCTGCAATAGTACCTGTTATCATCCCCTGTGTTCGTTCCACTCAACAGGTATGAGATGCTTTTCTCTGTGCAATTTGTGCTTTTTGTGGCCGGTTCTTAATTTGTCAAGAGCCACAAGTGGCTCAAAAACTCACAACAAGATTTGGTTGCAACGAAACCGTATCCTCGATGACAGCAATACCCCGCACCGTGGCATATTCCAATGCGCCCTGGCCTGTGACAAAGAAAGGAAATGGGAATGATAGAAACCATTGACCGCGCACTCTCAACAGTAAGCGGCTGGGTTTGGGGGGCCCCCTTGCTTATTCTGCTCCTTGGGACGCATGTATTCCTGACGGTGCGTCTCCGGTTTATCCAGCGCTACCTGCCCCAGGCTATCAAACTGTCTGTCAGCCGCAACGCGGAAGGCACGGGGGATGTCAGTCATTTCAGCGCCCTTACCGTGGCGCTCGCGGCCACCGTCGGCACAGGCAATATAGTGGGGGTGGCGACGGCGGTGAGCCTGGGCGGTCCCGGAGCCGTATTATGGATGTGGCTGACCGGGGTTTTCGGCATTGCCACCAAGTACGCCGAAGCGGTTCTTTCTGTAAAGTACCGGGTTATCAATGAACGCGGGCAGATGGCCGGCGGACCCATGTATGTGATTGCACGGGGTTTGAAAATGCCTTGGCTCGGCTTTCTCTTCGCCTTGTTCACAGCCGTCGCGGCCTTCGGCATCGGCAACATGGTCCAGGCCAACGCCGTGACCACGCTGGTCAAGCGAACCCTGGAAGAGCAACTGGGCGCGGGTGGCCTCATCCTGGCCGCAAGCCCGTGGATCACGGGAATACTGATGAGCGCACTCACCGCCCTGGTGCTCCTGGGCGGCATCAAATCCATCGGCAATACCTGCACCAAGCTGGTGCCGCTCATGGCGATTTTCTATGTCGCGGGCTGCCTGGCTTTGCTCGTCATGCATGCCGGCACCTTGCCGGCAACGGTGGCGCTCATTCTTAAGAGCGCCTTCACCGGCCAAGCCGCGGCAGGCGGATTTGTCGGGGCGGGCGTGATGGCCGCCATGCGCTACGGCGTTGCTCGGGGCCTGTTTTCCAACGAGTCCGGACTGGGCAGCGCACCCATCGTTGCCGCCGCCGCCCAGACCCGCAACCCGGTGCGCCAGGCGTTGGTCTCCGCCACCGGCACCTTTTGGGACACGGTGGTCATCTGCCTGCTGACGGGGCTGGTCGTAGTCAACTCCGGGAAATGGATGGAAGCCCATGATGCCGGTCAACTCACCCACATGGCTTTTCAGGACCTCGGCTTGCTGGGACCCGCCGTATTGACTATCGGCCTGCTCACCTTTGTCTTTTCCACCATCCTGGGATGGTCTTATTACGGCGAAAAAGCTGTTGAATACCTGCTGGGTACCCGCGCCACCATCCCGTACCGGGCCCTCTGGGTCGCCGCCGTGATGGTGGGTTCCGTGGTCAAGCTTGACATGGTCTGGAACTTCGCGGACATTGCCAACGCGTTAATGGCCCTGCCCAACCTGGCGGCGCTACTCCTGCTCAGCGGCGTTGTTGCCAATGAAACCCAGAAATACTTGTGGGAGGGTAATTTGGATCAGGATGCGCCTCCTCCCGGTGAATGACAGATAATTCTTCTGTTTGAGTTGTCGGGTCGTCGCTAAGTTCATATCTGACCTGTGCACCTGTCTCGACTGGGATGCTGCGGAATTGATAAGGAGTTCTCTTATGAACACCAGTGTCGTTCTCGCATACACATTTCTTTTGGTGTTGTTTTTCGCCGCCGGTGTTGCGGCGGTTTCCCCCGGCACCGATGAACTGGTCATGGCGCGCCAAGGGGATCCGGGCGAGGCCATGTTGATTGTGGAAAAGATGGCGACATCCATATCGGTTCGCTCCGAACATTTCAGGTTAAGCCTGGATCAACGCTACGGAGGAACGATTTCCTCCTTTCAATTATTTGACGGGAGCCGCTGGAATGAGTTGTTCGATTCTCCAGAGCGGGGGTTTCCCGACCTAATCTTTCAGAACGGAGAACAGGAATTCCGGATTTCCCTGGATTCCAAAGCGACCCTATCTGAACCTGAAACAACCGGCCGGGATATTCATGTTACCGTTGATGCCGTGCCACGCTCCCCAGACGGTGAGATGTTGCCTTGGCGTGTGCGGCTCAACTATACCATTTGTCCCGAAGGTGCCGTCTTTGTTGATTTTGTTCTGACCCTCCCCGCTGGAATATCGGGGCCAAGCGACCTTTCCGTACGCTTTGATGTCGGTGATGCCGTCCGGCAATTCCCCAGATTCCGTGATGACAACCTTGCCAAACAGGGGAACAGTTTCCCTTCCGCCCGGGTCGCGTTTGGCGCGGACTCGGACCACAGTTTCACCAATGAAGTCGAAGTCTTCGTTGAACACAAGCGTCCGCTGTCCGGACAATCCGACTTCCGGCATGATAGCCGTGGACATTTTTTGTGGCGCCTGAGCAAAGGCGCCGCTAGTGTGGAGGGCCCCGTGGAATACGCAAACACGCTTTCCCTGGGCGTCGGTGCGGCTGTCGACGGGTTTCTTAAAAGCAACGTGATTGGACAACGGGTCTTTCACTGGGTCAATTGGCTTGACCTGGAACACTGGTATCCAACCAATGAGCAGATTGATAAAATGGCAGAGGCGGGCGCCACCATGCTCATTCTCCATATGGAATGGATGCGCCAGCGCGGCAGTAACGGAAAACCACACGCCGATTACAGAGATGCCCGTGACCCGGAAGCAATGAGACGCGCAATCGCATATGCCCACGAAAAGGGACTAAAGGTGGGGCTCTACATGCGGGGCATCGAACCTTACGCACTTGACGCGGACTTCTTTGAACAGTATTGCACCCGCGACCGGGACGGACTGTACGTAGACTGGCACGGCCCTGCGGCAATCTCGTGGCACGAAACCATGAACACTCCGGAAGATGCCCTTGGCGACAGCCATTACACAACGGATGGCAGTTTGGCGCCGGCAAAAGCCTACTTCCAATTTACCAGAAGATTGCGTGAGATTGTGGGCCCCCAGGGGTTTCTCATAGGTCACCAGGGCTCGTTCAATTCGGGTGTTTTTGCCAATTTGTGTTTCGACGCCTATCTCCCCGGCGAAACGGGCAGCGACCGCAGGATGTTTTCCGATATCGCGGAAGCGGGATACAAAGGCATGACGGGCGACAGTGTGTGCATGCCCTGGACCCTTGATCTGCCGGCCTACAGGAACGCAGAAGGCGCCGCAAAAATGGCCGCATGGGGATTTTACCCTCATCTCGTCATGGGGCTTCCCTCGGAACATGAAGAAGGGCTGGTGTTCAACCTTGAAGCGGATGCGCCTGAGTACGCATTCATAAGGCCCTACTGGCGATTGCTTTCCAGCATTGATATGGAGAAAGCACAGGTCCATAACCTTCCGGGGGTAAACCGGGCCGCACTTTCTACTTCAAACCCGTCCGTGCAAGGCGTAGTCTATAAGGCGGAAGATATGGCTCTGGTCATTGCCGCCAACCTGGGGGCCGTACCGGTGGCCGCCACGCTGGAATTGGATACGGATTTCCTTGGCATGGCCGGGGAATATCGTGTGCGCCGGATTAACGCCAGTACAGGCGCAGCGCAATCGACAGGCGTGACAGAAAGGAAAATTCTGACAAGCGTGCTTGCTCCTTGGGGTTTGGAAGGGTTTCTCCTTTCACCTCCATAAATACAAAATAATGGCAATAAAAATGAATAGAATCGAATCTCTTCTCATCTTGGCATGCTTTCTTTTAAGCCCGGTGATTTTAAATTGGCCTTCCACTTTTGCGGAGGAAACCGTACCATTTCCCCTTTGGGCTCCTGAGACACCTGTCCCGGAAACGGCTGAAACGCCCCTGTTGGAAGAAGTGCGCTTTTCTGTCATCAAGAAGCGTGAACCAGAGGTAGACGGGTATAACTGGCTGCATGGCGTTGCGTTGGTCTGGCATCAAAACGTCCTGTTCTCCTTCTGGGGCCACAACAAGTCTGATGAGAATACGCCCTCCGAGATCGCACAGGGCAGGCACAGTATGGATGGCGGCATAACCTGGAGCCCGGTATGGACGCTCGCGTCCGGTACCGGAGATGAGGGTCGCAGCCATGGCGTTTTTTTGACTCATAACGGCGGTTTATGGGCCTTTCTGGCACGCTTTGGAACCGGTTATGCTCATCTCAAGACAGAGGCCTTTCTCCTGGCAAGGATGCCTTTGTCGCGGGACGATGCCAGTGTGGCCTGGGAATACAGAGGCATCGTGGCTGAGGATTTCTGGCCCTGCGACAGGCCGGTTCCCCTGAAAAACGGAAACTGGATTATGGCGGGGGCGCGAATCCCGAACGGCCCGGGACAGGCTTTTCCCGCCGTGGCAGTAAGCCGCGAAATGGACTGGCTTCATTGGGACGTCATTGCCCTGCCGGTACCTGAAAACCTGGGCACTATTTGGGGTGAAACTACGATAATCGTTGACGATAAAGAAGTCACGGCCATTATCCGGGCCGGAGGTGAGCACGGTTATGCGCTGACCGCATCCAGTCGAGATTATGGAAAGACCTGGACCCACTTACGTTTGTCAAACCTGCCTATGCCGGGTACCAAGGCTTATGCCGGAACCTTAAGTACCGGCCAACGATATGCCGTCGGAACATTTACACGTGATCACAATGGCGCGCGGTACCCCCTTACCCTCGCCGTAAGCATGCCGGGAGAACGTTTCTTTTCCCGCCTCTTCCGCATCCGCGATGCCTTGTTTCCCCGAGGACCGGGCGAATCTATTGGGAACGCCTCTCTTTCCTACCCCTACGCCGTGGAGCATGGCGGGCACCTTTATGTGGCCTATTCCAATGACGGCGGGCGCGGACGCAATCTTAACAGCGCGGAAATGGCGGTGATTCCGCTGTCAGCCCTGGATGCCAGAAGCCATTGACAGCAGCATGGCTCATGACACGGTGTAGTTGCCGTTTTCATCTGTCAGGAAACATACTCGGACCCCCTCTTGAAACCTCACAATACGTGACTTTTAAGGCATTGAAATTCCGCAATGCGTTCTCACTAAAGCCTCCTGTCATCCGGTTATCCACTGGGCATACGTTGAAGGTTAAGAATCTGATCCAATTTTCCCGACAAGATGCGCTCATCATAGGGCTTCTGCAGAAACGCGTTTACATTTTGTCCATCAAATCTTGCCTCAATATCTTCCTCGGCGTAGCCGCTCGCAAGTATGACGGGAATATCCGGCTGGATTCGGCGCAATTCCTGAAGCGTTTGGACTCCATCCATTCGCGGCATACTTAGGTCAAGCAGTACACAGTCGACATCCCCGCAGCATGTATTGAAAATCTCCACGGCATCAAGACCATTATTGGCTGTAATAACGGTGTAGCCTAACTGTCTAAGCATGATCGTACCGATTTCCAGAACATCGGCTTCATCATCCACGAACAAGACAGTGTGCCTGATTCGCGGAATCTCAGGGCGCCCGCCGGCCTCTTCGGGAAAAACCGTTTGACCACAGGGTAACGCTGGGAAGAGAACCCGTATGTCAGTTCCCTTGCCAGGGACGCTGTCTAGTATGAGCGCTCCCTTATGTGCCTTCATGATGCCGAGCACCGCCGACATTCCCAGGCCGCGCCCGGTAAATTTGGTCGTGAAGAACGGGTCAAAGAGTTTTTCTTTAACTTCGTCGCTCATGCCGCATCCATTGTCCTTGACTTCAAGACAAACGTAATCGCCCTCCAGGGCGTCAAACAGGGCCCTGCTCCGTGAGAGATAGTCTTTTGTACAATGAAGCACCATGGTCGATACCGCGACTACTCCGCCATGCTCCTCATTCAAGGACTCGGACGCGTTTAAAAGCAGGTTCATTACCACCTGCTGGATTTGGGTCGCATCCGCTTCAATCTGTGGCAGATCGTCTAACAGATTCACCTGCAAGATGATTTTTTTAGAAACCGAGGACTGAATAAGAGGAATGAACTCGCGTACGACATCGCCGATATCCAGGGTCTGCAGGGCAACGCTCCTCTTGCCGGAGTAAGCGAGCATTTGGCGCGTCAATGAAGAGGCCCTATCCACGGACCTTCTAATATTATCTACGAACGGCCGGGAAGGAGAATGCTCTGAAATTAGTTTTTGTATCAGGTTTACATTACCCAGAACGATTTGCAGGATATTGTTAAAGTCATGGGCGATGCCGCCGGCAAGCACACCCAGGCTTTCAAGTTTCTGTGCGTATTGTATCTGGGCTTCCAGGTCTCTGCGTTCCTCTTCCGACCGTTTGACTGCTGTAATATCCCTTAAGAATACGTATTGGCGATTATCATCTCCCGGCTTGTGACCGCTGACGCTGACCTCAATATCAATGGTGGTTCCATCTTTTCGTTTCTGACACGTCTCAAAGCGGTCGGCTCCCTTCTCATGAATCAATTCAATATGCTTACTGATTTCCTCCGAAGTTTCAACGGCTTCCACATCATTGATAGACATTTGTAAGAGTTCTTCGCGGGTATAACCGATAATCTGGCAATAGGCATCGTTAACATCCAGGAATTTTCCTTCACCATCAACAATCCAGAAGCCATCCATGGCGGTCTGCAAAATCATTTTATATTCTATTTCGGATTGTTTACGCCTGGTAATGTCCCGCAGAATACCAACCGCGTGCCACTCTCCGGAAATTTGCATTGACGAAACGGACAGTTCTATGTCAACTTCCTGACCATTTTTTGCCAAAGCCTTCAACTCTGTTGTTTTACCAACTACAGGCCCACGGCCGGTGCGCTGCCATTCGGTAATTCCGCCTTGATATTCAAGCTTCCGGTGGGGCGGCACCAAAAGAGTATGTAACGATTTCCCTATAACCTCATCGGTCTGATATCCGAGAATCCGTTCCGCTGACGGATTCCAAAAAGTAACCAGACCGGCATTATCCATCACAATAATCCCGTCAAGCGCCGATGTGTTGATGCCGTCCAGGAGCGCATCCCGCTCATGAAGAATGATTTCCAGTTTTTCGCGGCACATAATCTCTTCGGAAAGCCTGGTATGCTCCGCCAAGAGCCTCTTATGCCATTCCACCATTTCAATGAGTACATAAATAAAAGCCAGGGCAATCAGTACGAGTCCTAATCCGTTGAAAAGATTGTCTATGCCCCGTATGACATGTGTCCAGTCGGCAAGGAATTTTGCGTCCAGAAAGCCAAGTGTTCTAAAAATTCTAAAAGACTGGGAAACGAGCAGGACAAAAATGCCGGCAATCACAAGAAAAGCTATCTTTCGTGCCTTGAGAATCCTGATACACAAATAACCGGTGATACCGGATATTAAAATGATTCCGCCCCCCCAGGTGATAGAACTTAATAAAGGAACATTGATATTAAAAATCCTCATCAAAAAATCAGGGATAAGAGATAGAAAAACAACCCATCCTGCGGTCAATAATGCAAATACACGCAAGTGTGAGGTATTAAATATCTTTCCTGTACTCTCCCGTACCATCATGTGTCATTCCTCAAGGGAAATATCCTATTTGCGTTAAAATCCGACATCTATTACTATACAGCAAAGAGCAAGATTTAACAATATTAATATTTATAAAAAATACAAAGGGCTCAGGACTTAGGTGTTGTTGTATTTTTTAACCACAAGGCGCCAAGTACAGAGAAAAAAAAAGAAAGGAGAAGTGAATCAAGGAAACAACAGATTATCGGGGACGCTGCTTTGTTATAAAGTGCCCCCGCCGATAAACCTTGAATGATAATAAGTCACTCCGCAGCAAGAGGTTCCATTAACCTGGCAAACAAGTTCCTGCCTTTGCATCGTGGGCTGGTATCTTCCAGAAAAACCGATTTGGAACCAATACTGGATACCAGAAACCGCTTCTGCAAAAAATCGCCTACCGCTGCCGTCTCTGTCGCCTCAGGATAGTATGGATTATTTATCCTGAACACAGCATTCCCCTGTTCCGCGTTAATGCCGGTCAGAACGAACTTGAACTGGGCGACTTCTTTATTGACTTCCTCCACCAGCGTCAGGATGCGATAGTCATCGTCAATTTGGCTTGCCCGAACCACATCGTTGGATGCGCTGTTCATTTTTTTCATATCAAAAGGTATGGCATAGATGCGAGCTCGGATGTCTTCAATAAGCATTTCACGGATAATATCCAGGGCCTCTTTGTTTTCCAGCGTAGGTTCACGCTCATAGTCTTGATGGATGGAGTCGAAAGCCTCCGTGAAGCTTCCCTTGACAGCCAATCGCTCGTCAACCTGCTTCTGAATGATTTCTCGATCTGGCAGATATTGCGAGGCGTCAGTTTGTTCGCCTTCTCCCGTAAATTGCTGTTTCCCGACAAAAATGAAGCCGAAAACAAACAAAAGGATCAAAAGAACAACCATTATTTTTGAGTGCCGTTCCCAAAAACCGGGGTAGTGCTGTTTGGGTAAATACGTGGATCTCGTGGGCAGTTCCAGGTCATGATTCGGAGTTAAAGGAGAAGCCTTATTAGAGGCGCCCTCGGAACTTGCATCGTGATGGGAACCTACGGCACTCGTGTGTCCCGGCACAAATTGTTGTCGGACCGCGGATTCGGACGCGCCAGTCCGAATATTCTCTTCCTTCATAAAGGATTCAAAAACATCCGTCATGGTCGCCGGGATGGGTGAAGGGGTCTTGATATCCGACGAGGAACTCTGGGACGACTTAGTAACCGAGTTTTCGCTGTCGTGCGAACTCTCCGAAAGCGAACGCAACGCCTCTCTTAGTTCCCCGGTATTTGCGAACCTTTTTTCACGGTCCGGCTCCAAACAACGCAAGAGGATGGCATCCAGTTCCGGCGGCACATCATCATAAGCATAGGAAACCGGTTTGGGCAATCCTGCGGGCAATTTTCCAGTAATGAGTTCATGGAGTACGACGCCCATGCTGTAAATATCCGCACGGCCATCCACATCGGGAGCATGATGTATTTGTTCCGGCGCCATATACCGGGGCGTGCCCACGACAGCATTCGCATTGGTGTCAAACCGTTCATCCATAAGCTTGGAAATGCCGAAATCCATCAACTTGATGTGGTTTCGCCGCGTTACCAGGATATTGTCCGGCTTAATGTCACGATGGACCGTGTAACGGTGCGCGTATTTCAAGGCAATGCAGAGTTGCGTTAATATGTAAACGGATTGGCGTACAGTCAGCCTGGCGGAAGGCCCCATTCGTTCCAATATGGTGCGCAAAGATTCTCCATCAACATATTCCATCGAAATAAAAAGGTTGTCCCCGGCGAGGCCGATATCATGCACCCTGACAATATTCGGATGGGTAATTTTGCGCGTGATGCGAACTTCGTTGATGAATCGCTCGACAACCTGTTTGTCCGTCGCGAAATGGGGCAACAGTATCTTAAGGGCTAATTCCTCTTCAAGTACCTTATCCAACACCTTGTATACCGACCCCATCCCCCCCCTTCCAATCAAAGCCTGAACAATATAGCGGTCACTAATACTATCCCCGACTTGAAACACATCGCCTTCTTCCGGGTCAATGGGCGTTTCCACGGACATGGAAATGAGGCCTTCGGAAAGCAATGCACCGCACTGTGGACATATCCCGTTTGAAGGGACATTCGGCAGTGTGCATCTCGGACAAACCACAACGCTCATTTTACATCCTTTAATTCCATCTGCCCCTGATAAATAGCAAGTGTATAAGATTTAAGACGAAAAGAAATCGAAATAATAATGATTCTTATTAATAGGATTATTATCCAGTATACGTTTCACTTCTCTTAAAAGTTGCGAATATGCTATCACAAAATAAACGCCAAAAGGAAAAGAAAAAAAAATTTTTACGAGAGCACAAGGCAGCCGCATGGAGGCGGGATGATATGACAATCTTCAAACGTGTACAATAGGCATTTCACACCTGTTCAATCGGAAACTATGTATCATGAAAGCATTGGTATTTGATACCGCACTTAAAATTATGGACCTGCCCATCCCAGTTCCCGCACCGGGTGAGGCCTTGATTCGCGTTCTCTCCGCTGGCATCTGTCGCACCGACATCGAGATAAAACGCGGGTACATGAATTTTCATGGCATACTCGGTCATGAATTTGTCGGCATCGTGGAAAGGTCGCGCAACAGTTATTTGATGGGTAAACGTGTGGTTGGTGAAATTAATTGTGTCTGCGGCCAGTGCGTTTATTGCAAGATGGAAATGCCGCGACATTGCCTAAACCGCACAGTGCTGGGCATTCATAATCGTCCCGGCGTTTTCGCTGAATATGTGACCCTGCCTGAAGAAAACATCCATTTAGTTCCGAATACGATTCGTGATGATGTGGCGGTATTTACGGAGCCCCTTGCGGCGGCCTTTCGCATTGTTGAACAGATACCCATCGCCGCGGATGATCGTGTCATTGTTCTCGGTGACGGCAGGCTTGGACAGTTGGTCGCCCAAGCCTTGTGGCTTTATTCAAAAAATACACTATGCGTGGGAAAACATGCCTGGAAACTGGCGTTACTTTCCAGCCTTGGCATTACAACCGTCCATGCTGATGAGGAAATTGAGGGCAAAGCGGATGTTGTCGTTGAAGCTACCGGAACGGCCATGGGCTTGGACATGGCCATCTCTCTTGTTCGTCCCGAGGGAACAATCATACTCAAGACAACCCGTGAGAAAGGGTTTCACCTGGACGCTGTTGATACCGTGGTCAACGAAGTGCGAATAATCGGTTCCCGATGCGGCCCTTTCAGACCGGCGTTGGAAGCGCTCGCCATGGGTACTGTGGAAACCCGCCCAATGATTTCCGAATCCTATCCCCTCGAAGATGCCCTGCAGGCAATGGCCCGGGCGGAAGATCCAGATGTGCTGAAAATCATCCTGCATGTGTCATCATGAAACCACATTCGCACAGTTACGGGAACCTGCACTTATGCCGGAACACACGCATGTCGATGAATTTATGAAACAGGCGGAGGAGGCGCCTTTTACAGAACAGCAGCGCCTTTGTGCTATGCTTTCTTTAGAAAGAAATCTTTGGCGCGAAGGTTTTTCCAGGATTGCGGGTGTGGACGAGGCTGGCCGCGGCCCGTTGGCGGGGCCGATTGTGGCGGCCGCAGTTGTATTATCCGCTCCTATCGCCGGACTGAATGACTCAAAACGTTTGTCGGCCACGGTTCGTCAATCACTTTATGAGCGCATTGTATCGGGCAAGCACCTTTGGGGAAGCGCGATTATCTCCGCCGCCGAGATCGACACTCTGGGCATTCAGCAGGCCAATTACAAGGCCATGCGGAAAGCGATTGAGGCACTGCCTGAAAAACCTGATTTCGTGCTTGTTGACGGTTACGCCCTGTCGGGCATTTTCCAGCCCACAATGCGTGTTATAAAAGGTGATGCCCGTTCACTGAATATCGCCGCGGCGAGCATCGTCGCCAAAGTCACCCGCGACAACATATTGGCTGAAATGGACACGTTTTATCCGGGCTATGGATTTGCCCGGCACAAGGGCTATGGCACGCGTGAACACTTGGACGCCATCCAACGGCTTGGCCCTTGTCCGGAACACCGGCGAAGTTTCGCGCCCTTTAACACGAAATACGAATCAACGGAACTTTTGTAGTCAAGAATCGAGAAAACGGCTGTGCATAAAATCCTCTCTCCTGTTTTGCTGCTCGTTACCCTCTGGATGTGTGGTTGCACGGGCATTCCGTATCAGGGCGGTCTCTATCCTTTTGGGAACCGGAACGCCCCAAAAGCGAAGCAGGGCCAATCCTATGCGCGCCATATCGCGGGCATAATACACGAACGCCAGGGAGCCCTGGACAAGGCGGTTGCCAATTACACCCAGGTGATTCGTCGCGATGGGAAGGCAGTAACCCCCCGGTTACGCCTGCTGAGGGCGTATTTACGGCTTGGTCAGAATCAGGAAGCGCTTCTGGCCTGCAAGGAGGCATTGGAGCAAATTCCTTCCAGCCACGAGCTGTGGATTGCTTTCGCGGAATTGAACCACAGCACGGGGAATATCGACGAGGCCGTCAACGCGATAAAAAAGGCGATTGCCCTGCGTCCCGAGGATTTGTCGGGATACGGCGCTCTCGTGGAGTTGCAGGAAAAAACCAACGATCTTGTGGCGGCCATTGAGATTTATGAAAAATTAATCGAACGCAGCCCGGACAGCGCGGCGCTCTATTACCAATTGGGCATCAACCTTACGCGTATCGGGGACAATGAATCCGCAAAGAACGCGTTCAGCCGCGTTTTGGAACTTGAACCCCAGGTGGCACGGGCGCGGTTGCTTCTGGCGTTGGTTTATTTTGATCTTACTGATTATGAGAACAGTGCCGCCCAGTTGCGCGCCTACCTCCAGGACCGTCCTGATGATGCCACCGCGCTGGAGTATTATGCTGCAACGCAATATCGCCTCGGACTTCCAGACAATGCGCAACTTTCCTTGGAACGAATGGTCAACAGCGGGGAAGCCGGCCCGCGAAATCATTTGCAGTTCGCATGGGTATTACTGGAACTTGGGGATATGGAACAATCCCAACAACACGCGCTGGAAGGAAGCGGGTATTTGCTGGCTGATCTCATTTTCGCCCTGGCCAATCTCAATCAGGCTGGAACTGAAAACTGGACCGGCAATCCCTGGGAGGACCGGTATACGCTGGAGGAGATAGAAACAGAAACGGACCTTATACTCGAAGCCCTTCCCGCGCTTTACGGCAAGCGTGAAGTTCCTGAGGCGTTCTGCTCAAAACTGCAGGCGCTTTCGGAAAAATTCGGTTTCTCTCCTCCGCTGGAATTTTTGCGGGGCCGCATGCTTCTTTACGCGGAAAAATATGAAGAGGCCCTTGCTTGTTTTGAATCCCTTCTCCAGCGGGAAGTTCAATCCAAGCATATTCATTATCACTGCGCGGTGATTCATGAAAAATTGAAAAATATTTCCAAGGCGGAAAACCATCTGCTCGACTTTATCAAATTAGACCCCGACGACCCGGACGTTCTTAATTATCTTGGCTACCTGTATGCCGAGAATGACCTGAACCTTGACAAAGCGGAGGCGCTCCTGCAGCGTGCCCTGGCCCTGGACCCGGATAACCCCTATTATCTTGACAGCCTGGGATGGGTTTATTACAAACAGGGAAAAGGCGAAGAAGCGGCACGATTGATCCGGCGCGCCATTTACGGAATGGAAAACGACGACGCTGTTTTGCGGGATCACCTGGGAGACATCTACCTGCTGCTGGGCGACAAGGAACGCGCCGTTGCGGAGTGGCGTCACGCACTTCGTCTTGACCCCTCCCTGGAAACTATCCGGGAGAAAATAGAACGGCATGCGCTCCCCAAAGAGTAGCCGTTTTTCAGGATGCCCCTGTAGTCTGCCACTATTTTTTGCTTGATATGATCTTATCGCGCAAGGCGGCAAGTTGTTCGGCAAGACTGGTATTCAAGAGGCTCTTTTCCTCCTTCTTACCCTCGCCCCGGGAGATCCTTGGAACAGCCATATCGTTCTTGTCGTGCCTGCGTCGCGAAGCACCGGAAGAAGGAACCTGAGCCCCCCTTTCCCCGAATCGCCGCGCGTTGCCGGGCTTGGATCCATGCCTCGGCCCGTCCCGAAAATCACGTTCGGAACGGTTTGTCGAGTCGCCGGCATATCCTGCCTGCGGAAGCCGTCTCGGCTTGGGCCTGCTGAGCGGAAGTTTAACGGCCCCTTTGATGGACAAAGCAATTTTTTGGGCTTCCCGGTCCACCTGCAGGACAATGACCTTGACAACGTTTCCAACTTGAAGCGATCGCTTGGGGTCATTCAAAATGCCCCGGCCCACTTCGGAACGATGCACCAGACCTTCCTGCGGTAATCCCAGGTTCACAAAAATACCAAAATCTGTTATATTCGTCACGATTCCCTCAAGCACCATCTGGTCCTCCAGATCCTCAAGGGTGTTCAGGGGAACCAGATTTTGCGGAGGCCGGAACCGACGCCGCGAATCGCGCCCGATTCTGCCTAGTTCATAACAGATATCCTCCAGCGTCAGCGGGCCAGTAACCTCATCGGCAAGCGCCGCGAGGTCCAGGGCGCGGAGTTTCTCCGGCATTTCCATAACTTCCGACAGGGAACATTGCAGAACGCCCAGCATTTTATCCACCATGGGATACGATTCCGGATGAATGGCGGATCCATCCAGGAGATTCTCACCGCCCGTAATGCGCAGGAAGCCCGCACACTGCTGGTACGTTTTTTCACCAATGCCCGAGACCTCAAGAAGACCGGAGCGGTTATTAAATTTGCCCAGTTCCTTTCTCTTTTCTACAAGCGCCTGAGCCACCCCCAATTGTAATCCACTCACATAGCGGAGGCTTTCCACCGCCGCCGTATTCACGTCCACGCCTACCCGGTTTACAACAGATTCGATTGTCTTTACCGCACCTGCCTGAAGATGCTTGCGATTCACGCCTGCGGCCAGCCGCGCCGGAATGAGACTGCACGGTTCAACCTTGACCAATTCGCGCAACGGATCCTGAAGCCTCCTGGCGATGGAGACCGCCGCCCGCACCATTTCATCCATGCCGGGAAGTTCTTCCGTCGCGATTGTCGAGTGGGCATACGCCGCCAGCCCCGCATCCTGCACCAGCGCTGTAAAGACCCGCTTGTTTAGCCTGTTTATGAGACTCTGTACGAAACGCAGCGTCTCCCTTCCCCCCGGGCCACCGCTGATTCCAATACCCACGACGGGATACTCATTCAGCAGCGGAACCAGCGCCTCTTCCATTTTGGCGTTAAGGGTTTCTTCAGAATCTCCCGCCACAGCGAAGGCCGCCTGAACCGCGCCCTCCCCGTCCACCGCGGCAATGGTGCGCAGTTGTGAAGACCAACAGCAAATCCCGATAACGGGAACCGGTCCCGCCGGAGCGGTTAGCAGAAGGTTGCGTAAATGGTCACGACAGTTGGTGATAACGGCTTCCTCGGCCCTTCGCCTGGCTTTCGCGAATACCTCTTCTTCGATAACAGGGCGCAGCAAGCGCTTGTAGGCGTCCGATACGGCGGCGCGTATCTCCTCGGCGTAGGCGCTTCCCGTATCCTGCACGAAACGCGATGACAGCTGTTCCAGGAGGCGATCGTCATCAACCACAAGTTCCACACGCAAGGCGCCCTCCCGTTCACCCCTGAGAATGGTCAAAAGAATGTCGTTGGGCACTTCTTCCATGGTTTGCTGGAAGTTGTGAAACGAACTGTACCGCGAAGCATGCTCCGTTTCCACGCGGGTGTGATGGACGGAGAGTTTGCCTTCTTTAAGCAGGCATTCACGCACCTCGCGCCGAATATCGGCATTCATGGCGATACACTCGGCAAGTATGTACCGCGCCCCTTCGAGCGCCTCTTCCACGGAAAGGACTTGTTTGTCCACGACGACAAAAGATTCAGCGTATAGGGCGGGCGGCGGGGAAACGGGCGACTGCGCCCATATATAGTCCGCCAGGGGAAGCAGGCCTTTGTTGGCCGCGATCGCCGCCCGGTTGTTCCGCTGCTTTTTAAACGGCAGGCTGAGATCCTCAAGGGCTACATGATCCACACAGGCCTCGAAAGCGGCGCGCAATTCCTCCGCCATTATGCCCTGTTTCTCGATATTTTCGAGGATGGCGTCTCTTCGAGAACTGAGGGCGATAAAATATTCGTTCCGCTCGGCGATACGTTCCAGCTTATTCTCGCTTAAACCGCCCGTGGCATCCTTACGATAACGCGCCACAAAGGGAACCGTCGCTCCTTTATTAAAAAAGCCGATGGCGGTCTCAACCTGGTCCGGCTTGATTTTCATTTCATGCGCGATCAATTCGATAAAGTGCGGTGCAATCATGAAGAACTCCAATAGCAATAGAACTAAGACGATGTTTCAGAGAACCGGCCGTCAGCCGCGGCGCTTATCCAACAGTGGCATACTTGACCCAAGAAAAACAAAGTTGCAAACACAGATAGAAGAGTTTATCAAAACAGGTGCGCACAAGCAATATACCATACTCGTTTTGCGACTCCTGCAGGTTTATTCCCATGGCGAATCGTGACAGCTACATGCGTTCCGGCGTATCAATCCCTAAAATGCCCAAGGCATTGGATAGCGTGTAAAGGGCGGCGCGGCACAACTGTAAACGACTATGAAGGCGCGCCTCATCCTGGGACGACAACACCTGACATTCATGATAAAATCCGGTGAACGCATGCGCCAGGTCAAGCATATAATTGGCGACCTGCGCGCAATTCCGCTGGGCCGCGGACTCCGTGATCACCTTGGGGAATGCGGCCATCGCGTTAAGCAAGGCCCACTCACTGTCCGTATCCGCAATAAAGGTTTCCGGAACCGGGTCAGGAACGGGTCGCCCCCATTTTCTAAGGATGGAGCGGATCCGCGCGCAACAATACTGAACGTAAGGTCCAGTGTCCCCCTGAAACGACAGGGCGGACTCCATGTCAAAAATAACGTTCTTGGTCGGTTTTACACGGAGGACCGCGAATCGGATCGCGGAAACCGCCACCTGCTCGGCTATCTGTCGGTGCTCATCCGCGGGGAGATCCGGAAATTGTTCCATAACACGCTGCAGCGCCAGCGCTGCGGCTTGATCCAAAAAATCAGACAGCAAGACCACCTTGCCCTGCCGGGTGGACATCTTGCCGTCTGAAAGAAGGATATAGGAATAGTAGACGACCTCAGGCGCCGCGATGCCGGCGGCCTCCAGGATAAGGGCCATCTGCTGCGCGTAGAGTTTATGGTCCTCCCCGAGAACCATCAGGTTGACGTCCGCGCCCCGCTCATGCTTATCCAGGGAATATAACAGGTCGCGGCATCCGTACATGGAGGAACCATTTGCCCGCCTCAAAACGAAATAACGGCCCTCTTCAAGGGGATAGCCGAGCCGGGACAAATCCACGACACGCCTTCCGTCCTCATCCGTGAACAGGGCGCCTTTTTTCTCCAGGGCTTCCTCAATGACGGCCAGGCGGGGATCATTCACGTAGGCCGATTCGTGATCAAAAAAGTCATACTGCGCCCCAAGACGTTGAAGCACCTTCAGCTGTCCCTTGAGGCAGAGTTCGGTGACCCGAAAGAACTTTTCTTTGATCCCGCTGTCCCCCGCCTCGATTCTGGCCAGCATTTCATACCCCCGCGCTGCGAATTCGGGATCCTCCTCCGCGCGTTTATTGGCCGTCACATACGCATCGAGTATTTCATCAAAGGTAATGCCCTCGAGTTCCTCGGCGACCAACACCAGGAGGCCAATCTGACGGCCCATATCATTCACATAATAATGAACCTCGACGTCATAGCCTTCAAAGCGCAGCAGTCTTGTGACGCTGTCCCCTATCATGGCGCAGCGGCCGCGGCCGACATGGGGACTGGCGTTGGGATTGATGCTGGTATGCTCGATAAGAACGCGTTTCCCCTTGCCGGTTCCGCCACCACCCCACTGTGTGCCGGCCTTCAGAACGGCACGGGTGATTTCATAGCCGACGCGGTTCCGGTCAAGTTTCAGGTTGACGTAAGGGCCCGCCGCGGCGGCTGAGGAGACATACGCGCCGAAATTCACCTTCGCCGCGATTTCCTGCGCCAATACAGCCGGGGCTGTTTTGCGTTTCTTGGCGATGGAAAACATGGGGATAGCGACATCGCCCATCTCCAGGGAAGGCGGGGCGTTAAAGGCTATGTCTTCGGCGGCCAGGGACGGATCATAGGCCATCAGGGCATTCACTATCGGTTCATAGTACAACAAGGCGTTCTCTCCCGTTACCGGCGGCGACCGGTATTCTTTGATCATGGGTACGAATCAGGGCTCCGGCGTTTCATCCGTTCCGGGAGCGTTTCCCTCTTCTTTTAGTGATTCCATCGCCTTGCGCTGAACCTCTTTTTCATACAGGTCTGCCTCCGCGTAATGCCGGTCGTCGATGCGGATAATATGAAACCCGAACTGGGTCTGAATAACATCGCTTAGCTCGCCGATTTTCCCCTTCCAGCAATATTCCTCAAAGGCCGCCGCGTAGGTACCCGGCGGCGCCCATCCTAAGTCACCGCCGCGCCGCGCGGTGACGGAGTCGTCTGAATTCTCTCGCGCTAGTTTTTCAAAACTTTCCCCGGCAAGAATGCGTTCACGCAGTTCTGTTACCCGCTCGTAAGCCCTGCCACGGTCCACGGCGTCCGAGGTATCGTAAGAAACCAGGATATGGCTTACCCTTACCATGGTCAACACGGGACGGGGAGAGCGTCCCGTGTAGAAATACAAAGACATCAGGATGATTAGGATAAGGATACCCAGCCAGATATACCTGGTCCAATCCCTCGGTTCAGTCTCCACTTCCCCCGTACTCTCCGGGGAGCGTTCAACATTCACATTCATTACTGGCCTCCTGGTAAAACACGTTATCAGAGGGTGCTTAAAACTCATGGTATCGAATAAAGATTCCCATAAAACGAGATCACAAAGTATCCTACCACACAACCCACCGCCAGGGTAATCAGAACCTGCAGAATCTTCGAGGCCGATTTCACCGCTGACTGCGCCTCGCCCATGCTGTACTCGGCGGCCTTCTGTAAGGTGTCCTCGAGATTTCCGGATTGCTCGCCGACCGCGAGCATTTCCCGGCCGACCCGGTCCAGGTATCGGCTCTTGGAAAAGGCCTCAACCAGGGTGCCGCCCCGCGAAATAACAGGTACAGCAGTCAACAGATCCTTTTCAATGGCTGTGTTCATAGTCATTGCCGCGCTGCGAGCGACACATTGCTTTATGTCAAGGCCGGCATGCATCAGCAGGGCCATACCCCTGTAAAAACGGGCCAGGGCAAATTTTCTTACCACCCCGTTTAGCGGCCACAGGTGATTTTTCAACAAGTTAACCGGCCCCTGCGTCAGACCCGCACGGGCGAAGATAATGGATGCGCCAATGAATACAATTACCAGGAACAGCGCGATGGTTTGAAAGCGCGCGTACTCCGCGAGATAGGCGCTCATGGAGATTTGTTGACCCGAGCCGGAAAAAACATTCGCCACTTTCTTGATAATGCCCAGGGCGAAGGTTCCCAAAAACCAGGCCGCGGCAAGCTGCAGCCCCGGATAGATGAGGGAACTGATGGCGGCCCGCTTCATTCTGTGCATCTCTTCATAATGCTCCGCGAGGTCGCGCAAAAGGGCATCGAGCCGTCCACCGCTCTCCCCCGCGGATACAACCTGCACGAAAAGCCCGGGCAGTAGGTTCTCCTCGGCGCGGCAGGCATCGGCAAGCGAAGCCCCCCCTTTGATCCGGGTTTCCATGCGCAGCAGCGCGCGCCGTCCCCGGGGAAATGCGCCTTGTCCCGCTGTTATATGCAGGGCGGAGAGAATCGGCAAACCGGCCGTATAGGCCGTGGCCAGCTGCCGGCAGATCACGGCCATTTCCCTGGAACTAAGTTTGGAGGATATCAAGCCCATACTATCGAAATTACCCGGACCGCATATGCAGGGGGACCCACTGCCACGCGGTCCATTTCATTTAGGTCTCTTCCCTGGACTCCAGCCATCTAGCGGCGTCCAAGGCGGCCATGCACCCGCTTCCCGCCGCCGTGATGGCTTGACGATACGTTTTGTCCTGCACGTCACCACAGGCAAATACCCCGGGCACGCTGGTGTAGGTACTGCCCTTTTGGGTCACCAGGTAACCGGACCCTTCCAACTCAAGAATCCCTTTAAACAACTCCGTGTTGGGTTGATGTCCGATGGCGGCGAAATATCCTGAACAGGGCACTTCCCGCAACTCGCCGGTCCGGGTATCCTTCAAACGCACCCCCGTAACACCATCCGAGTCGTTGCCGAGGATCTCATCAACAACGGAGTTCCATTCCATTGTGATTTTGGGATGATTGAGTACCCTGTCGCCCATGATTTTGCTTGCCCGAAGTTTGTCCCGGCGATGAACAACATGAACCCGGTCCGCGAATTTTGTCAGAAACAAGGCTTCTTCCATGGCGCTGTCGCCGCCGCCCACCACGACCATGGGCTTGCCGCGAAAGCGGGGCAGGGCGCCGTCGCAGGTGGCGCAGGCCGACACGCCTTTGTTCATGAACCGCTGTTCCGATTCGAGCCCGAGATATCGGGCCGTCGCGCCAGTGGCGATGATCAGCGCCTGCGTCTCATACACCTCCTCGTTCACGAAAAGTTTTAGAGGATACCCGGATAAATCCACGGAAGTGACCGTCTTGTACTCAAACCGGGCGCCGAATTTCTCCGCCTGTTTTTTTAGATCGGCCATGAGTTCCGGACCGGATACGCCTTCAGGATAGCCTGGAAAATTTTCAACCTCCGTCGTGGTCATCAATTGCCCTCCCGGAAGCAGGGTCTGACTGATTTCCCCCTCTAAAACTAAGGGCTTCAGGTCCGCCCGCGCTGTATAGAGCGCCGCAGTGCACCCTGCCGGTCCGCCTCCCAGAATCACGATTTTTTCCATCATCCGTCTCCTCGATTATCACAGTGCCCTCTATTCGTTGTCATCCGAATGTCCTCTCCAAAGAGAAACAAGAAAACATTTGATCGTATTATTTTGATCACCCAGCCCGGCAAGGGGATGGAAATCTGTGAATAGGCCACCGCAATTGCCTATCGGGATCATGTCTGGAATACAGTATGCGTTTACGCTGCGGACATTTATTGGGCTGGACTCTCCGGAGCAGGCGTTTCTTCCGGTTCAGCCACCGCCGCTTCACCCGCGTCGCCAGCATCGGCATCCTCTGCCACGCCGCTGTCTTGAGTGGAATCCGCCGTGGTATCCGCAACGGTATCCGTCTCGGAAACATCAACGCCGGAAACCTCTTCGGAAGAGGATGCGTCCGGCGCGGGCTCACCCTCGCCCACTTCCCCCTCGGAGGAAGTCGCCGTCTCGTCTTCCCCTTCATTCCTGCCAAGAATGGCATCCAAAAGGGCGGTATCCTGGGTATAGGACACACTCGCCAGCATGCGTTCCCGCAGATCCTTCGTAAAATCGGCAAGCATTTCATACTGGGCGGTCTGCTTCATGCGGTTCTTGATTTCTTCCCGTTCTCCCTCAAAACTTGCGAGTTCTTCCGGGGTGGGTTCCTGGCGTTCAATCAGTTCAAAGAACCAGGCATCCCCCAGGAAGCCCGTCAGCGGGCCGACCACGGCCCCGGGCTCTGAATCACTTAAAGCTGCATGTATTTCGGAAGCCTGCACGTAAACCTGGTATTGAAATAAGGAATCCTTGCGGCTAAACGACTCGGCCGTTTCGCCTATGGAAGCGTTTAACTCGGGGAATTGCGTTTTTATGTCATCGAGTTTCGAAACTTCCTCCTTGATGCGGTCCGTATATGTTTTTACTTCTTCTTTATAGCCGTCCGTTTGTTTGCGTTCCGCAACCACTTTTTCGACCGCGGATTCTCTCGCTTCTTCAAAGGCAGGTATTTCGCCCTGCTTTCTCTCCAGCACCCGGGCCAGATAAATATTGTTGCGGGATTTTATTGCCTTCCATGCATCGTCGGTGGCACTAACGACCTGGGAGCGGAATGTTAACACGTCACTGTCGGAAACATTTTCAATCTCGGTACTTCTGTTGTCAAAGAAGTTTGTGGCTGTTAGTGCCAGCCCGGCTTCTGTTGCCACAGATTGCGGTTCTTCGCCCTGCTGCAAACGTCCGACAAATTCGTCGGCTTTCTGCTCCCGGGCGGTCCGTTCCTCCGCGCTCAGTGCCGCGTTCAAAACGATCTGTCTGCCAAACACCTCACGCAGACCGGTTTCCTCGTTTGTTCTTTCCTCTTCATTTTTGTAAATGAAATAACCCGTGGGCCCCGGGATCGGATCGGAAACCTCTCCGGGCAGCAGGGCAAAAAGCGGTTTCAAATGTTCCCCCATGAACTCTTCTTCCGTGCGCCAGCCCATTTCGCCGCCGGCAGGCTCGGACAGGCTGGAATGTTCATTCGCCAGTTGCGCGAAATCTTCACCGCTTCGCGCACGTTCCACCAGTTGCGTTGCGAGTTCCGGCATGGGCGGCGCAAGTGACAGGACCATCAACTCCGCCTTGACCTGTTCCGGAAGCCGATACATTTCAGTGTTCTGGTCATAATGCGCGCGGAGTTCCTCTTCCGTGGGATTAATCGCGGGTTCTATCTTCGCAAACTTTACCCGCAATTTGACATGGTCCGCTTTTAATTCTTCCTCAAGATTATTGCTCAGAACGCGTCCCGAAGGTGCGGATACCGTGCTCAGAAACACTTGTTGCGTTATGCCGCCGCCCACGTCTTCAAAAATTTCATCCCACCGCGTAACGCTGCCCACCCACTCGTTCCATGCCTCATGATTAAATTCGCCATTCTCGTTCTGGAACATGTCCCATTTCTGCATCTGCGCGCTCATCAGGTCTCTGTCCACCTTAAAGTTCCGCTGCGCATCCAGCAGGCGGACCAGGGCCGCATCGACAAGGTTTTCCAGTACCCGCTGGACTGTCCCGTCCTGGTCCAGCTCGCGATAGGTGTGCGTTTCACCGCCCTGTCCCCGGCGCATCGCAATGGCCCTGTCCAGACTGCGCCGGAATTCCGATTCCATGATGGGTATCTCGCCGACTTGGGCGACGATGCGGTCTTGCACTTCCTGGCTTCTACCGCCGCAACTTGAAGGCATTCCAAACATGAATACGAAAGGAACACAAATAAAAACAAGGATAAAATACATGATAATTCGTCTGTGCTTGTGCATCCAATCCTGCATGAAAAAGTCTCCATAATTAGGGTACAGGGCTTGTAGTGACGGTCCGACATTCCCGAAAAAAAGACATGCCAATGAACATGTTTATTTCTTGCCGAGGGAAGTTACACTTTACCATAATAGCCTCGGATTTCTCAAATATCAGGGTTAAAAACCGCGCCTGTTTTCAAAGGTCGTTTAAGAGTGTGGGCGGGGAAGGACAACCGGGGCCTGAATTAGTGTAACTTCCCCACATCCTGATTTGTATCTTTAAACGGATCTTGGTTTGTTCCGGTCATCGACGAAATGATACTATGACAAGGACAGAATGCGTTTCCCTTGTTGAAGATTTTTATTACAATAAGGGTCAGGAAAGGTTTTTCCCGGCAAATGATACACAGTATGATTCACAGCGGAAAGTCGGGTTTCTGTGCTGATGAGGCGGTGGGTATCCGCCGCGAACGAACAAAAAAGACCCATGGTTAAGCGCTTCTACGCGTAAGGGATATCTTTTATGAAACACACCCATTCGATCACGTGTCCACAAAAAGCTGCCAGTAGTGTCGGCACTTACGTTACCCTTGCCGGCCAGATAATTGTTATCCTTGCTTCACTGTTCGAGGACAAAGAAGTATTTAGACCGACAACAGAAACGGAAGAGTAGCCTAGGAAATCGATTCTTTCCATGAAAATCTGAGAAACTTTACCCTCCTTGGGAGTATATACTAAAAAAGGCAGATGCCGTGTCTGTTCATTCGGGTTTCGTCAGTGCACGTTGCCTGAGTACGAAAAAAAACATAATTAAGGCAATAATGCCTCCTGAAACAAGGAGATCAAACATGAGACATACTCACCCAGTTGGCGCCATACCTCAATATGCGGAAGGACTTTGTGACAATATTACCACGGTAACCCAAGCACGGTATTGCTTTGTCTTGTCTTTCCTTACCGATTTTGTGGTACCCCTTGTACAGCCCGTTATTAATTGGAAGACCGGTCCAACTGATTCAACCACTGAAACGGAACTATAAACCTGTTCGCCCTTTTGAATGAAACGAGGTATACCTATGCATCATCTGCGCTCCGTGTCCAAAAAGCCCGTTTTGGGCGGCACAATGGCACCCGAAGTAAAAATCACCTTCATAATAACGATTTTGCAGGCTGCAATACCCTTGTTTCAAAATAAAGATCCGCAAAATCCGGTGACTACGGATGGCGGCGGCGATACTGAAGGGGAATCTTGAGGACAAAAGTAATTTTTTTGTTGCATTTGTCAACAAAATATGATATGAATAGGGGGTGGATGATTGAGTAAGTTACGGGAGAATCATCAAATGAAGCATGTCCGAAAGATATCAGCCACGCGCGCAGACGCGTTTACAGCCTTTTTTAACGACCTATGGCGCGCATGGTATGATTATCGGGATGCAAAGAAATATTCTTGACAACTTGGCCAAGCAGGATGGAGGAAACCCATGAAACATATTAATACGATATCGGCAACCCGTGCGGAGGCGTTTCGGGATTTTATGTATGCCATCTGGCGCTCCTGGTATGATTTTCGCATTCAGAAGAAGAATGAATACCTCATCTGACGCAATGACGATAACAGCATGCATGCGCCCTTGTCGAGTTGAACGACAAGGGCTTTTTTATGTATAAAAGGCTTGGGTATTCTCTGATAAATGCCCATGGCCGTAAAAGGCGATTTTGAAATAAACCATAAGGAATATTGCGTTCCTATTGTTAAGGCTTGGGCATCTATAGCCTGCCATACCGATCGGGCACAGGTTTTTGGCCCTGCCACAACCCATTACTACGCACTGCCGCACATCAGCCATAGTAACGCAAACACTACGGGGAATTACCCTTCCTTCTTTCGGGATTCTTCTCGAAGTCTTTAGCGGATTTCCTGTAGACGGCGAATGGCTACCGTGCCGTATAGGAAGGACACCCTATTATGCCGCAAATACTGAAATATACCGTTATCCCAAAAATTCCCAAACGGCTTGAACGTCTTACGGATATTGCCTGCAACATCTGGTGGTGTTGGAACCCTGAAGCAGTAGATCTGTTTTTTCGTATCGACCGTGAACTCTGGACAAAGGTGGAACATAATCCGGTTCGTCTGTTAGGGGAAGTAAGTCAGGCGCGGCTGGAGGAACTCGCCGCCAGCGCCAGTTTTCTTGCCCACTTGGACCGGGTGGCGAATACGCTTGACGCCTACATGAAGGACGGGGAATGGCGCGCACTCCATGCGGACGCGCCGGAAGACCTCCTTGTGGCCTATCTTTCCGCGGAATTCGGCCTGCAGGAATCCATAAAAGTGTATTCCGGCGGCCTGGGTGTGCTTGCCGGCGATCATTTAAAAGCCGCGAGCGACCTCGGGGTGCCCCTGGTCGGTGTGGGACTGCTTTACCGGGAAGGCTATTTTCGCCAGTATCTGAACGAGGACGGCTGGCAGCAGGAACTATATCCGAAGAATGACTTTCACAACATGTCAATTACCCTGGAGCAGGATGAAACGGGCGCGCCCCGGGTCATTGAGGTCCCTTATCCGGGACGCCTTGTCAAGGCATTTATCTGGCGCTGCCAGGTCGGCCGGGTTTCCCTGTACCTGCTGGACTGCGATCATCCGGAAAACACCGTTGCCGACCGCAACATCACCGCCCAGTTATATGGCGGGGATCGTGAAACACGCATTAAGCAGGAAATCATGCTGGGCATGGGCGGTGTGATCGCGCTGAAATACTTGGGCCTGCACCCCACGATTTATCATATCAATGAAGGACACGCCGCCTTCATGATGCTGCAACGCATCAGAGATCTTATGGAACGCGACGGCATCGGTTTCTGGGAAGCGGTGGAAGTGGTTCGAATCGGCAGCGTTTTCACTACCCACACGCCTGTTCCCGCCGGCAACGACATGTTCGACCCGCATTTAATCACAACCTATTTTCAGGACTATTGCAACGCCCTGAACATTTCCATCAATGACCTGCTCTGGCTCGGACGCCAAAACCCGAACGACCCGCGCGAGCCTTTCTGCATGACCGTGCTGGCGTTAAAATTGTCGGCGGCCTCCAACGGGGTGAGCAAGCTGCACGGCAGTGTTGCGCGCAACATGTGGGCCAATGTATGGAAACAGGTACCCGAGGACGAACTGCCCATCACTTCGGTGACCAACGGCGTACACATTCCCACGTGGATTTCCAAGGATCTTGCCAATCTTTTTGACAGATACCTGGGCCCGGACTGGGTCGCGACGCCCCATGACCAGTCCGTGTGGGAACGCATTGACTCGGTGCCGGACTCGGAATTGTTCCGGATTCATGAGCGATGCTGTCAACGCCTGGTCGGTTTCGCGCGGCGTCGCGCCGAACAGCAATTAATCAACCGCGGTGCCCCCACCTCCGAGGTGCGCAAGGCGCGGGAACTGCTCGACGGGGAAACGCTTACCATAGGGTTCGCCCGACGATTCGCCACCTACAAGCGCGCCACGCTGCTTTTCAAAGACCAGGACCGGCTTCGCAAAATCTTGACAAATCCCGACATGCCGGTGCAGTTGATCATTGCCGGGAAAGCCCATCCCCAAGACACCCAGTCCAAGGAACTTATCCGTCAAATCATCCATTTTGCCCGGGATCCGCAAGTACGCCGCCATATCGCCTTTATCGAAGACTACGACATCAACGTGGCCCGCTACATGATTCAGGGGGTGGATTGCTGGCTGAACACGCCAAGGCGTCCCATGGAAGCCAGCGGCACCAGCGGCATGAAGGCGGCCGCCAACGGCGCTCTGAATATCAGTATTCCGGACGGGTGGTGGTGCGAGGCGGAAAACCTGGGAGAAAACGGCTGGAGCATCGGCAAAGGCGAGGCTTATGACGATGTCGAGGAACAGGATCTCATTGAAAGCCAGGCTCTGTACGAAATTCTGGAACAGGAAGTGGCGCCCATGTTCTACAACCGGGGCAAAGAGGGGCTTCCCCGGGAATGGATCGGCAGAATGAAAAGCGCCATTCGCACCATCGCGCCCATGTTCAACACCTATAGAATGGTGCTGGAATATGGCGACCGTTTTTATGTGCCCTGCTGTCAGCGCCGCCATCGCCTGTTTCAAAACGATCGGGCTCTGGTGTACAAACTCTCCGCATGGAAATCCGTCATCAGGAAACACTGGTCCGCTGTCAAAATTCTCCACATAGAAAGCGGCCCGATCCAGAACCTGCATTATGGCGACACTCTGGAAATCACCGCCCAAGTGCACCTGGGCGAACTTGCCTGCGACGATGTCCGGGTCCAGATCTACCACGGCGGTCTGGATTATCAGGGCAACTTCGCGCAGGCGGAGCAGGCGACCATGGAGTGCATGGAAGACCTGGGCGGCGGTAACTACCTATACAAGGGCACGGCGCCCTGTGAAATAACAGGCATGTCAGGTTGCACGGTCAGGGTCCTTCCATGGCATGAAGACTTCATACATGAACACGAGATGAGGCTGATTACCTGGGCCTGAGGCGCGCAACCTTTCAGTCGATAAAAACCAGTCTAACGTGACTGACACGGTATGTTGCATCGTCGTATGCAAGGAAGCCATGGGGCTCATGACGTACTGGCCCTATCAAACGTGGCGGGCTTCACGGGTTCAAACGTGCGTGCCGTTTTCCCGGGCATGAATGAGCGCGGTCAGCAGGGTGTTCGCGGGGCATGACACTTCTTCTGCCTGCCCGAACCGGGCGATGGCGCCGTTGAGCGCGTCTATTTCCGTGCGCCTGCCTTGCAGCAGGTCTTCGCGCATGCTGGCGTAGTGGGCCGCCGTCGGCGGCAGCATCTGGCCGTAGAACGCCTCGAGGTAGCCTTCGGCGGTTTCAGGCTCCATCAAAACCTTCATAGCCGCCGCCACAGCATAAATTTCATGGATAACCGTGTCCATCACCTGGCGCGTATCCTCGTTTTCCGCCAAAGCGCCGTAGGGAACATTCAACAACGCGGAAAGCGGGTTCAGGGCGCAGTTATAGGCAACCTTGCTCCAGAGTATCGTTTTGATGCGGTTCGTCGCCACGGTGGGCAAGCCGGCCGCCTCCATCGCGGCCGCCACATGCGCCGCCGCCTCAGCCGCGCCCGGGGCGCCGTACCCGCCAATGGCGGTCGGCGCGGCAATGACCGTTACCTCCACCCTGCCCGGCTGCAATATGCGCGCGCCGTAAATGACACGTGCGCCCAGGACATGGTCCCACCCCAGTTCGTTGGCGATCCGTTCGGCATTTCCAAGGCCGTTCTGGTAGGAGCAAACCCATGTTTTCCCGGAAACCACTGGTGCGATAAGCCGTGTCGCGCTGATGGTATCGTAGGATTTAACCGAGACAAGCACCAGATCGAAATCCGATACGGGTAGATCCCCGACCGCAGTGACTGCGTGAATGGACTGTACCCGGTGTTCGCCCCATATCCCTTCAATAAACAAACCATCGCGCCCGATCGCTTCGATATGGGAAGTGCGCCCGACCAGATATACCTCGTGGCCCGCGCGCGCCATGAAGCCGCCGGCCACGGACCCCAGTGCACCCGCGCCCATGACAAGAATTCGCATAATAAAACTCCCTTGAAATAATTTCACTCCCCCGCCGCCAATCCGTTACCGGGGGAAGTATAAAATCATTTCAGCGCATGGCGCAACCAATGAGAACGGTAATTGAATCCCCGCAAACCAGAAATAGCCAACTGCACACCCGTCTGACGTCTGCGAACTTCATCCCACAGTGTCAGCAGTGAATAGCAAATAAACAAGATGACCCCGGAATTCGGTATCGGCATCGGTATCGGCATCGCTATCGGCATCGGTATCGGTATCGGTATCGTGCATTCCGATTGTGAGTAAAAGGATGGTCTCGATACCGATACTGAAAATAGTAAAAGCCCCCTTAACTTGATGCCTTCAGAATCCCAACGGGATTGCTTCAAAAAGCGGGTGGCGTGCCCCTTTCAGAACGAAAACGGGGACTGGTAACGGTGCGCTCCAAAGGCCTGCACGTGATGTGCTGCACCCCATAACAGCGCAACGGTACCTGCACCCGCTTTCGTGGAATAAACGAATTGACCATGATAGGTGCCTGTTCAGGGTTACACAGGTCACTTGTCACCGGTTACCTTCTATCCTTTGCCTTGCGATTTATTCGTATATAATCGCCACCATACTGGCAGATACAGGCAGATAATGGTTGGGCCATAATTTAATATGCCCCCATGAAGAAAAGGCAGAATGAACTCAAACCCAAAACTTACATACATCAGTACCATAAAAGCCGTAAGTACGATAGATTCTGTTCTAGACTTGCGTTGTCTTAAGTAATGGTACCATATGAGCATCCAGTCGGGAAGTGGACAAAGGACAACAACCATTGCCCAATAGAGCATGTACCGTTCCGGTCCGTATCCCCCACAGAACACTATCACCACTTGCACTATCCCAGTAAACCAAATAATAAGTGACAGAAAAGCGTAACGATTCCGGAAAGAGAATCTCTGAAGATTGATGCGTCCCTCGAAGATGATCGTTATAATTGCAAACGGACCGAAGACTAACGCACCCCAAGAAATTTCTTGACTCATTATCTCTCCTCACGTGCTTGACATTTTAGAATGCTTATCCAGGCATTGTGCAAGATTTTATCCATGTATTCTTACTTGGTAGTGATACAGGAGCGTCTGGTATCCCTATAGTGCTCCAAGCACACGCGTTTCCCCAACAGTTGTTCCACGGCGTCCACTGCTCTTTTCCGGCATTCGCCACATCCCGCCAGGTATTTAATAAGAATATATCTTCCTGAGGGGTACTTGGAATTGTCCACTTAAGCCAGTTGGGATAGGGTGATTTCGAGCGGTCAGTCATGTCCTTTGCCCCTTCTTCTGGTGCAAAATTAAGTACCCTAGAGCCGGTTCTATTTCCAGCCGAATCCCAAGTATCCACTTCAATCCAAGCATGTAGAAAAAAGCATATAGATCGATCCAAGCCGAGGTGATCTTTCGCTATAATCGGGTTCTCGCCCACATAGGCATACACATTCGGCCCATCGACGAATCCCAGCGGGTCGTGCATATTCCACCTGGCGGTCTGGGGGTTGTAGTAGCGGAAGTGGGCGTAATACTGGCCGATGGCGCTGTCCCAGAGGTGGCCTGTGTAGCCGACCGTGAGGGGCAGAACCACGTTGCGCAGGAGTTCGCCGTAGGGCGCGTAGTCATAGCGCGCCATCGCGGCCTTGGTCTGGCCCGTCAGCTGACGCACGCTGCCCAGGTGATCCGTCAGGTGATAGCGCCACTCCGCTATCGCCGGGTTGGACCCGGCAAAGGCGGCCAGGCCCGGCACATACCCTGTTTGCAGCGCGCCGATGGTCCAACTGCCGACCGTGCCGGCATATTCGCCGCACTCTTCCCACCCCGTCCAGCGGAACCACGTGGCCGTGGTTTTGTCGAGTTGTTCCAGTCGCCGCCGGCCCAGGCCGTCATAGTTGTACCCCACCGACGCCGTTTCACCCGGGAAGTTCTCGACGTGACCGATTTGAGTTTATCATCGAAACGATAGGCATAGGTGGCGGTGTAGGATCCCTCCGTCTTGCCGACCATCCTGCGTCGATCCCTGAAGATTCAATTTTCAACAGGTTACGGAGATTGCAGCGGGTATCTTACGCGATAAATTCTAAATCATAGATGAGTATAATGTACTTGGAACCCGGAATTTATCCTAACATGAAAGTTCATGATCAGGGCGCCTGTTCCCCCTCCTGGGGATCATTCGTCGGCTCAACAGGCGGGTTTTCTTCGGGCAAGGCCAGGAGTTGCCGGTCGAAGTGCCCGGTTTCAATAAAGGAGGCGCAAAGTTGCGCCACGATTTTGCTGTTCATGATGAAATTATGCGACTGGTCAACGGCCACCCAGTCCGTCATGCCCTCCAGTTTGGTCTGTTCAAGGCTGATCACGCCGTCATTGGGTTCTTTCAGCATGAAGGACTGCCCCCGATTCCCGGCAATAACGCCGAATTCCACGGGGGGCACAGGAAGCTGTTCGTAAAACTCACTTGAAGCCAGTTCCTGTCCGCTTTCGCCTGTAAACCATTGATAGATCCTGTTGTCGCTCAGCGCGCGCACCAGGTCTGCCGGCTGGTTGGGAGGTGCCAGCATGACAATACGGCCGAGTCCTTCCGGCAGACCCGCGCGAAAGGCGGCACGAATGATTACATTGCCGAAGGAATGGGCGATCAGGTGGTACCGGCCTCCGTGAATCTGGGCTTTAAGCAGGGCGCACAGTTGACCGGCCAGGTCGTCTATGGAGTGACTGTGCGCCATGTAGGGGAAGGTCACCACCGAATACCCCGCCTGCCGCAAGCGTGTATCGAGCACCCACAAAGACGCGCGTCCTCGCCCCATGCCCTGAAGAAGCACGATGGTCTCCCCCGGTTCTGCGGCCTGTGCCGCGTTGGGCTCCGAACCGGCGGGCGTTCCCTCGGCATGGGGGTAACCACCGCAACACGTCAACAGCACGCCGATGCAAAGGACACGTATCAGGATATGGCCAGATTTATTCATAAAAAAATGACTTTATCGTGAAAAGGGCGGGAATCGCTCATAGCGCCCGTCTTGCCGGGCGGACCCGCACCGGCCCGTTTCAAAGAATGCGACACCCGCCGGACATGGAAGTGTCAAGGGTATTCATTACAGGGCAAAATCGAGATAAGCAAATTTCTGGCTATCGTCCAGGTTAAAGGGTTTGGTCTGCTTGTCCATAAGCACGCGCGCGGCATCAAAATCCGAGATATCCACCTGCCGTGCGGCGGCATACAGGGTTAATTCGCCGGAACCGAGCGGCAAGTCCCCCAATTGAAATCCACCCGGTCCGCCGAGATAGTAATAGTGGTGTTCGGTGCCGTTTTCCCGATTTGACACGACTTCGGCATACACGAAACGGTTCTGGGTATTTGCCAAGGTCGCATTGCCCTGCAGCACGCCTGAACCTTTTTCAAAATTAAAATCCAGCCAGGTGGGTTCTGTTGTGCTGATGGAAACTTCCTGTTTCATCCCCCGATAGAACCACTGCACGCCTTCGGTGGGTTCCACGCTCGCCAAAATGACCACGGGTTCGGGGGTTAACAAAACCTCATATTGTCCCGGGGAGATGTAGTTGAGGTTCTTTGCGAGATCGATCATGCTCCCCCCCACCTGCCGCCGAAAGTCACGGAATTTGACGGGGCGCTTGTGCAGGGTGATATCCCCAGTAAGCGCCCCCTTTCGCGGAAACTGTATTTTGATTTCCTTTATCTTCCCCGGTTCAAGCTCCACAATGGCCCTTGCCACCCCCTGTTGATGGGTGATCAGAAATGACTGTATTCCCACAGGAAGCGTGTACAGTTCGAAGCGTCCCATGGAATTGGTGCGGCCGTAGTCAATAACATCCATTGCAAGGCCGCTGGCGGTGCCCTGGCGAGGAATGATTGCGGCGCCCCCGAGTGACAGTTCATTAGAGCCGTACACGGTGCCTTTCAGGCCCGTGGCGCGGTAAAGGGGCAATTCAAAGACCTGCTGCCCGTCCCAGTTTTCATCAATGGAGAAATGCACGGGAAACGGCGCATATCCCTTGGCGCGAACGTAAACCGTATAATTGCCCAGGGTCACAAAACGTTCATGCACCATCCCTTCCGGATGCTGTTGCTCCCTGAAATGTTTCTTAATAACATAGGGCTGCATCATTTCCGGGAAGTCCTTGCAGGAAGCCACTTCAAAGGTTGTGATCGGGCTGCCGGTCTGGCGGTCAAATACCCGGCCCCGGAAATGAAACCGCGCTGGGATGCTGTCATCAAGACGGATCGTAATGGGGGCATTGTCTTTTTCGGTATGGAAACGAATATTCTGCCTGATGATCCGATCACCCACGCGCACGGTAATATCATGCTCGCCCCGCGCAACCCCCCGGATTTCAAAAGCGCCGTAAAAATCCGTTTCCGTCTGTTTGCCGGCTGCCTCCACGGTTACGCCCGCGACGCCGTCCGTCAGGAAACGCTCATCCACAACGCGTCCCTTTATCGCGTAATTCATCGGCAACTCCAGCGCCGGCTTCTCCCCTTCTTGCTGGTCGGGGGATATCGGCTCAGCCTCGGTTGCAGGCGCCGTAGAGGATGATTGGTTTTCTTCGGGCCCGCGGATCCGGTTCACCACCCGGTAAATAAACAAAGCGGAAATGCCAAGCACCAGTAAAACGACTCCGGTCAGGAGCACAGGCACGATTTTTAGCCGGGGTTTTCCTATCCGGGTTTCCTGCGCCACCTTGGCGGCGACTTCGGACCCGCCCAGGCGGCTCACGATGTATAGCAACCGCTCCTTGTTATTGACTTCAAGGTGTAGCCCTTTTACCACTTCCTTGAGCAAGGCTTTCTCAACGTTTTCCCGGGTGCGCGCGAGATCCTCGGCCGCCTCTTTCTTCTCGATTTTCAGCAGGGCCGCTATCTGTTTCGCGTTAAACCCGCAGAAGGCATGAAGCAGAAGACCTTGTTTTTCCCTGGAAGTGAAGGAACCCAATTCTTCGTTCAGAGGCTCAATAAGTTCTGTTTGCACCCACTGAAGATCCACCGGGGCCCCCGCTTCCTCTCTTACGCGAGGCTTATTCCAATTGGGAACACGATGCAGCAATAACTGTTCTGATGCCTGCTGTGCGATTGAACACAGGAGCAAACCGAGTTTACGGGGATCCGTAAGGGAGACAAGGCGTCCATACCCTTCCTCGAAGGTTTCCACCACCACCTTGTCGGCCAGAGCCACGCTTCCGGTTTGTGCAAGCGCCACAGCGTATACCAATGGCTGATACTTTTCCACAATAAACCGGTAGGCTTCCGGTTCACCCTGGAAAATCCTGCGTAGTATCGCGGCCTCGGATTTTGATTGTGAAACGAAAATCACTTGACGGTTCCTTGGTTGCGTTAACGCGGAAGCACTTCACGCCGTCCTGTCCGCCTTGTCCATTCCATGTAGTATCCCGCCCGATTCCGGACAGGACCAAGCATGCGCCTAAAGTGTACCTATTTTGAAACTTGAAAAACAAAGTCGCCATGGCGGCGCTCAAAAAGTTGCACAGAATTCGCGGGCGCGCGCCAAGGCAGCAACGATTCGCTCCTCCGTAAAGACCAGGGTATGAGCCTGTCCATGATCGGCGTACCAGAGGATTCCCTGTTTTGGCAATGTTCCTTTAAGCGCGCGCAGGGCCGCGGCGTACAGACACAACTGGGTTTCATAGTGCGACTCCAGGGAAGAGCCCGGCATTCCTGTTTTGTAATCCACAATGAGGTCGTCATCCACCACAGCATCCACGACGCCACGAATCATCATGGGGTTAATATCGAGTAGAAAAGGCACTTCCCGTTCGATGCGTCGTGCATTCGTGTAGAGCGCCCAAAGTTCAGAGGCTTGGAAACGTTCCACAGCGCCGCGAAGCGCCCCGCTCAATGTGTCGAATTGGGAAATCCCCAAGCCAGCCTCCTTCACAAGCATTCGGATATCCGGAGCCCTATTGGTGGTAAAGTCCCAGCATTCAAACAACTTATGAACCAGACTACCTCGGGCCATGGCAAGAGCCCGTTCTGACACTCCGGCGATCGAACTTTCCCGTTCAACAGTAAACTCTTCTTCGGACTCATACTCGGAATCCAGATCCTCCGTGCCGGCCATGTGTGACAGCAGATGGGTTACTGAAAAAACGCGCGATCCCGCCTGTTGCTGTTCAAGGGGAGCGATCTGGCGGGCGAGTTCTTCAGCATCCGGCAAAACGGCCGGTTCCAGGGCATTCTGAAGGGGCGTGCAGATCGGGGGGTGCCGTTTGACCAGCATTCGCCAGTCATCGCCTTGGATCACGTCATCGTGGGACTGGTCACCCAGGGCATACACCCGGTTCAACACGCCCGACCAGGTGTTCGGTTTTGCGCTTGCGTGTCCACAAAGAACGAGGTAATCCCGGGCGCGTGTCATGGCTACATAGAGTATCCGGGCATTTTCCATCATCTCCTCGTGGGCTTTGTACCGTTTCATCAGTTCGGCAAAGGCGCCTCGCTGAGAAGGGCCCTCATCATTCGGTATTTTTGAAGCCAAACCGATATTCTTACGTTGATAGAAAATGTCCTTGCCGCCTTTGTTTTCCTCGGCGAACATTTCGGGCAGAAAGACAATGGGATATTCCAGACCTTTCGCCTTGTGAATGGTCATGAGGGTGACGGCCCCCATTCCCCTGGACTGCAGGGGTGACTCCCCTTCCTTCAACTCCCGGTACGTCACGTCGTCCAGGTATCGGGCAAACTCGTGGAGGGTCGCGGGGCGGGACTGGCCGAAATTGTCCGCCAGTTGAATCACCTTGCGCAGGTTCGCTGTGCGTTGGAGGCCGAGATGCCCGCCCAGCAGTATCGCCTCGTAGTTGGTATGCTCCAGCACCAGCCGGAGAAAATTTCCGGGTTCCCCCTCACGCCGATCGTAGAGGTTACTGAAAAGGCGACGCGCTTCTTTCAGCATTTCCGGCTGGTCAAAATGCTCCGGGATGCGGTTCGAATGGAATACAGGCGCCAGGCCCTCCATCATCGCCATACGCATCAGGCTTTCATCGGACAAGCCTGCCAGCGGACTTCGCAGCACCGTCAGAAGAGCCTCCTCGTCCCAGGGATCCAGAACAAGTTTCAACAAGGCCAGAATATCCTGCACCTCCCGACGCTGGAAGAAACCAGCCCCGGCGACGCGTGTATAAGGGATATTCTTTTCCCGCAGGGCGGATTCGTAGGTGTCCATATAGGATCCCCGCCGAAAAAGCAGCACGATATCGTCAAAGGTGGCCGGGCGGGGAGATTTCGTCTCCATATCCATCACCCGTAACGGGGAATTTGCCTTGCACAATTCGAGAATCCGCCCCACGACATACCGGGCATCCTGTTCGTGCATCTCCGCCATGTTCAGTTTTCCCGGATCTTCGGGCAGGAAACACTCCACGCAGGGTAACCCCAGGGATTCGCGAAACACGCCCATGGACCGGTACGTTTCAACGGCTTCCAGGAGATGGGATTGGGCGAAGAAATCGTTGATAAACTTCAGGACTCCGGGTTGCGAGCGGAAATTGTCCAGCAATTCCAGCGGGTGCGGGGCGTTCCGTATGACGCTGTTGAAGAGGTCGACTTCCGCCCCGCGGAAATAGTAGATGGACTGCTTAACGTCCCCCACATAAAACAGCCGGGGCCCGTTTTCCACATTGGCCAGCATGCGCGCAATATCATACTGGCGGCCGTCCGTGTCCTGGAACTCGTCTATCAGGAGGAAGGATATTCCGGACGCGACCCGTTCCCTCATAACAGGATTTTTCTGCAGCACTTCGAGGGTTTCGTTGATCATGTCCTCATAATCGAGAGAATTCCAGGCCTGCCTGGCCTCACGGTAGGCGGTTATCACCCGTGCGCCGACCTGAAAGAAATCACAGGTCACGCGGGCCGCTATTCTTTCCTGTTCCGGGTCCCAGTCGGGAAACAGGCATTTATCGGTCAAAAATTTCTTGGCTATATTCAGCGTATCTCTGACCTGTTCAAAGTCGCCTTCAGGCCACTTCTTCTTTGATCCGGATATCCGCGGGAACGCGTCCAGGTAGCCCCGGACGCGTTCACAAAGGTGATCACGGCCTTCATGAATGGCTGTCAGCACCGCCACACAGGACTCACGCTGTTTTTCACGTTTGTCCTCCGGGTCAAGGCAGCACCCCTCAAAAGCACGCAGGTTTTCCAGGAGAAAAGGGAGTTCCCTGCTGTGGCGGCAGACATGAAGAAAGGACTCCTGCGCGGTCGGCCATTGTTCCAACCAGAATGTATAGAGGCTTTCCGGGTTACTATAGCGCGTTGCGTCTTCGCCGGCCTGCACTTCCCACCGTTTCCCGACCATTTCGGCCAGAGCCGCCTTCAACTGTTTTCGCCCCCACTCCACGGAAAGGCGCGTAACGGCCGGATCATCCTGTTCCAGCAATTCCTGGAGGGTTTCCACCACCGCCTGCTCCATCAGCTGTTCCGCGTCGGCATCACCCAGCACAGCCCATTCGGGATCCATGCCGATGCGCAGGGCATGTTCGCGCAGTATGGCGGCGCAGAAGGCATGGATGGTGCTCACCCGGGCGCCGTCCACCTGCCGTTCCAGGTCCCGCCAATCGGGCGCCCCCGGCGTCATCCCGCCAGCCTGGGCTTCCCGAAAACGTTTACGCAACCGCGCCTTCATTTCCGAGGCGGCCTTGTCCGTGAAGGTGATGGCCACGATACGATCCAGCGCGGGCTGACGGTCCGGCCAGCATTCAGGGTGGCTGAGCAAATACACGATGCGCTCAATCAAAATGGTGGTCTTGCCGGAACCGGCGCCGGCGGACACGCACACCAAGGGCCGCATATCTTTGATGGCTTCTTCCTGCTGCTTGGTGAATCCCATTACCTACTCCACTTCCGGACGCTTAGCCGCCGGGTGTGCGACACGCCGGCAGACTTTCTTGCAGTTGCTCTTAATCATCCGTGTCGTCCGTATCCTCTGGGGCGTTCCTGTCCGGGCATTTCAGTGCTATGCGCCATTCTTCATAACGGGCCGCCGTATGAAAAGAACCTTGCGCATCGCTGTAGTTCTCATCCGGTTGCGGCGGGAAATATCCTGAGCGTATGCCCGCAACCGCCTCCGCCAGCCGCGCCCGTGCCACCTCCTGGCGCGCCGCACTATCGGCCCCTTTCTGTTCAAACAAGGACTCCCGGGGTTTACCTTTTACCAGGGGGATATAATAGGCCTCCTTGACGGCGTACTCCGGCAACAGGAAGTCTTCTACAGCCCAACTGTACAGCGTCAGCTGCAGCGACAAGCCGAGCTTGATGCTCTTGGGCGTCGGCACACTGGAGGTCTTGTAATCGATAAGACGCGCCTCGCTCCCATTGAGGTCGATACGGTCTATTTTTCCGGAAAACCGGTACTCGCAACCGTCTATAGTCAATATGAAAGGCTCCCTTTGTGAAAGCCGGTCCTGTCCTTCACGGGGCGCATTTCCGAAGGCGGTTTCGAAATGACAGGGCACGTATGTGTCATCCACGTATCCGCACTTGTCCAGATATCGCCGCAGAATGTGGAAGAAGCGTTTTTTTTCCACCCGTACCACCGCCCCGGGGATGTGCTTCATTTGATACCGGTGGTCCTCAAACACCTCCTCCAGGATTTCAGCCATCACCTTTACCGGCGTTACGGGATCTTCTTCCAGAATTTCCCCCAGGCCCCTTCCCGGATACCCCTCATGAAAACGCTGGAGTATTTCATGGAACAACATGCCGCTGAGCATGGCATCCAGTTCCCCTTCCGGATCCTCGGTTTCGCGAATACGGAGTAGGTGATTCATAAAAAAGTTAAAGGGAAATTTAATATACTCCTCCAAGTTGCGGACACTGAACTGCGCCTGCGGCCCAAAGCGTTCCTCAAGATGCTCCTTCAGGTCCCGCGCTTCAATCACCCCGTCATAGATGGAGAAAGGTTTGGAGCTGTTTCTTTCACGTTCAACGGCCGCGCGCATTTCAACGGGCGCAACAATCATTGAAAATATTGCACCTTCAGCTTGAACGCCGCGATAAGCGCGGGCATTGGCAAAATCGCGCGGGGACGCCACCCGCTCCGCTTCCGGGACAAAACAATCCGGAGCGGGGTCCGGACAACCCACCCGTGAATCCTTGCCGAAACGTTCCAATAGTTCCACAATAAACGGGCTGGGCAGAGATTCCCGTCCGGTTTTATCCTGCTTGCGCCAGGAAAGCACCAGTTTTTTCTGCGCGGAACAGACGGCGTGATAAAACAGCAGGCGCTCCCGGTAGGTATGTTCACTGCGTCCGGCCAACGCCAATCCCTGTCGGCGCAGCCGGTGCAAGTCCATATCGGAGTACAAGGCGTTTCGCGGCGCTGGACGGGGCAGCACGCCCTCGTTCAATCCGCCGAGAAACACATGGGAATATCGTTCGCAACGCAATCCGTCTATGCCGCAGCAATAGACCCCCGCGCCGGCCGGCGACTCCACGGCGATGGATGCCTCCGCCATTCCTTCGCGCAACAGGTCGGCGAATTCTCCGGGATTGAGCGCGGTATCCGCCAGGGCATCCAGCGCAAATTCCTGAAGAAGCGCGCGCAGCGCCGCCAGCGCCGCGCCGTGCTCACTGCTGTCGCGGCACGCCTCCACCATCCCGGAATCGGTCAGGAAACGGTCGCACCGCCGGGCATACTCCTCCAGGGACGCCCGCGCAGGCAACGCGTCCTCAAAAGCCGCCAGCATCTCGAAACGCTGCCGGAAAAGGGTGAGTGCCTCCGGCGTCAGGGCTGCGGGCAGGCTATCCCTCCGGGATTCCACCGCATTTTGGCCCACCCGGCGCTCCAAATCGCTCAACGCTGTTACCCATGCCTGCCGTCCCATAAGCGCGCCACACAGCCGTGCTGCCATGGGAAAGGCCATTACGGCATTGCGCTGTTCCGCCGTTTCACCCAGCAACGGGGTGGTCAACAAGGCGAGGAGGTTCTGGTGCTCCCATTTGCCCAAAAGATCAAAGAGGCGCGAGAGCACCACACCCACCGCACTGGACAAGAGGCTGGGCGCCGGCAAGCGGCAGGGAATGCCGAAATCCCCAAAAACGGACGCCAGCATGGATCTGCATTCCGGCATATCCGACAGGGCCACGGCGATGGCGGGCGGGGCGATGCCTTCTTTGAGGATCAATTGTTTTACCGCCCGCCCGATCGTCTCCAGTTCGTGCTGCACATCCGCGCAGGCGCGCACCTGCAGGTTTTCTTCGTATCCTGCCGGAATGATGCCCGGACTATGCCGGAACATGGCGGAAGCGGCATGGTGCACGGCGCTCTTCGGCGTGTCCGTCGGACAGGCAACGACCTCGGCGTCCGTGCGTTCCCGGAAGGCTTCCACCCAGCGCCGTTGCAGATGGAACAGGCCGTCCTGGTCCGAATCCGAATTATGATTAATCCCAATCACCAGACTGGAAACATGGTGTGACAGGCATTCCATAAAACGCTGCTGGGACGGCGTGAAATCGTCAAATTCATCCAGGAGCAGCACCTCCGCGTTTTCCGGCAACGCGACAACCTCCTGTTTACAGTGGCTTTCCGCCGCCCAATAGAGGCCCGGCACGTCATAGTACTGACCAGCAAGCAGGGCATCCTGATATTGTTCATACACAGCCGCGGCAAACAGGTCCACATCGGTGACGCCCGCACCGGATGTCATGATATTTCGAAACATCGCGGGTTCCACCGCGGCCTGTTTCAGCTGGGTAATTAATTGCAGCAGGTGTTTGATCAGGCCCGGCGTGATGTCAAACTGCGGCAAGGTTTTATCTTCCGCAAGTTTTTCCAGCAATTGCCGCACCATGAGCCGCCGTTCCATTCGCGACACCATCCGTACCCGCGCCCCGGACATTTCCAACAGCCGTGCGGCAAAGGCGGTCAATTCATAGGCACGGTTCCCCCAGATCCCCGGCAGCGCATTCTTGCGCACATAGGCCTCCTGGCGCTGCCGCGCAAGACGGCGCGTCGGCGTCAGCAACAGCGCATGGCCCCAATGTTCCCGCCAGAGCGCGTCGATGCGGTCGCTGCGATCGGAACAATACGCGCCGCAAATCAGTGTAATCTGCCCCATGAACGACTATGCTTCCCTGTTTGGCACCACGGCTTACGAACCACTTCCTTCAGCCGACAGGATCCATATCGTTATCTTAAGCGTGCCACCCCTGAAAATGCAAACGCGCCTCTTTTTCCCGCCCATCGCGGCGGGATGGCGGAAAATCTGGGGTAAGGCGAATCCTAGGGGGTGCGAGGTGGGTTACTGGTTCCGACTCATCTCAAGGAACAAACCGTGTTTGCTAATACTCGCCTATCCCGAAGGGATGACAGCCATTAGCCGGCATCCCTCCGGTATGCATTTACGGTTGGAGCATCGTGAACCAATGGTGTCGCTACACTCCACCACCGGCGAACAATCGACAGATCTGAGGGATACGTCTATGATTGAAAGCCTCGTTTATCGGAGGCACTCAGGGAGTGGCTTCCGGCACCACCTGGGCATAGTTGGGTTCGGCGTTCAACGGGCTTTTGCCATCAGCCCAAAGGATATGCTCTTTGACCGTGGCTTTGAAGGCGGGGTGTTCCCAGACATCCTCGCGATGACCCATGCCGTTATACAGGATGCGCCCTTCGCCAAGTCCGCGGCACCAGATCATAGGATAGTCAGGAATGTTGTAGATCTTTTGCTTGTCCCGTTCAGCGCCGATTTGCAGGAGGGCAAGGACATGCATGTTTTCCTTGTCCAGTTTACGGAACAGGTACCATTCGTCCCGCAGGCTCCAGGCGTCCGGCAGGGAGGCGACAGCGGGGTGACCGGCATCCACTTTCTTGATCGTTCCTTCAAACTGGGCGCCGTGGGTTACAAACTCGCCGCCAATCATGGCGATATAAGGGGTTACATCATCTTTTTCAGACCGAAAAGAATCCGTTGCCGAATGAAAACCCAGAAATCCACCGCCGGCCTTGATCCAGGCGAGAAGTTCCTCAACACCTGTGGCGGCCATGGCAGGCTGCCCGTCACCACCGGACTGGGTCAGATCACCCGAGGTGTAGAAAATGACGACATCATAGTTTTTCAAAGATTCCGCGTTGATTTTCCCGGCATCCTTGGTGCACTCCAAAGTCGCGCCCATCTCCTGGGCAAGCGGCTTAAGGATACGCTCAACATGGCTGGTGCCGGTGTCATCACGCTTGATCACACTGTGTTCAAAACCCGCGGACCGGGTCAGTAACAGGATTCTCGGGCCGGCCTCCTGAGCTCCAGCGATTCCGGGGACAACCATTCCCAACACCAGCAACAGGACGCCGACATGAATTGAATGACTCATCGTGAATATCCTTTTGGGTTAGCAACCATTCAACAGTATTTGTGATTGCATTGATTCGCTCAAGTACCGCGAAAGCGGGTCTATCTGCTTATTTTCTGCGGGCGTAAATACGGCCCACCGACCAGCGCCCCTGCATTTCGTTGAAGAGGCGCACATCTTCAAAAAGTTCCGCTATCTTTGTCATGACGGCTTCCGCGTCGTCCGGCAGGTCCTGGCCCGTAATGGAGGTCATCGGCGCGACCACATCGGTGTAGAGGCTTGGCTTGATGACGAGGGCCTGATAGATGGGCCTGTCCGCCGGAATCGGCGGATCCAAGGATTCAAAGAAGCCGCTGGTTTTGCCGTCTTTCGCAAGATCGATTATAGCACGGATGCCGGCATCATTGTTGGACATGACCAGGGTATTCTCCACTTCGGCGAAATAAATGGGGACGAGGAAGGGCACCTGGAGGGTTTTGATTTGCACCTCCCGGTAGGGTTCCTGGTAGTCCGCCTGCGGCGCGATACGCAGCAAAATCCGGGCACCTTCGTTTTCGGCCAGTTGAATCATCAGGAACGCGCTCGGGAAACTCATGGTTTCAAGCCCGCCGACACCGAATGTGATCTCGCCGCCGAACAACTCCAGCGCGTTCATGCTGTGCATGACAGTTTGTGAAATGCCAGGACGTGTCCGCATGTCTTCGGGGACGGATTCCAAGTAGACGTCGGTAAGCTGCTTCTTGGTCCTATCAGTAACATTCAGGCTGAGAAACGCCTTGGTGTCCACCGGCAGGCGCGAAGCCCATTGAAGCGGACCCGCCTGTCCCATGAATTCCAGCAGGGAAGGATATTTTTCGGTGTCCACTTTCGACTTGAGTTCCACGTATTCCTCCCCCACGCTGCAGGTAATGATAATGGGTTCCTCCAGGGGTACGTCCTTGTATATCTGGCGCATGCGCTCCATCTGCACATTCAACAGGATCTGCGCGGTGGTTTCCAACTTTGCCACCTGGCCCGCGAACAATTCCATCAGGGGGATCAGCCGGTCGCCGTACGCCAACGCCACAGCCTCGTGAATATCGTCCGGAGGGCAGGTATCCGAGCCGTATTGGAACGACGCCGGCGCCCCCGTACGCCTGGCGGCGCCCACCAGCAGATTCATATCGTTGCCAAGGGCCATCACGGCATTGTTTACAAAGTATCCGCCAAAGCCTTCGTAGGCCTTGACCGTCACCTCGCCCACCTGTTCTTCCTTGCGTTCCATTCCGGAGAGCAGGTCGCCCAGTAGCTTCATTAATGACGCTTCCGCCTTTACCGGGTCATTGACGGGAATCACCAGCACGCCGTTCAAGGCGGCAAGGTCCGGCATTTCATCCAGGGAATCGGCTGCGGCCGCCGCCGCCACGACTTCCGCCAGTTCGGCCATGTCCAGAAACGCGGCCATGCCCGCCCCGCTGTCAAAACCCATGGCCGCAAGCACGCCAACAATCCCGCCGTCGGCGGGCACTTCCATTTCCAGGGCAAGATCCGATGCAACCAGTTCAATTTCCTTGACCAGGTCGATGTCCTGCAGAAACAGTTGGACAAAGGGCACCAGACGTTCCATGATGCTGGAGGCCGGCGGAATGCCGATAGCCAGTTGCGCGTTTTCCGGCATGTACCGGAGCGCTTTCAGGGTCAGCGGCGCCTGCCCGGCCGGCGCTTCGGCGGCGGTCTCCTGTGCGTGCGCCACAGACCATAGCTGCACACTGCCTTTACCTTGAAGCATATTTCCCTGAAACGCGACTGCCAACGCAAGGACGAGTCCTAAGACTCCGGCTACGCGACGAACGCTACGCTTAAATTCACTGTCTAACATTTTCTTCAATCTCCCATAAAGCCATGTCTTCGATGCATAAGCGGGGCAGACTTTCAGAGGGGCCTACCCCATTGCGTGGAAGTGCACATGCAAAAGTATTCTTCCCTGTAAAGACTCAGGGAGAAGGGAAAGGGTTTCCAAGCCGATGAACAAGACCCGGCGGCAACCTTATTCAAGCGGATAGCGATGTTTGATCTCGCTGATCACACCGGATTTATACAACTGTTCAAAAGCGTCCACCACCTTGGGGTCGAAAAAGGTGCCCTTTCCTTCCGCGATTTTAGCCCGGGCCACTTCGTCCGGCCAGGCGTTTTTGTAGGGCCTGGAGGTAGTCAGCGCGTCAAACACGTCCGCTACGGTAACAATTCGGGAACACAGGGGAATTTCTTCACCCCGTTTCCCCTGCGGATACCCCTGGCCATCCCAGCGTTCATGATGATGGGCGGCGATGTCCCGGGCCACACCGTAGAACGGCTGATCGCGCAGTATGGCAGCCCCTTTAGACGGATGCTTTTTCATTTCCGCCCATTCCTGGGGGGACAGTTTCCCGGGTTTTTTGAGAATTTCATCCGGCACATTCAGTTTGCCCACATCGTGCATCATGCTGGAATAGCCGATTTCCACCACAGTCTCCTCGGGCAGGCCCAATTGCCGGGCAATGGCCTCGGAGTAAAACCGAACCCGCTGTAAGTGGCTTCCTGTAACGTTGTCCTTGGCCTCGGCCGCCATGGAAAGCATGTAAATCGCCTCAAGGCTCATTTCAAAGAGCCGTTCCTCAAGGCGTTTTATTTCCGTAATATCGCGGGAAATACCGATATACGCGAACGGAGTGCCGTCCGTGTCGCGTATCTGGGATATAGATAGAAATGAGTACCAGAGTTCCCCGTCTTTCTTCCTGTTCTGGATTTCCCCCCGCCACCAGCCACCCGACAGAATTACCGCCCACATCTTCTTATAGGTTTCCACCGTGGTGCTGTCCGATTTAAGTACACTGGGCTTCTTGCCCAGCACCTCGTCGGGGGCGTACCCGGTAATGGTGGTAAATGCGGGATTCACATACTGGATAATGCTTTCCATGTCCGTTATGACAACGGAATCCACCGTGTTTTCCAGGGCGAAATGAAATGCCTGATCGTTGAGAATATTCATTGGTTCACACTCCTGCAACAGTAAAAGGTTTCCATATGGCCCGCACCAATACAATACTTTATCACGAAGTGCGCTAATTAACAACCTGCGCTGCTAATTTCCGTCCCACCCGGATGATCGGCACAGGGACTTCTGAAATATTTGCCTGATGTCATTCCATCGGGTAAAATATGGGCCTGTTTTCCCGTATCATCCACGCACACACAACGGAGCCAAGGTGTTTTCTTTTTACCTCAAATTCAGGAAGATTTTGTCCAATAAATTGCGGGACTCCCAGACGACCGGTCCCATTCTGATGGCGATAACCATTGGCTTTGGCGCCGGTTGCGCGGCCTTGGGTCTCCGCTATGCCATTGATTTTATACAATTTATTTTCCAGGAATACCTTGGCGGCTTTCTGAAATCCTGGATCGGGATCGCCTGGACACTTCCGGTAATCGCTTTGGGCGGCTTGGCGGTAGGATTGCTTACCAAATACCTCGCCCCGGAAACTAAAGGGCACGGCGTTCCGGAGGTCATGTTGGCTGTGGCGCGCAACGGCGGCCGGATTCGTCCCCGTGTGGCGCTGGTCAAACTGGTTGCCGCGGCGCTTACCATCGGTTCGGGCGGTTCCGCGGGGCGCGAAGGCCCGATCGTACACATCGGCTCCGCCCTGGGCTCCTCCATCGCGCAATGGCTGCGCCTCCCCGACAGGATGGTGATCCTGGGGGCGGCCTGCGGCGCCGCTGGCGGCATTGCAGCCACATTCAACGCCCCTATGGCCGGGGTCATGTTCGCGCTCGAAGTGATCGTGCGCCGATTTACCGCCCATAATTTCGGCCTGGTGGTCATCAGTTCCGCTTCAGCCACCATGACCATGCGCTGGTGGTCCGGCATCGGGGATTACCCCAAATTCCCCCTCTTGCATCACTACAGTCTGGTCAGCCCCTGGGACCTCTTCTTTTTTGTCATTCTGGGCGCGATGGCCGCGCTTGCCGCACATGCTTTTGTCAACTGCCTGCACGCCGTTGAATATGCCGCGGAAAAGATCAAAATACATGAAAGCCTCAAGCCGGCCCTGGGCGGACTACTTGTCGGCATTATCGCCATTTGGGCGCCTCAAGTCATGGGAACCGGCTACGAAACGATTGATGCCGCATTAAACAACACCATGTTGGGATGGTTTCTCCTGGTGCTGTTCCTGGCCAAGATGTGCGCCACGGCCCTGACAGTCGGCTCGGGGGGATCCGGGGGGGTGTTTCTCCCGTCGCTCTTTATTGGAGCCATGCTGGGCGGTTCTTATGGCTCGCTTCTCAACACCTATTTTCCGGGCATTGTCTCCAGCCCCGGCGCTTACGCGCTTGTCGGCATGTCGGTCGTGTTCAGCGCGGCCGCGCACGCGCCTATAACGGCCATTCTCGTGCTGATTGAAATGACGGACAATTATTATATTATCGTGCCCCTGATGAGCGCCACCGTGATGGGCACCTTCATTTCACAACGCATCTCCAAGGACTCCATCTACACGGTAAAACTGACCCAGCGGGGCATTCGCATCAACGACGCCCCGGAAGTAAATCTCATGGATGCCGTTACCGTTGGCAGCGCCATGGACAGCGAGGTGGACGGTGTGCCTCCAGGCATGAGTATTACCGAACTCATCTCAAAGATGAAGGACACGCACAGAAGCGGATTCGTCGTTTTGGACGAAGACCATAACCTGCTGGGAATTGTCACGGCCAAGGATATCGAAAATGCCGTTTTGAAAAATGACGGGGAACAATTAACCGTGGGCCATATTTGTACCCGTAATGTGGCTGTATGCAGGCCGGAGCAGACCCTGAGTTCCGCGCTGTCCCAGTTCGGCAAACAGAGTTATGGGCGCCTTCCCGTCATAGACCCCCTGCACCCGTCAAAGGTGATTGGCGTTTTGAAACGGCAGGATGTCATCAATGCCTGTGTTGACGCGCGCCTGCGCAGCGACGAGATGGTGGCCCGCGCCGAGCATTATCAGGATCTCTCGCGGCGGACGTCCATGGTAATCGAATCGGCGGTCGTGAATGCCGGCGCGCCCCTCGCGGGAATGCATGTCAGGGACGCGGTCTTTCCCCCGGAATCCACGCTGGGCGCCATACGGCGCGATTCGGACACCCTCGTGCCACGGGGATCAACCCAGATCCAGCCCGGCGATGAATTGATCGTGTTGACCACGCGGGATCATGGTGATGCCATACGGGCCTGGCTGGAGGAGCGGACATGACTTCAAACCGATACGCGCGAACGGGGCCGGTTATAGCCGTTTCCGGGCTGCCCCTGTCGCATTGCGGCTTGCATGGAATGGACGGTCCTAAGAAAGCGTGACGCACACGGACACGCCATGGCATACTACCCCTTCAAGTATTGGGAATCTTGTGGATACACGTAAACACGTAAAGCGAAATCATTGACGCGGCAAAAGGAAGAACAGACATGAAGTATTTCAAGACGGCGCAATTCGTGCCCAATAAGGGCGACGCTTGGACCTACTATGAATGCGACGACAGCGAAAAAATTTTACGGCAGATGACGCATATCCCGGAAACGGGAGAAATCGACCGCATCCCCGATCCCATCGTGAAGAAATTATACCGTCCGGAAATGCTGCAACCGGCGTCGGAAGAGGAATTTCTCGGACTCTGGAACAAGGACAAATAAATCCATGAAATTGATCTCCCCCTATCGGCAAGGACCGTTTAAACAATACAAGGGCAACCTCCACACCCACACCACCAACAGCGACGGGCTGCTGCCGCCTCAGAAGGCGGTGGACCTGTACGCCGGGCTGGGCTATCATTTCCTCATGCTGAGCGATCACGACCTCGTCACGGACACGCGCGTGCTCGACCCCCACGGCATGACCCTGATTCCCGGCTACGAAATCACGGCGGAAGGCAGCCATATCCTTCATGTGAAGGCTGATCGGACGCTTCCCATCGACGCTGACAGGCAGGTAATGCTGGACGCCATCAACGCGGCGAACGGACTCGCCATTATGAACCATCCAAACTGGGGAGAAGACTTCACCCACTGCGAACAGGCGGAACTGGAAGCGCTGGACGGCTACCTGGGCATAGAAATTTACAATGGGGTGTCGGAGCGCGCCGAAGGCGCCGCCCTTGCCACCGAACGCTGGGACATGCTGTTAAGCCGTGGAAGGCGCGTGTGGGGCTTCGGCAATGACGACACTCACCTGGCCGAAGATTCGGGCATTACCTGGAACATGGTTTTCGCGGAGGACGCCGCCGAAGCCTCCCTGCTGGAATCCATGCGCCTGGGGAACTTCTATGTGTCCACGGGCATTGTGATCGACTCCATCCGCGCGGAAGGCAACCGGATAGAAATAGAATCACACGGCACCCAGTGCTTTCGCGTGGTGCGGGATCACGGAATGATCCTGGCCACTGTGGAAGGACCGGTACTGCGTTTTGAAGCGCCGGATGTCTGGCCCCTTTCCTACCTGCGGGTGGAATGTTACGGCGCGGGCACACGCATGGCGTGGACCCAACCTTTTTTTGCCGATGGCGCTTGAGCCGGACTTTCTACCAGCGCGCCCGGTGTTCCTCCGCCCAGCCGATTAGGCCATCGACGGGCACCGTGCGCCCGTCCACCTTCAGCGTGCCTGAATAGCGGCCGAACACCTGGTGCGCCCTGGAATTGATGACCAGCAGGTTCGCAACGCTCGCCCGTTCGTAAAAGGGGGCGAACTCAAGCCGCACCGTGTCGCTTGACGCCGTCTTCATCCTCCAGGGCCGCATAAAGTTCCCAGCGTCATACTCGAATAAGATGTCCTCGTGAATCTTGTGGAGACGCCCGTTGAGAAGAATGCCATTTTCATTCATGCCGGTTCCGTCCGTCCATTTCGCCCCCATGTTGATGCCCACTTCATCCTCCCCACTCCTGCCCGAAAAGGAAGCCCAATTCCAGGTGGTGCGGTACGGCCAGATGCCCCGTCCGTAATCCAGGCAGGCATACGCGGCGCCGGGAGTGAAGATGAATTCCTCGTCACCCCACTCGAGGCGCCCCTCGGCAGCCAGACACTCCTGCTTGGAGGTAAATTGAAAGGTTCTTCGGTTCCATGGAATGACCACATTCAGGCTTTCTTTTTCCGGGGGACGGTGGATATGAATGTCGGCCGCGAAGGGTTTTCCGAACAAGCCACCGGTACGGACGGACATGTGCATCCGGTCTCCCGCCTGTTCAAACAGGAAACGGGTGCCCCATTGTCGGAAACGCTCCGTCTGTTCCACGGTATCCGCCATGACAGGCAGTGAGGAAAATGGCTTAACAGCCCCCTTCTCCACGAAACGTCCGGTTTCATATTCGAGGAAATACATGCCTGCCAGGGAAAAATAATCCACGTGGGCTATGGTCGCGGAAAAAAGAAATTTGTCCCCCGTAATGCACCAGTAATCCCATTTTTTCTTGCGCAACGGCCTGCCGCGGAGGTTACATTTGTGAAACGGCTTTCGGGACCAGCCAATGGCCTCCGGGTTCAGGGTGCCGTCGGGCCTGCATAACACTACCTCGCTGGTAATCTCCTTGGGAAGAGTCGTCATGATGTTCTCGCATCCTTTGCTGATTAAACCCTTTACGGCGGACTGGAAACTTCCATTGTAACCGATTTCAACGCCGGTATTCGCCTTGCCAATGCGGCCCATAACCTTGTTTGAACAGAAGCGAATATCCTGTTACACTCAAGTCCCTTCTGTTAACACACAACCTTCTATGGACCGCACCAATGAAAGCGCTGGACAAGAAAAAAGTATTGTGGATCACCACGGATGAGTTCAGACCGGATTGCCTGGGCGCCACGGGCAATCCATTGATACAGACCCCGAACCTGGACCGGCTCGCACGGGAAGGTATCCTTATCCGCAACGCCTTCTGCCAGGGTTCTCCCTGCGCCCCAAGCCGTAGTTCTCTACACACGGGACGTTACCTGTGTTCCACAGGCGTGCTGGACAATATGACGCCTCTCGCCGATGCTCATGATAACCTGGCCATGCACCTGGCAACCCACGGCTGCAAGCCAGCCATAGCCGGTTACAACGATTACGCCTGCGATCCCGGCATACTTCCCGATGGACACCCACACCAGACTTCCCTGAACTATGACTATTTTCTTCCCGGTTACGAGGTGGTGCTGAAACATGACTATGACAGCCCGGAATGGTATGCCTGGCTGCGGAAGCAGGGCTACCCGGAAAATATGTGCAACCGGGAAACCATGTATGCCCACCAAATCCCCCCGGAAGGCAGGGGAACGCACCTGCCCTTACATTTTCCCGCCCACTACAAGGCGGAACACAGCGAAGCCCGATTTGTCACGGAAACCGCCATCAGCTATTTGCGAGACCGGGAAAATGAGTCCTGGTTTTTTAGCCTGAATTACGTCAAGCCCCACGGCCCGTACATCTGTCCGGCGCCGTATCATGCCCTATATGGGCCCCAGGATATGCCCGAACCCGTGCGGCGTCCGGAAGAATTGGCGAACAACCATCCTTATATCTCACGATGCCGGAACGATTGGGGCCAGACGGAACTGGCCGTTGAAAGCGAATGGCGCGAATTACGCGCCTGTTATTACGGCATGATTACCGAACTCGACCATTGTATAGGGATATTGTTCGACTATCTCAAGGAATCGGGACAGTGGGAGGATACCCTCATCATTTTCACCTCAGACCACGGTTCCTACCTGGGAGACCATTATCTTGCGGGCAAGCCCCATTTTTATGATGCTGCCATCCGCGTGCCCATGATCCTACGCGACCCGAGCCCGGAGGCGGACACAACCCGGGGAACCCAGTCCGACGGCTTTGCCGAAGGCGTCGACATTGCCCCAACCATCTGCGGCTTTTTGGGTACCCCCCCCCACCCCCGCTTTCAGGGGAAAAGCATGCTTCCCTATCTGCGCGGGGCGCCCGACGCCACATTGAAGTCGGAAATATTCTACGAGTTTTATTATTACAACCTGTTACGTGACACGGCCGGTGTCTGCCCAGAGGAATGCAGGTTATGGCTGGTGCGTGATGACCGCTACAAGTACGTACAATTCGGGGAAGCGTCGATGCCCGCGCAACTTTTTGATCTGCGACGGGATCCCGGTGAATTTGAAAACCTGGCCGCGTTGCCGGAATACGCGCCTGTTATCGCCGATTATTGCCAACGGTTGATCCGCTGGCGCATACGCAACGAAGACCACCGCATGGAGCAATGGGCGCGCCAGTTTAGGTGAAATGAGTGCGGCATCACCTGCTTGCCTTTGCGGAACCGTTTAATATTTTGCCTGCGTGTTCTTTGTCGCAGTCCGCGGCTGCCGTTCAGAAATAGGCCAGCACCTGTTCAAAGTAACGGTTCTCTTCATAGGACCGGTTCCGACATTCCTCTATGGGATATTGCTGAACAAGATTCTGCAGCAGGGCGACACGGTCCTCCGGCGCGGGATGGGTGGCGAATAGGGGAAGCGACCGGCCGCCCCCCTGTTTTTTGTCCATATCAAGCAGTTTGTTCATGAAGGCGATCATGGCGTCCGGAGGATACCCGGCACGATACAGGATATCCATGCCCACCGTGTCCGCCTCGTTTTCCTGCTTGCGGCTGAAACGGGCGGAAACACCGACAGTAAACAATTGTTTCGCCAAGGAAGCCGCAGCCCCTGGATTTTCACCCAACGCGATTTGCGTTATCAGTTCCATGCCCGTCTGGCGGGTCATCATTTCCCCATGATGCCGCGCGCTTACATGGGCGATTTCGTGCGCCATGACGGCCGCCAATTCCGCCTCGTTGGAGCATAACTTCATCAGGCCGGTGTAAATGTACATGTAACCGCCGGGCAGGGCGAAAGCGTTTACGGTGTCCGACGCGTCAATCACCTTGAACCCATAGGGAACATCCTGGCGGGGCGCCATGCTGGACAGCCTTCTGCCGATATCCGCCACATATTGCTGGAGGGCGGGATTAGCAAGAAGCACCGCATCCTTCTCTATTTCGGAGGAAAACTGCTGTCCCAACTGAATTTCCTGTTCCGTACTCACTAAATTCAGATTGGTGATGAGCCCCCCGCCTCCAACCCCGCCACCCAGGCTCAGCCCCGTGTATTCTTCCAGTGTGGCACAACCCGCCATACCCAGGATTACCATCGTTATGACACCATACGCTTCCACATACCGCATATTTTTGGTTCCTGTAGATTTTCTGATGATATAACAGTCTTTTGCTGAATTGATTACGCGGGATGGGCGCTTATTCCGTTGAACACGGCGCCCTTCGTGCCGTGTAGGCTACTGTGCAAACGTCACCTTGAAAACAAGTTTAATGGTCAAGGGCGTATTCGGCGCGAGCAAGGCGTTTTTCACCGCGTAGGAGACCTCAATCGGTCCGGTGCCGGCGGGGGCATTGCCGCCGCCCTGCACACGCATCTGTGCGGATTTGCCGGACGGCAGGAGGAGGCTCTTCGGAAACGCGATGCCGCTTGGACGATCCGCGAGTTCAAGGTCCAGCGGCGCCGCACAGGCATTGAAAACGGAAACGACGACCGGGCTTTTTCCGCGCAAGGTGATATCGCTTGTTTCCATCTTGACGGAGGCCTCGATTAAGGGACGCAACCATTCTTCTCTGCCCACCAGTTTGCCAGAACCGAACACCACAGTGCGGCGTTCAAAAAGTGCCTCTTTCAGTCCTTCCGGCGTGTTTTCCTTCACAAATACCAGCGTCATGGTGCGGTGCTCGCCTTCGGCATAATTGTATATTTCATCGATGGGCGCGTGTATGTCGGTGTTCCCCAGCAAGGTCAGGTTGTGGTCCAATGCCCACTGGTGGGCGTTCACATAGTAACTGCCGCCGTTAAACACCTCCAGGCCGTGCATCCACCCCAGGTCGAGGTACTCCTGCTGGATTTCGCACCATGCCTTGCCGTCGTCTCGCTTCCATTCAGGATGGTTCCACCAGATAAACGCGCCTTGCTCCTGGGCGGCTTTCACGGCGTCTTTCTGATCCGGCGTGTTTAACGGTTCACAGTCTGAAAGAAATATAGCGTTAAAATGGCCGTGGGGTTCATCCCGGGTAATCTCCGCGCCCCGGATCAGCATAATACCCATTTTATCCGCTTCCGGTTTCGCTATTTCATACGGGCGGTTGAATTTGGGAAGGACGTCGTCCTTGTGAGGCAGGTATTCCAAATGATCCGTAATAGAGAGAACATCCAACCCGTTACGCCAGGCCTCACCAACACGTACCGTCGGCCAGACGGTCCCGTCAGAAAACACGGTGTGCATATGCAGGTCCGCCGTGATCGTCCTGTAACCGTTGATGTCGGGAAAGGCGACCTCGGTCCTCGTCTGGGCATAAACGGTTGCGCAAAGGACAACAAACAGAAGTAACAGGCTTGTAAATGTTTTTCGTGTAATCATTTTTTTCGCTCCATGGTGTTTAGGGAAAATTGTTCCGACAGTGTACCAGACTTTCCAAAGGAAATGCTCGTCTTCTCGGCTGTATGGAATACTATCCAACGCGGGCATTGCCCGCAACCCAGAATAATAGAACCACGAATATACATAGCGCGGCATAGCCGCAACCAAATTATCCTTTGTTTTATCGGAATGGAACAACATGGCATCCTATCCTTGTCAAAAAAACAACCCTAAAAGAAAGGACAAGACACCATGTTGTTTACCGAATTA
>JAAYBJ010000106.1 GCA_012730105.1 Candidatus Hydrogenedentota bacterium
GCGCCCATCCGCAAAAGGGATCCCGCGACAAGATCGGGCAGCAGTGCCCCGCTGCCGGAACAAAAAAACACGGTTTTTCCCTGCAGCGGCTGCATCGCCCATGGATTGAAAGCCCGATCAAGGGGCTGCGGCAGGGGCACGGGAAGGCCCAGTTTCCGAACGAGGAAACGGGCGGTCTTATTGGAACTTAGATTTACCAGGTAATCGCTCATACGGGTATCCCTTCATTGCTTATTGATGAAACGACCTATATCTGCGCGCTTGTCTGCTGTTTTTCCATTACGGCCAGCAGCCGGTCGCCGGTTTTTGTGATTTCGTCATGAAGGTAACGGCAGCGCTGTTCCGCCCGCTCAAGGTAGCGCTCCAGTAATTCGCGCCGCTCCGGGAAGCGAAGGGCCTGTGCCAGCAGCGCCTCGCAGACGGCCACATCTATGGAAAGGCGGGTCAATCGTTCTGCGTGCAGCATTGCCAGCGCAAAGTCGCGTTTCGGATCCCATTCGCCGGTGAATTTGCCCAGCCCGCCGGCAAGTTTCTTTATGGCAAGGCGCCGGAGAAGATACAGCAGAACCATGTGTTGGCGGCGCTGCAGCCTCGCGGTGCGGCGCACTGCGGAATCCGCCGTGAAGCAGCTTCGCCAGCACGATTTTGCGAGGCCGCTGAAGAAGTCCCCGGGCGCCTTTAATATGCCCATCAGGCTGTCTTTCATGACCATGAGAGACTGGATTTGACTGGTGCCCTCATAGATGGGCAGCACCATGGCATCGCGCAGGAGTTTCTCCGCGCCGTATTCGGTGCTGTAACCATACCCGCCGTGTATCTGGATGCATTGCCTGGACATTTCCACCGCTTTCTCTGAACCCATATATTTCACCAGCGGCGTCATGCGGCGGGATATTTTTTGATGGAGCGCCACTTCGCGTTTTATGGCCTTGCGGTCTTCCGGTTTCGCGGGGGGCAGGTAACGCAGCAGGAGTTCTTTTTTATGTGACATCTCTTCATGGAAGGCGCCTTCCATGGAAAGGGCGCGCAACGCCTGGATGTCCGTCTGCATCTGCTCCAGGTAGTCGGCGATCATTTCATGGCGGTCGATCGTCTTGCCCATGCTAGAGCGCTCCGACGCATAGGCTTTTGCCATGCGATAGGCGGCCTCACAGATCCCCAATGCCTCGAAACCAATGCCGAGACGCGCGTTGTTCATGATCAGGAGCATCAATCGAAAGCCCTCGCCTCGCTTACCTATCAGTTGCGCTGGGGTATGATCGTAGCGGACGCCCACAGTTGCCGAACCATGGTGGCCGAGCTTGTCCTCGAGGTTATCAAACCAGGCATAGTGTGTCCGGTTGCCCTGGGCATCGACGTCATAGGCTTTTACCAGGAACATGGATAAGGCCTTGAGCCCGGAGAATTCGTTGCCTTCCTCGCATTTTTCCGTCTTGGCAACCACGTAATGGTATTTGGCGTGCCCGGAAGTGATAAAGATTTTGTTTCCAGTCAAATACCACTGGCCATCATCCTCCAGGACGGCTTGAGCCGTCAATGCGGCCATGTCGCTGCCGGCGCCGGACTCGGTTATGTCCATGCTGGCCCAGGTCTTGCCGGCGCCGATTTCCTCTATCATTTCCTGGAATCGCGTGGATTTGATTCGGGCGGCTTCCGCATCAAACTCCGTGCTGCCTTCATAGGTTGAGAATACGAGCGCGGCAAGGGCCATGCCGCCATGAAAACCCACATGGGCCGCCATGGAAACATCAGAACGCGCGAAAAGTTCCGTCATCACAAGATGAAGAATGTAGGGACAGTTCATGCCGCCCAGTTCGCGGGGAAGACACATGCTGTGCACCTGCAACGCGTTGAGTTTATCCATGATCTCCTGCGTCACAGGCGGGAAGGAAACTTCGCCGTTCTTCAATGTGGGGTGCTGACGATCAATATCCTTTGTATAGGGCGCCACCTCGTTGGCGGAAAACTCGCCGAGCAGCCCTAGCACCTCCCGGTAGAAATCAAGGGCCTCCTTTTCGTTCGGAAAGCCGTCCGGCGCCTTGTAATCAAACTCTGTCACACCTACGAGCGAAGCCCAATCAATGGCTTTATCAATGTAAAACTTCAGATCAGCATTGTCGTCGTAAAAGTTCACCATTGCGTTTATCCTTTTGTGGAACAGGCCGGACAGTTGCCGACCGCATGTCGAGCGCCATAGGCGCCCGGTTAATCACTTGCGTTTCGCTACGGCAGGCGGTGTTTTTGATCGGTTACGTTGATATTTCTGTCGCCGCACGGCGCTTCCTGTCTTACATCCGGCATATCGCCGAGTACGTTTACCTGTCAGTTGCCTGTACGTACCCCTGGAACCGGGATTCCAGTTGGTGTCCCGCTATTGCCTCGGGGCCCAAGTCAAAATATTGACCCTATCGTACGGTAGAGAATAGAATACCATACGGTAGATTCTAAGTCAAACACGATCTTTTTCCGGAGCCAACAGGAAATGATATATGCATTCTAATTTTGAAGAAACAAACATTGTTTCTATTCTCATGAACCGTGTATGCGACATATGGGACGAGGTAAAGATTATCTCCAAGTACAAGAACGGTCTGCATGGAGAGGAGTGGCAGGGGTACACCGTATCCGAACACATGAAAATTCAGTTGAACCTTGCGGCCGCGTGGATTCGCCTCGGCCTTTCTCCCCAGGACCGTGTGGCCATTATGGCGGTCAACCGGCCCCGCTGGATTTTTACTATCCACAGTTTGCTCACGGCCAACCTTGTAACGGTTCCTGTTTATCCCACGTTGACGGCGGACGAGGCTGCGTTTATTCTTCGAGATTCCGGGGCGAAATGTGCCGTTGTTGATACGCCTGCACAAGCGAATAAAATCATTTCTGTTTTGGACTCCCTGCCCGACCTGCAGGGTATTTATATTATGGACAAACTTGAGCAGGAACCGGGTAACCCGGCGAGTACTCTTGACGCCCTGCTGGCGTCCGCTCCCGAACAGGTAGACACTGAAGAGGTCTATGCGGGGCTTGGCACGAATGTGCGGGGGCACGCAGCCCAGGTGAATCGTGTTCCCATTATTGTGGAACAGCTTTGTGAACGTATCCGCCGTATTACGCCGGAGGATATGGCGGCCATCCTTTATACTTCCGGCACCACGGGACAGCCGAAAGGCGTGGTTCTTACCCACCGTAACTTTCTTAGCCAGCGTCCGCTCCAGAGAGGCCTCAATGTCGGCCGGGACGATATCTTTCTCAATCACTTGCCGTTCTGCCATGCTTTCGGCTTGACGACGGATCTTTTCGGCAGCCTGGAAGTGCAATCGACGCTGGTGATCGCCGACGGCATTCAGCCGGAACAAATCCGGCATGCGCTGCATACGATCCGGCCGACCGTACTGATGAGTGTGCCGCGATTTTTCGAGAAAATTTATATACAAGTGCAACAGGTTTTGGAACAGCGTCCGAAGCCTGTGCGATGGTTGTTTGAAGCTTCTGTTGACACGGGAACCGCTGCGGCCGATTTGGAAACCGCCGGACGGACCGTGCCCCCGTGGTTGCGGTTGAAATGCAGGCTTTCCCGCGTCATCACAAACAAGGTGCTTCGCCAGGCCGGTCTCGACCGCGTCCGCCTCGCTTTTGTCGGCGGCGCGCCGGCGGGCGTTGAACTCTGCCGCTTTTTCCAGGGCTTGGGCATTACTATTTTTCAAGGGTACGGGCTCACCGAGACCAGCCCTGTCGTAACGCTCAATCTGCCCGGTAGAAATAAGCCGGGTACGGTCGGGTTGCCTATAAGCGGCGTGGAAATGAAAATTGCCGAAGACGGTGAAATCCTCCTGCGTGGCGAATGTGTCATGAAGGGTTACTTCGGAAACCCGGCGGCCACGGGCGATGTGCTCGATTCAGACGAATGGTTTCATACCGGGGATATGGGCGAGATCGACCAGGACGGCTATCTCCGGATCGTGGACCGGAAAAAGGAGCTTATTATTACCTCGGGCGGCAAGAATATTGCCCCCCTTGCCCTGGAATCCGCCTTCAACACCGACAGATACATTGATCGTGTTGTCGTTGTTGGAGAGGGCCACCACTATCTTGCCGCGCTTGTGTTCCCGGATTTCGGCCACATCCGGGAGTGGGCGGCCGCAAAAGGACTCGCTTGCCGGACCAACCGGGAGATTGTGGCGCATCCCGAGGTCCGCAAACTTCTGGAAGAACGCGTTGCCCTTGTCAACGAACGATTTGCGCGGTTTGAACAAATCAAAAAATTTGCCATCCTTGAACAATCCCTCAGCATAGAAGGCGGGGAAATCACGCCGACGGAAAAACTAAAACGGCGGGTTATTGCAGAACGGTATCGCAATGATATTGATGAAATGTATGCGTGAGCCTCCCGTTTATCCCGATAATGCATAGTGAACGTTGCTTTCTTGACGTGTATTATGGATGAACAAAGTAACAAACGGCCAAACGGAACCGTTTCTTATGTTCGCCGCACAATGTAATCCTTATCCGGTGATCAGGAAATTCAATTAAACTGTGGATACCAAAACTGTGAAACCCGTGGGGTATCACAACAAAACTCCGGTTTCCGTTCGGTGCTGCCTGGCGGCAGCGGTCATATATAAAGTGAAACTACCGGAATAAATACTTGACAAAGTGAACGAATATTGGTAAACTTTAACCTGACTTAAAATGGTTAGTTGTGTCTCTCTGGAATTGTATAGCGTCCATAGCTTTGATGGAAACGTCCAGAGTAAGCGAATAAATAATCCGGCCATCCAAGTGGTATCAATGGAGGTATGTGGTCATGCTGCAGACCGCGTTTGTCAGTCTTCTCATAAGCGTTTCACAATTATGCCCAACGCCGCCGGTCATA
>JAAYBJ010000107.1 GCA_012730105.1 Candidatus Hydrogenedentota bacterium
AACTGGTGCGGGAACGCGAAACCGCAGCGCGGCTTAGAGATATGAATGTAACCGCGGCGGGACTGGTCCATGAAACCAAGAACCCGTTGAACCTGATCCGGGGCATGGCGCAGATGATCGGCCGCAGACCGGATACCCCCGGTGACATCCAAAATACCGCCGCCAAAATCACGGAAGAAACCGACCGGGTCACGGGCCGGCTCAATCAGTTTTTGAACTATGCCCGCCCGGTGGGACCGGAACCGAAGCCGATGGATCTTAACGGGCTCGTTCAATCCGTTTTTGACGTTCTGACCTTTGATTGTGAGGAGAAGAATGTCGTTTTGGAAGTAACCGGCCCGGAAGTATCCGTTTGGGCGGATGAAGGCATGTTGCGCCAAACCTTGTTCAATCTGCTCCTGAACGCCCTGCAGGCGGTTCCCAACGGCGGCCATGTGGCGGTGGCGATAGGGATGATGCCTGACAAAACGGTGCGGCTGGAAGTGCGGGATGACGGCCCGGGGATCGCGAAAGAGAACTGCGAGGAGGTGTTCCGGCCCTACTACACCACCTCCGAAAAAGGAACCGGCCTCGGACTTGCCGTAGTGCGGCAAATCGCCCGCGCTCATCAGTGGACGGTGGACTGCCAGCCCGGCGACCGGGGGGCGGTGTTCCGGGTCAGCGGTATTCGCCTCGCAAAAACGCAGCCGAGGGAGAACACGAATGGCTAAAGAGCCGGCACATCCTATTCTTGTCGTGGACGATGATCCGGGGCAGCGCAGCCTGCTCTGTTCCTTTCTTACCGGGCAGGGATTCCCCGTGACCACCGCTTCCTCGGGTCAGGAAGCCCTGGATATGCTCGCGGCATCGCAACCGGGCATGCTCATCTCCGATGTGCGCATGCCGGGCATGACCGGCCTGGAGTTATTGGGCTTTGTGGCGGAGCGTCACCCCGACCTGCCCGTGCTGCTCGTCACCGCCTACGCGGACATTCGGGACGCAGTCGGCGCCATTCGCGGCGGCGCCGTGGACTACCTGGAGAAACCCATCGACCTGGACCAGCTGCTCCAGGCCGTCCGGCGCGGTCTGGCGCTCCCGGAAAGCGGGCCCGCGAAAGTGCTCCTGGAGGGCTTTCAACTCCCGGAGGGCGTCATCGCACAAAGCGCGCCCATGCGGGAAGTGCTCCGTGAGGCGGCCCTGGTCGCGCCGTCGGATACGCGCTTGCTCATCACCGGCGAGAGCGGCACGGGCAAGGAGGTCGTCGCGGATGTCGTGCATCGCTGGAGCGCCCGCGCCAACGCGCGCTTTATCAAGGTGAACTGCGCCGCCATTCCGGAGCCGCTGCTGGAAAGCGAGCTCTTCGGCCATGAAAAGGGTGCCTTCACCGGCGCGGTCGCGCGGCGCATCGGACATTTCGAAGAGGCCGACGGCGGCACCCTGCTGCTGGATGAGATCGGCGAAATGTCTCCCGCGCTCCAGGCGAAACTCCTGCGCGTCACCCAGGACGGCCGTTTCAGCCGTATCGGCGCCACTGCGGAAATCCATGCCGACGTGCGGATCATCGCCGCCACCAACCGGGACCTCGAAGCCGAGGTGGAAGCGGGCAGGTTCCGGGAAGACCTGTTCTACCGCCTGAATGTCATGGAAATTCAGGTGCCGCCCTTGCGCGAACGCATCGCGGATATCATGCCCCTGGCCCAGCGCTTCGCCGCTGAATTCAGCAAGGGCAGGCCCCGCTTCTCCCCCGGCGCCATCGCCAGCATGGAGCGGTACGCCTGGCCGGGCAATGTGCGCGAATTGCGCAACGCCATCGAACGGGCCGTGTTGCTCGCCCGGGGTGACGTCATCCTCATGGAACACCTGCCCCGGCGCGTGCAGCTGGATCCGGCGGCGCCCGAAACGGCTGCGGATGGGGCCGCCGCAGGCACGGTCATGGACGAGATGGAACGTGCCACCATACTCCGGGTGCTGAAAGAGCATGCCTATAACCGCAGCGAAACCGCCAAGGCCCTCGGCATCAGCCGCCGCACCCTCACCTACCGCTTAAAGGAATACCGGGAACAGGGATACCCAGTAGACCAGGCGTAGCAGGAGTTCGTAGGTTGTTCGCGCTTCCCTATGCGGGGGATCTCTCACGGCCCGGACGCAGGTACCCCGCCCCGACCGACGTTTCCTCGTTCCCAAGTTGTACTTGGGAACGCACGAGAAGGCAAAGTTGAACTTTGCAATTTATCTGATGGCACGCAACGCAACAATAAAGAGGAAGTAAAACTTCAAGAGCAATGACGTTCCCAAGTACAACTTGGGAACGAGAGGAAAATCGTTAACACCATACGAACGAGAATAACTCACGCTCTGTTTCTTGTCTCTGTGGAATTTCTATTATACCCGGTGCTAGAATTGGAATCGGGTAAAACAGGAGAGTTTCAAATGAGCACCGTTAAGAACGATGTCCAGTCGCTTTTGGAAACATTACCGGATGATTGCACCCTGGAAGATATTCAGTATCATCTCTATGTTGTCGAGAAAGTCCGCAGGGGAATTGAAAGGGCGGAAGCGGAAGGCGAAATGACGCAGCAGGAAGTAGAGAAGCGGCTTGATAAATGGCATACAGACTGACTTGGTCGCCGGAAGCGGTGGAAGATGTGGAATCTATTGCTGTGTATATAGCAAGAGACTCCTCGTTCTATGCACAGTCGGTTGTCAATAAGATACTTGAGGTGTCAAGAAATATTCAGGAATACCCCTTTATGGGTCGTGTTGTTCCTGAATTCAACTCGGTGGCTATACGAGAGCGGTTAGTCTATAGTTATCGGCTTGTGTACCAGATTACAGGGCAAAAGATTCTTGTTGTGGCGGTTATTCATGGGAAGCGGCTCCTGCAAAACGTTGAAGAGCGGTTTGAAGAATGAATGACCGGGTTGCCACGGGAAAACACGTGGGCTTACTCCTCAACTTCGGCGAAGCGCAAGTAGAGGTTAAACGAAAACTGCACGTTTTACATAAGGCAGAATAGACAGGATAGCCTGTTAATCCTGTTACCCTTTCAAGAAAGGTATTCTCCGTGCCTTGTTTTCCCAAAAAAGAAGCCGACATCTTCGCCCTGGCCAACCAGATGATTGCCGGGTACACTGACCACCCCGCCGTCTTTCCCCACGCCGACGTCGCCGCCCTCACCGACGCCCGCATCAACTACACCAATCAAGTCATCGTCGCGGGCTGCTACAAAGCCGATGTCGCACTCGCCACCGAAGTCAAAGACAAGTCCTTCCGCGCCCTCGTCCGCAACATGAAACAACAACTCAAACGCTCCGAGAGCGACACCAAAGACAATCCCCTCCAGCTGAAACACATCGGCTGGACCGAAGAACGCTACGGCGGCCAAACCCGCAAACCCGCCCAACCCCGATCCTTCGAAGCCACCCCACGCGGCCCCGGCGTCGTCGAACTCGAATGGAAAGCCCCCGCCCCCGGAAAAGGCGGACCCGTGCGCTCTTACGTCGTGCTCCGTCGGCAGCAACTACCCGGACAAAAATTCACCCACTGGTCCCAAGAAGGCATGGCCCTAACCCCCGAAATCACCCTCACAAACCAGCCTCGCTATATCCAACTAGAATACCGTATAATCGCTATAAACGCAACAGGAACAAGCGTTCCGAGTAATGCCGTCGCGGTGGTGCTGTGAACAATTGAACATATTTATTTTGGATATCCGAAAAACAAAGGGGAGTTAGGCTATGTTCTGGTCAATAAAGAAATCAAGAGCACTACGAAGAGTATCAACAAAACTGGCTGGAAAACCTGATATGGGACTTTCCTTCATGAATGCGCTGAATGAGGGTGGTTTTGATGCTATAGATAAACTCTTAAAACAGCAGGATATTTATAGGAGAGAACTGTATGAGATTGTACATAAGGACCCCAATACACAAAAAGTCCTTCAAGGATACAACATTTCTGATAAGGAACTCGATGATCTTTATAGTTCCCTTATAAGAGAAGGTGCAGGAGTTTATCGCAAAGGACATTGGGTTGCTGCATCGACGCTTGTATTCGCTTTTACTTTTGAATACGCAATCACACAAAAGAGAAATGGTGATGATTGTTTCAGCCGTGCATGTAAACGATTGATAGAATATTTTGATAGAAATGAAACGGGACCTTTACATAACTAGATTATGTAAAGACTCGGGGCAACAATTTTATTTTTATGATGGTTAAAACCCTTGATATCTCGAGATCCTAAGAACTTTGTAATTAAACAGGGAAGACGATGAACACAATACGATCTATTCTGATAATGTTTCTGGCCTGCTCTTTCGGTCTTATGGTGATAGCTATTGTGATGGTTATCATGGGCTTGGCGGGGGCGCCTGGCGCATTGATATTTGAGGCAGGAAAGAAAACTAAAAATGTTCTTCTTTCTGTTTTGGGCTTTGTGCTTTCAGCACTCGGACAATCATATGTCGTTGGTGCGTATGCAGTGTTCGTTGTTAGCCTTCTAAGATGGTTCTCAGAAGCGAGACCAAACATACCAACGTGGCCTCTTTGGATCGCCGCTTTCTTTCATAGCTTAGCTGCTCCTGAATATGCTAAACGGGAGAGGGCAAAAGAACCTACTGCGCAACATTATTCTCTTGGCATTGTTGTGTTACTGTCTATCGTGTTCTTTTTTATCATGGTGTTTGCGCCGAATACGCTCAACCCTATTTATGGGTGGGTTCCTTTTTACCAATCCACGATCCATCCTAATACTACTTCAAATATGACTAAGAATGGCTCAGATGATCTGTATTCTTACTCGCTCACACAAAGTCAAAGAGAATCAGTGGATGGTTTTTTCACAGCATATCAATACCTTCAAGATATGCATGTACTAATTCAAGCGATGTCAAATTCACAGGATCCCGTAGAGGATTTGAAGGGCTTGGAAGCATTGATTGAAAAATCTCTTGATCGTTTGGCTGAATGTGAAGTCTTGGTACTGAATGATATCCAACCTGGCTGGGGAGATGTTGTTAGAGATAAATTTATGCCTGCCTTGACAAAGATGAAGTCTGGCATACAAAACAATGGCAATAAAGTGGATTTTGCTAAGGCAGATGCCCTATTAGCCTCATTTGATTCTTGGTTACAGGCGAATTGGAATGAGATTGGACAAAAAGTTGGAGAAAAATAAAACTGTGCAACGGGCGGTCATGCTTTTTTCATCAAGACAAATTCCATCGCATATAGAACTTTATATACAACAAGCAATTGTTTATGAATAGACAGGCGACCAATAACAGTCGCCGTTTAGCTTAGTAAGTATTTCAAGAATAGAATGTAAACAAACCTATTTAAATCAGGCCTTTAGGTGATGGACCATGAGCGACGAAGACACTACAACTATCTATACAATAAACCGCACTCTGTTTGAGAGGGTTTCCAGTTGTGCGTGTACGTTGTCAGCCAACACATCAGGGCGCATGGTAGATAGCAGAAGGAAACAGATAGCATCGGTTATCTTTGGAAAGATTGCCCTTCATGCTTATACGATGCTCCAAATAGCACCTTCAAATTCACACGACGTTCATGGTTATCCCTTTGCGTTTCCAGATTATGCCTCTGTATTTGTATTGGCGCGGGCTGTCATGGAAGGCTATTGCACGCTGTATTACACGGCCATAGATGATATCAGCGAAGATGAGCGGAACTTCCGTATCCTGCTTGGTGATTATCACGCAAAGAAAAAGCGTGTTGATTTGCTTAAAGCACTTGGACGCACTCCTGCCGAACTTCCAGAATTAGAGGCGGATGCTGACGCGCTAAGAACTGCTTTGCAGCAAACTGACACAACTGGAATCTGGGATGGAAAGAAACTGTTTCTTCTTTCAAATACGGATATTTGTGCAAAAGCGGGTATTGCACAAAGAAACTACAAGCCCCTCTATGACTACCTTTCAAGTTATACGCACGGGTATCCTATATCGATTGAACAGATTTTGGACATATCGAGTATTAACCATGTCCTTAACCTATTGATTCCCTTTTTGGATGTCTGTTCCGGATACGTGTGTTTTGCCATCCGAGATTTCATTAGACTATTTCCTGATCAGAATGTATTTGTTGATACGATTATCCAACGGACGATTATCAGATTTGAAGAGAATTTTCGGTCCTGATTTAAAAAGTGTATAGGTTGGGGTTGCTGGGTAATCCCGTGCTCCATGCCGCTGGCTGGGATGCTACTTCGTTCCTTGGTTCACCCCTATTGCAGTGCCGGCATGGGCAGGCGCTCTCCCCGCAACAGCCTTTCCTGTTCTTCAGGCAGATAGGCGCCGTAGAAAATCGCGTTACAGTCGATCCATTGGGCAAGTCGCCTGAATTCCTCCGCGTCCAGGGACACTTCCTCGTGGCCGTCACGGAGTAATGCGATTAACCTGCTGCCGCGGGCGCCATAGAGGCCGCCCGGCGGGGTGACCTGCACCTGGTTGCGCATGCCGAAGCGGGGCACCAGTGCGGCCGCCGCCGTTTCAGGATTCGTGTTCGCACCCGCGAAATCCTTGTCGCCGCATAGGGCCCAGTAGGAGGTGGTGTACCCGTTGAGCGGCCCGCCAGTCAGGTCCAGGTTCCCTTGGGGTTCTGGGCCGCCGTGACACCGGACGCAATGCTCGTCCAGAATAGGCTGCACCATCCGGACATAGGAAAAGGGTTCGTTTTCATAGTCCTTCGGGAGGAGCCGGGACGGAGGCCGCCGCGCGGCGAGGGGCACCCCGGCCAAAGGCGCGTCCCTGCGGTTTTCATGGCAGCCGACACAGGAAATCTTCTCGCCGGGCTGCAGGTAGGTCAGGGAACGCATGGTCTGGTAGGCCATGCCGTTCTCATCCAGCAGTTGGAAGAGAAGGGGTTTTCGTGCGGGCACCGTAACATGAACGGAGCCGTCGGGCTCCACGGGCGCCGATCCCAGTACGGCCCTTGCGTTCTCCTCCAGGGCGAGGCCGATGGGGGGCGTTCCCCCCACCGGGGTCGTTTTCGGAAAGATTTGGATTACCCGGATTTCTTTGATAAGACCCTGGGCGGCAGCGTCCAATCCCTCATACACATTGGCAACCAGGATTTCGCCCTGATCGTCCGCGTCCAGCGGCAGGGTACTGGGCAGGACCGGGGGAATGGGACGCGGCACGAGCGGGCAGGCGTTGGTGCTGCCGATGACGGGGTCGCGGTAGAGCAGTTCGCGGTTGCCGAAGGCATCGATAAGGTAAATGCCCAGCGCGTGGGGAAGATTGGCGCCGGGTTCCCACACCAGGGGCCACGGGCTGTAACTCGCCAGGAAATACTTCTCGGACAAGGGCCACGGTGCATCGTAATATTCCCGGATGTCCATGGACTCGGCTTCCGGAAAGGGAATGCCGGGCGTAATGCGTGTCAAAGCGTCCAGGCTGTTATTGTCCACATCCGGGTTGACCACGACAAGGGGACCGCCGGTAATGGAGTGGTGGGCGGACGCCGTGAATACGATTTTGGAACTTTCGGGAATGGGCTGGATTTGGAAGGTGCAATGGGGCTTATCCACGGCATTGCCCCAGATCGCCGCGGGATTGGTGCCGTCGGGACGGGTCGCCCAGAGATTCTGATGGGTGACGGCGTCCCGGTCGATATAGTCCCAGCGGCTGTACAGGATCAAACCCGTGTTCGAGACTGTCGGGAACCATTCATTGGTGTCGTGGAAGGAAAGAGGGCGAAGGTTGCCGCCATCCGCGTCCATGCGGTGCAGCGCATAGACATGCCAGCGCGGGCTGAATTGGGCGCCGAAACAGCGTGCATAGCCTTTCCTCCGCGTGGAGGAGAAGACAATACCGCCGTCCGGAAGGTATGCCGGCATCAGGTCATCATAGGGGCCCTGCGTAATCTGCCGGAGGCCCGTGCCGTCCACCCCGGCCTCATAGATATGATAAAAGCCCTCATCGGTCTCATTGTTCAGTTGCAGCGGGTCGTATGCCTTGCCTGCGTCCTGTACGAAGGAAAAGAGAATACGCTTGCCGTCATAGGACAGGCGGGGCTCGAGTACGGAACCTTTTTCCAGCGCGCCTTCAAAAATGTCCCGGGCCGCGAAAGAGTATCCCGGCCGGTCAAGGCGGAAGAGGCCGCCCCCGGGCCGGGCGCGCCAGCCGAAGTATTGCATGACCAGATGGCTGTACGAAGTCGGCACGCGCTTGCAGAACATCAGCGGGCCAAAGCGCATTAAGGGATTGTCCAGTGCGATTTTTCTACGCAGCCCGTGGGCGCGCAGATAACGCACGCACGGCGCTTCAGCGCTACCTACCGGGGGGGCGTATCGGACGTCCAGGTCCGCGGCGAGTTCTGCCGCCTTCTTCTCCACAGCGAGGGCCGCCGCTTCATAGCCCTGGGGTGTGGCCTCGAGACGGTCCTGCAGGTGCCAGTCCCACTGAACACAGGCCCACAGATCGATCTCCGGAGCGGCCTGCGGTTCGATGTTTCCCAGAACCGCAGTGAAGGCCTGCTGCACGTGATCGCGGAAAGGTCCGAGGTCCGCATGGATTGTGGTTGACTGGCGAAGGGCTTCGAGCCGCGCCGCGCCGTTCATCCAGGTGCCCGAGTAGGCGCCGGCGGCCACGATCGGGAGAACCTCTCCGGCCGTGTTGCGGATCCGCAGTGAAAGCGTTCCCGCTTCCGAAAGGGACGCCGCGATTTGCCAGGCGCAGGCGTTGAGTACGGCGCCCGCAATGCCGGAAGCATCTTTATCATCGGTCAGGATGAACAGGGGCAGGCTGGTTTCATGGTCCAGCAGGATTTCTTTGCCCGGCGAAAGCAGATACTCATGAAAACAAAAATGACGGTCGAAACTGTAGAAATGCGGCAGGCCGGCAACCTCCTCCAGTTCCATCTCGTAGGACCAGCCGTCCTTCGGTTGCGCCGCAAAACCGTCGGATGCGCGTAACGCCGTACCATCGTCATAGACAATGATCGGGTCCCAGCGAGTGGTATCGCAGGCAATGGCGTTGCGCCTGTGAACGACAAAGCGAATGCGATCACCCGCGTGTGCCTCAAGGGGCAACGAGGGTTCCAGCCCTTCGGCATCATTCGCTTCAAGTTCCTGCTGCCAGATAGTTTCGGCGTTGTGACGGACGCTCACGCGCACGCCGTCGCCGCCGTTCGTGTCGGCCTTGCAGACCCGCCCCGACACGACGACCTTCCCGTCACGGGGAACCGTAAAGAGCCGGACGCTTGATGTCTTTTCGCCGGAATGTTGCCAGTCCCTTCCCACACGGGTCCAATCCGGGCCCGTCCAATAGGTGGACGCATACCAGGTATCCTCCGAATAGGTCAACGGTTTGAAGTGTGATCCATCGCGTAAGCCGCCGAACAGGAAAGTCCAATCAACAACATTTACTTGTGAAATTTCAGGTAGGGCGGTTTCTATCTGTGTCTCCAGCAGATACATCTCCGCATCAGGAAGCCACAACCGCTTCTGCCTGAGGGTGCCATCCATTTCCCCGCCCCGGACGATGGTCTCATGGATGGTTGTTTCCTCGACCTGCAGGTTCTCCCGGGCCGCGACAAAAGACAGCGGCGCCCCGCGTTCCGTTTGCGCCATCCATACCGCCCCTGTGGCGGACGCCATTTCTCTGAGGATGTCCGGGGCAATAGATTCCGCTGCGACCGTCAGTCGTGCACACAGTATCGCAACCAGGAGCCCCAGGCATAGTCGCTTGTTCATGTCGTACCTTTCTCCGAAAAAACTGGCGTCATTATACCGAAAGGGGGGCTGTTGCCTGGAGTCGCGGTATACCGGCGTACCGCCAAAAAAAGGACAGCTTTCTTCGATGCCCTATTTACTGTGTATGGGCTTACTCGCGTGAGATAAGCGGCGGTGTTTCCGGTGCGAGTGTCGCTGCCCTTTCTGCAGGCTGGTTGGGCGTTATGTCTCAGATGTTCAGATCCTGAAAAATATTGGCTTTGGAGTCCGATTGCCTTTAAATTGTGTTTCATGCAACAGACTGATGCGCTGCGCTAAACCTTATTAACCCTGTTACTTCATCTGTGATGCGGCAAATTCCCAGTTGACCAGATGCGCGAGAAATGTTTCCACGAAGTCTTTGCGGCGGTTCTGGTAATCGAGATAATAGGCGTGTTCCCAGACGTCACAGGTAAGAAGGGCTGTTTGATTGTGGGCCAGCGGAGTGTCGGCATTCGCGGTCTTGACGATTTTCAGCGCGTCCCCTTCCTGAACGAGCCAGGCCCATCCGCTGCCGAACTGTGTCAACGCGGCCTCGGTAAAGGCTTTTTTGAATGAATCAAAATCTCCAAAGGATTTCTCTATACATTCCAGCAACCGCCCCGCGGGTTTGCCTCCACCGCCGGGTTTCATGCTGTTCCAGAAGAAGGTGTGGTTCCACACCTGGGCCGCGTTGTTGAAAATGCCTATATGCTCCTCCGCGCCCGCCGTCGTAAGGATGATTTCCTCCAACGGTTGTCCCTCCATAGGAGTGCCGCTGATTAACTTGTTCAAATTGTCCACGTACCCCTGGTGATGTTTGCCGTAGTGAAAACCCAGCGTCTGCGCGGAGATATGAGGCTCCAGCGCGTCCTGGGCAAAAGGCAACGGCGGCAGTTCAATAGCGGTTGCCGCAACTGCCAGACCAACGGCCATACCCCATACCAACAAAATGCCAGATTTCATGACGCATCCTCCATTGTTGTGACCCATACAGATTATTCAGAAATCCCTCTATTTCGCGATCAAGCGAAACGTTCCTTATAAGTATACACCACAATGTGGTGAAATGGTTTTGTCAGGAACTGTAGCTCCGTTGCCCGCTATGGGAAAAAATGATTCCGGTCTGGTTGCATGCCGGGTAGAGCGGTACTCAACACTTCAAACATTTATGTCACAGGCGCGCAAGATAGGAGTATTTTTGCCAGAGCCATGAAATGATCCAAGCGGAACCCGCCTTTGCGTCTGAAAAGTTTCAAGAGCGGACATAGAGTCGCTTGAATGACCGCGTACCTTTGTGTTTCCTGCGTTTTTAGGCTACAATTATCAGCCAGTGAAGAAACTATTGGCAGGCAGACCCCCCGGGCTCCTGAGTCTGTGAATACTTTTCCGGGTCTGCGGTCCGGTACTTCCCGTACAGGCTGCGGCAGGCGGTTTTGTCTTTCCTGCCTGCGGGAGCACCATAAATCGCAAGCCGTGTGCTCGCGGGGTTGTCTGTTTGCTAAACAACAAAAGCGATATCGAAAGGTGACTATGAGCAGGAAAGTACGAATCGGCATTATCGGTTGCGGCGCGATCGCGGAGAGGCTTCATGTTCCCGAGTATGCGGCCAGTCCCGACGCTGAACTTGTGGCGTTTTGCGATGCATTGAAAGGCAGGGCACAGGCGGTTGCGTCAACGTTCGCGCCGGACGCGCAGATATTCACCGATTATAAGGATCTCTTGAAGAAAGCGGATGTGGAAGGCGTTTCCGTGTGCCTTCCCAATCATCTGCACGGACCGGTAACCATTGCGGCGCTGAAGGTGGGCTGCAATGTGCTGGTGGAGAAACCCATGGCCACAAGCGTGGCCGAGGCACGTCGTATGCTGGACGCGGCGGACAAGGCGGGCAAACTCCTGGCCGTTAATCAGAGCCAGCGGTTGTTCCCGGCGCACGTCAAGGCCAAAGAAGTCATGGACAGCGGTATCATGGGCAAGGTGTTGCATGTGACGGCCATGTTCGGCCATGCAGGTCCCGAGTACTGGAGTCCGTCCGGAAAATGGTTCTTCAATAAAAAAGAGGCGCGCTTTGGGGCCATGGCTGACTTGGGCGTACATAAGGCCGATTTGGTGCGTTATCTCACGGGTAAGGAAGTAGGCTCCATCGGCGCCTTTTATGAACGCCTCGAAAAGAAACGGGCCAGCGTGGAAGATAATTTCGTCGCAGCGCTGAAATTCACTGACGGCACTGTAGGGACGCTGGCAGCCTCCTGGACCGTCAAAGGTGCGGAGGCGAATTACACCATTTTATACTGCACCAACGGTACCCTCAGCGTTTGCGCTTATCCGGGACGGCCGCTGGTGGCCAACCTGGTGAATCCTGAATGTGAAATCGACTTTGATGTGCCGCCTCCCCCGGATAATGACAACGGCGGCTGGGGCCTGGATATCGGCGGCCGGTTCTGCCGCGCCATCAAGGGAGAGGAAGCGCCTTATTGCAGCGGTTTCGAGGGGATGAAATCCCTGGAAGTCATCCTCGCGGCGGAGCGGTCCGCCCTTACCGGCCGCACGATTAAAATCAACCATTAGCATCCCGGAGTGATCCCATAATGACCCAGACGGTGACCGTGCCCCTCGGCGATCGCGCGTATGACATCCATATCGGACGCCGGAACCTGCATTTCGTGAAGGAATGGTTGCAACTTCGGGGGCCGCGCGGAGCCGCAGGCCTGATTACGGACAGCAATGTGGGACCGCTGTATGCCGACCGGGTGCGTGCCCAAATCGAGGAAGCCGGATGGCGGTGTGTCGTTCACACGATGCCTGCGGGAGAGGCCAACAAACGTCTTGACCGCATAGAAGAGATTTGCGGGGCCATGCTCGAAGGCGGCTTGGACCGGGGCAGCGTTATGGTCGCTCTGGGAGGCGGTGTCGTCGGCGATGTGGCGGGTTTCGCCGCCGCCTGCTTCATGCGCGGCATACCCTGTTTACAAGTGCCTACCACCGTGGTTGCGCAGGTGGATTCCAGTGTCGGAGGCAAAACGGCGGTCAATCATCCCCTCGGGAAAAACACCATCGGCATGTTTCACCAGCCCGTCGCGGTTGTTATCGACATGGAATTGCTGGAATCCCTGCCCGTGCGCGAAGTGCGCGCCGGCTGCGCGGAAATCATCAAGCACGGTGTGATTGCCGATGCCGCCCTGTTTGCCTACATGGAAGCAAACGCGCGGAACATCCTGGACGGGGATTTGGACGCGCTTGTGTACCCGATCGCCCGGTCCTGTGAGATCAAGGCTGCCGTGGTCACGCAGGATGAGCATGAGCTGGGGCTCCGCGCGAACCTGAATTACGGGCATACCTTCGGGCATGCCATTGAAACAGTGAGTCAGTACAGCCTTTTTCTGCATGGGGAGGCCGTTTCCCTGGGCATGTGCGCCGCGGGAGCGCTGGGCGGCAACCTCGGGCTGGTTGACCGGGAATTCATGGAACGCCAGCGTTCCTGCCTGGCCGCATACGGACTGCCCGTCCGCTGGCCGGAACTGCCTGTTTCCGACGCGCTTGCCGCGATGAAAAAGGACAAGAAGGCCCGGTCCGGGAAGTTGAAATTTATTGTTCCGGAGCGTATGGGTGCTGTTATGCAGAGAACCGATATTACGGAAGAGCAGGCGCGGGCGGCGCTAGCTTCGCTGAAGAAGGAAGACTGAACAGACAAAGGTATAGGGACAAGATGTTATTCGGCGGTGAAACGGCCCAAAGTTATTATGAAGAAGGCTTGACGTCAGCCATAAAGGGCGACCTGGATCAGGCACTCTTGTATTTCAGGCGCGCTTTGCAGCTCGACGAACGGCTTCACCAGGCCCGGCACCAAATTGGACGCTGCCTGCTTCGCCAGGGAAAAGCGGAAGAAGCCCTGCCCAGTCTGGACAAAGCGGCGCGCGCCCTTGCGGAGGTGAGTGCGCCCAGGGTGGACCTGGGATTCGCCTTTCTTCAACTGGGCCGTATAGAGGCTGCCAGGGACATATTCGCCGGCCTGTTGCAGGAAAAGCCTAACGAAGCGCGGGCCGTGCTCGGGCTGGCCTATTGCGCCTGCGGCAAGGGCCAGTGGGAAACCGCACTTGGCCTTGCGCAGCGGGCCATAGAACTGGGACGCACCCAGTTCGACACCCATTTTCTCATTGCACGCGCGGCGGACAAGGTGAACAGGGTGGACATCTCCACCGCCCACTACCAAAAGGCGGAGGAGCTTATGAATCAGTCCATTGAGGCATCCCCGGACCATCCGGCGGGTTATTATCTTCGGGCGCGGGTGCACCACGGTCTCGGCCGGTATACCGCCGCACTGGATGATATCGAGAATGCCCTGAAATATGTCCGGCCCGGACAACGGTATGCCGCCTACAACGAACTCTTTTCGCAGGAGGAAATCGTTGCGTATAAGGAATCGTTGCTGGTTGAATTGAACGCATCGGATAAACTGCGGGGGGGCGCCGGATAACGGCGCGCCCTGAACCGGCCTGTCCATGAGACGGATATGATGCGCGGGCGTATGGATGGAAAGGAGAATATGGGACGTGAGTGACATTAACATGCAACTTGCCCGGGAGTTTTTTGAACTCAATCTTTTCTATGTCCTGCCCCACTGGCGCTACGAAGCGGACCAGCGTGATTCTGATTATATCGGCGCCATGCTCTTCGTGGAGCAGCATACCCCCGCGCCCCCGATGGAGTTGGACTGTCTGTTGCGGCCGGGCGATGTGAAAGGTATTCAACGGGCGGTGGTCGAGGTGCGCGCCTGGCACGCGGACCGTCTTTACCCCTCCGTCATCGAGTCAAATCCCGTATTTGCCCGGGTGGCTTCACAGCAGACCCGCACCCTTGCCGAATCCATCTTCGGCGGCCAGGAGTATAAGATCATACTGGTGGTGTCCGAGTTTTCTTCTGCGCCGGCCAAGCGGGATCAAGCGGTGAGGACGCTGCAAAAGCAGGGTATCGACCATGTGATTGAATTCCCAACCTTGCTCGCTGAAATTGTTCGACTGGTTTCAGCGCAAGGGGGCTATGCCGCCTCCCACTCCCTCCAGACCATCCGGCTTCTTAAACGGTACGGGTTCATCCGCCGCCAGCAGTTGGAACTTTTCTTCCCGGCGCCGGCGCCCGATGCCCCGGTGCTGCCCAGCGAAGTCGAATCGAACGAAATACCAGAAAGCGATACCGGGGAATCGGAGGAGGAGCCCGACGGGCTATTTTGAAAGCCCCCCCTCTTCCATGTTTTTTCAGCGCTTAATGAAGGGTGGGACTGTAACCCTCAAAAACGGTCAGCATGGTCTGTTGCGCTTCGGCGTTACGTGCCGTGCCGACCACAAAGGACAGCGCGAAATCCAAAGATTCCATGTCCGCCTGGCCTTCGGAATGGATGAACCGTTCGAGAAGCACTTCACGCTCGTAGGGGTCCAGCAGCCCCATCAATTCCAGGCGTGTCATCGCCTGGTGCACTTCCATGCTGATTTTGGTCGACTCGTAGAAGGCCAGCTGGCGCACGGGGGGCGCCTGGGTGGTATAGACCGGCTTTTGGGCAAGGTGGGTGTTAATGATTTCTATGGCGGAATCTATGTCGTTCCGATTATATCCCTGGCGCAGCAGGAAAGAGCGCATGGCCTTCTCTGTGGGCACTTTACCGCGGGTGGCGGCCATACGTTCCAAAATTACACTCACTAATTTGGCTACACTGACTTTCATTTACCTCTCCAAAGGGGCATACAATAGAAATTTTGCACCCCTAATGCTATTATTGTAGGCATTCTTCAGGGGTGGAGTCAACCTTAAAAATAAATCATAGAGTATTATCATTCCAGATTCCGGATATTTCCTTCGATTTTTATGAAATAAAAGCCGCCACAAGATATGGTGGATAAAGAAGAATGGACCCTGTAACGAATTATGGTGCTATTATGCATCAAGTTGTTCAATAAACGGCCTTTAGCGTCTTTCTTGGCGGACATGTTAAAATTACGTTCGTAGACTTTGCTATGTAGACGATGTTATGCGCCAAAAAATTCAAGGAGACACAACCCCAATGAATATCGGACTTATCGGCTGTGGTCGTATTGCCGATCTTCATGCGCTTGCCTATCAAGGCCAGGATACGGCGCGTCTGTACGCGGTTTGCGACTCCGATGCGGAAAAGGCCGAGTTACGCAAACGGGAATGGCACGCTGAAAAGGCCTACACCGATTACCGTGATCTACTGGCCGATCCTGATATTTCGGCGGTTGAAATCCTGAGTCCCTATGACACCCATGAGGAAATTGCCATTGCGGCGGCCCGGGCGGGAAAGCACATCGCCTGCCAGAAGCCCATGACCACTTCTCTCGCAAGCGCCGGGCGCATCCGTGAGGCGGTGCGCGCCGCCGGAGTGCATTTTCAACTGACGGAGATCTATGTTCATTACCCGCCCATTGCGCTCGCCCGAAAACTGATTGATGCCGGCGCCATTGGCGAACCGGTCGGCATGCGTGCGGACTTCATTTCCAGCCCGCTGGGAGGCTGGCCGGTGCCGCCCTCCACCTATGCGCAGCAGACGCGCCTGGCCGGGCGGGGATTCGGGCTGTCCACTTTCGACCATGGCCACCATGAATGGGCGACCGCCTGGTATCTGCTTGGCGATGTGGAACGTGTGTCCGCCTGGATCGACACCAATGACGGCATGCTGGACGTGCCCGCCACCATTATGTGGAAGGGCAAAGGTAACAAGCGGTACGGGGTGTGCAATTTTCTTTTCGCGTCCGACCTGCCCGTTCCCACCCGCTATTATTCCAATGATGAACTGTATCGCATTGTAGGCACGAAGGGCGTTATTCATATCAACCGCGGCACGGGCGAGATGAATGAGGGCCCGCCTGTCAGCGTGTTCGACGGCAGTACATGGACACACTACGAAGAGGTGCCCTCCGACTGGGCGTTGGGATTCGTCAATGCGGGCCGCCACTTTTTCAAGGTTCTTGCCGGGGAAGCCTCCCCCCTGCTTTCGCTGGATCAGGGCGCCGAGGTGCTCCGCTTCGCCCTGGCGATCATGGAATCCGCCCGCAGGCGCCGTGAAGTATACCTGGACGAAGTGGAGCGTCCCTTTGCGTTTCTCTCCAATCTGCGCCGGCGGTTGCGGGAACGAAAATCCTGCGTTGTTGCGCCTCGAGGACAGAAAACAGGCTGGTTTCCAAGGAACACCACCCAGTATGCGTTACAAGCCGAAGCATTGACGGACGCCCTGCTGGACCGGTTTGACGGTTCGGCTGTTCCTGAATGGAAGGCGGTCATCGCCCTCGAACTCCTGGATGGCGCAGGCCAGTCCGCGCATTGCTACAGTTTTCATTTTGACAGGGGCGAACTGCGTGTGGAGAAAGGGGTGTTGGCCACGGATGCCGTTCTGACGGTACACATGGAGGCCGGACTTTGGGCCGCTATTCTATTGAAGAAAAAGCGCATTGAGATGGCGGTCATCCAGGGAAAACTCAAGTTTGAAGGCCGGGGCGAAGAAGCCCTGTACTTGAAGAAGGCATTCAGGTTTTAGTGCGAAAAAGATCCCCGGGGGTTTTAGAAACGTCCCCGTTTCGGAAATGGATAATGAAAACGTTTGAAGTGATCATCATAGGCGGCGGACATGCCGGCATCGAGGCGGCGCTTGCATGCGCCCGCACCGGACATCTGTCGTTGCTGATCAGCATGAACCTGGATGATATTGGGCGTATGTCCTGCAACCCGTCCATTGGCGGGGTGGCCAAGGGGCAGCTTACCCGGGAAATTGACGCCTTGGGTGGTGAGATGGGACGTTGTATCGACCGCACCGGCATCCAGTTCAAAATGCTCAATCGCAGCAAAGGGGCGGCCGTACATTCCCCGCGCGCCCAGGCGGACCGTTTCCTGTATCAGCAGTACATGAAACAGGTGTGTGAGTCCACAACCAATCTATATCTTAAACAGGCGGAAGTCACCGATCTGCTTGTGGAAGATAACCGTATTGCGGGCATTCGCACTTCCTTCGGAGAGGAGATCAGCGCGGCGGCCGTTATCGTCTGCACGGGCACTTTCCTGCACGGCAGACTGCATTTTGGTATGACAACGATTTCAGGGGGGCGCGGCGGATCCGCCGCCGCCGACGGGCTGAGCGACTGCTACCGTCGGCTGGGCTTTCCTGTGGGGCGGCTGAAAACGGGCACCTGCGCGCGGATTCATGAACGAAGCATTCATTTTGAGAAGTTTCAGGAACAGCCCGGTGACGCCCTGCCCCGGCCTTTTTCTTTCTCCACTCCCGTGGAGGGCTTTGATCGGAACCTGGTCTCCTGTTGGTTGACGCATACCACGGAAAAAACGAGGGATATAATCCTCGCCAACATGGACCGCAGCCCGCTGTATTCCGGCCGTATTGAAGGCATCGGCACCCGCTATTGCCCAAGCATTGAAGATAAGATCGTGAAATTTCCTGATAAGCCCCGCCATCATTTGTTCCTGGAACCCGAGGGTTTGAACACGGCCGAGTGGTATGTGAATGGGTTATCCACCAGTTTGCCTGAAGACGTTCAGCGCGATATGCTGCACAGTTGTCCGGGCCTTGAAGATGCGGAAATTATCCGGCCGGGCTACGCCGTGGAATATGATTATGTCCCCCCCACCCAATTGAAACTGACACTGGAAACCAAAGCAATCGGCGGCTTATATCACGCGGGACAAATCAACGGCACTTCGGGGTATGAAGAGGCTGCGGCACAGGGTTTGTATGCCGCGCTGAATGCGGTACGTTTCCTCGAGGGAAAACCGCCCCTGATTATTGGCCGGGAGGAAGCCTACCTGGGGGTTATGGTGGACGATATCGTCACACGCGGAGTGCTGGAACCGTACCGGCTTTTTACGTCAAGGGCCGAGTACAGGCTCCATCTGCGTCATGACAACGCGGATGTACGCCTTGCCGCGTACGGCATACGAAATGAAGCCCTGCTGCAACGCGTCGAAAAACGCGAACGGGATGTGGAGGCAGAAATTGTCCGTTTGCGGGATGTTTTCTTCTCCCCGGGCACGGAGTTAAACCAGTTCTTGACCGCCTGCGGCGAAGTTCCGGCCATGACACCCTTGTCCGCGGAACAAATTCTGAAACGGCCCGGCATGACCCTGGAAAATCTGTGGGAACTGACGCCGCCCGAGGCGCTTTTAGATTTCGAGGCGCGCGAACAGGTGGAGATTCGGATAAAATACGGAGGCTATCTCGACCGGGAAGCCAAAACCATTGAGCGTTTTGAGAAGGCGGAGAAATTGCGCATTCCGGATACCTTTGACTACGACTGCATTCCCGGATTGCCCCGGGAGAGCCGCCAGCGTTTAAAAGAAATACAGCCCCTGACTTTCGGCCAGGCGGCGCGCGTGCCGGGCGTGCGATCGAGCGACATCGCCGTGCTGCACATTTACCTGATGAAGATGCAGAAATCCAGGCAGGGCGCAGTAAACGCCGATGAATAGAAATGCCATCTTCTGCGTTTATACTAAAAAGGAAGTAAGGGCGCTTGTTGGAATCCGCCTCTATGCCTGCAAGTGTCTTCGTAAGATAGAATTTACTGAAGTTGAAGGAGTAGAGAATTGCTATCCCGTCAGATGAAAAGAAAGTTAACCCGCCGTGGTTTTCTGCGCACGGCAGTGCTGGGAACGGCTGCCACCGGAGCTTTATTTCACATCGGCAAATCGCACGCGCAGGCGCAGGGCAGAGTCATTATGCTCGGATATGATGGCATGGAGCCTTCAATCGTGGAGGAAATGCTGGAGCGAGGTGAACTGCCTAACCTGGGCAAGTTGCGGGAAACGGGCGCCTATCGCCGGCTCGGTTCAACGATTCCGCCCCAATCGCCGGTCGCCTGGAATACTTATGCCACCTGCAAAAACCCGGGAGGCCATAATATCTTTGACTTCATCCGTCGGGATCCGAAAAGCCCGGGTGGCCCCATGCCGCTGGTGGGCACGGGGAAACTGGTTCCTCCTGTGATCGGTACGGATGGCGGCCTTCAGGAACCGGCAAAAGGTATTAATTATCGAACAGGTATTCCGTTTTGGTCCGTTGCCGATGAGCAGGGAAAACGGGGAAAAATCTTGAACATTCCCTTCGCATTTCCGCCTGATCCACTGAAAAACGGGATGATGATAAGTGCGCTGGGCGTTCCCGACCTGCGGGGTACGACAAGCACCTATTTTTCTTTGTCGGACAGTTTTACACAGGAGGAACTTTCTGAAGACCTGGGCGGCGGTCGGCGCATCGCATTGGCTTTTGACGGCAGTGATGAAGCGCTTTTCCCGGTTCCCGGGCCCCGGGACAACCGCTACCGGTTCAGTGATCCGAATGCCTACACGAGTACGCCCTTGCGTTTTAAGATCAACCGTGGCGATAAACGTGGCAAGATCAGTGATGGTGACAGTGAGGTGGACATTGAACAGGGCGCCTGGTCGGAATGGCTGGAACTTCGTTTTGAGATGTCCCCCAAGGTGGAGGTGCACGGCATTACGCGCTTTTTCCCGATGGAAATCGGCGAACGGGTGCGCATCTACATGGCCTGTGTGCAATACCACCCGGACGCGCCTTATAGCGCCCTGACTTCCCCAGAGCCCTATAGCGCGGAGTTAAAAGGACGTTTTGGACTGTACAAAACGATTGGCTGGGCTTATGACACCCATGCACTGCGCCAGAACGACCTGGAGGAAGAGGCCTTCCTGAAGGACATAGACGATACCATGTCCTTCCGCGACCGGTTGACTCTTGACGAATTGAAACGAGGCGAGTTCGATTTCCTGCTGAGCGCCTGGACTGCAACAGATCGCGCGGGGCACATGTTCTGGCGTTACCGGGATGAAGGGCACCCCTATTACACCCCTGAGGCACCGGAACATTGGAAAAAAGCCCTTGAGTATACGTACAAGCGTGCGGACGCCCAGACGGGGGCGGTCCTGGAACAACTGCGTGAAGAGGATACCCTGTTCGTGTTTTCCGACCACGGTTTCGGCTCGTGGCGGCAGGGGTTCAATCTGAACACCTGGCTTCGTGATAACGGCTATCTCTCTGTAAAAGACCCGAAGCAGGCCGACCGGGGATTTCTTATGGGCATCGACTGGAATGAGACCAAGGCGTATTCGGTGGGGTTAAGTTCCCTTTACTTGAATATCAAAGGCCGGGAAACAGGCGGCGTGGTGGAACCGGATGCCGCGGAGGCGCTGATCGCTGAATTAAAAGACAAACTTGCCGGTGTAAAAGACCCGAAAACGGGCGCGAACGTTTTTTCATCGCTATATCCCCGCGGGGTATACTCGGGAGAGGCCATGGGCGACGCCCCGGATATTTCCCTGGGGTACGCCCCCTACTATCAGAACAGCCGCCAGACCTCCCGGGGCGGCGTAGGCGCGCCGCTCCTGGAACCCGTTATGGACAAGTGGAGTGGTGAGCATGCCGCAAGTGATTGTAAGAACTGTCCCGGTGTCTTTTTTTCCAACAAGCCCCTGGATAAAGAAGATCCCCGTATCCAGGATCTCGGGATGACGACATTGTCACTACTGGGTGTGGACGCACCCTCGGATTATGAAGGGGATGTTATCTTATAAGCGGCTATTCTTGCCGGGACGCCCATATTTATTGGAAACACCGCGTTAAGCATACGAAGAACGCCGGGTAGTTCCGCTTTGTCTGCAGGATATCATATCACTGCCTCAACTCTTTTAAGTTCAATTCTGCTGGAAAACTGCACAGAAACCTGGATTTTAGCATGTCTGTAGTAGCACTTGATGAACTGGAAGCGCCGTTGTAACGGCTTTAAGGAAGATCAACGATGAAGGCTTATTACTGCGTGGGCACCCATTGGGACCGGGAATGGTATGAACCGTTCCAGGAATTCCGCATGTGGCTGGTGGAATTGATAGACGAGGTTATGGACCTGATGGAGCGCGACCCGGAATACAAATGTTTCCACTTGGACGGCCAGACGATTGTTATTGAGGATTATCTGGAAATCCGTCCTGAACAACGTGACAGACTGTTGCGCCATCTCAGGGAACGGCGCCTGCTGATCGGCCCCTGGTATAACCTGCCTGATGAATGGCTTGTTTCAGGGGAAAGCCTCATCCGCAATCTGATGCGGGGATACCGCGCTTGCAGGGAACTGGAGGTCGCTCCCCTGGATTTCGCCTATACGCCCGACCAATTCGGGCATATCGCCGCACTGCCCATGATCATGAATGGGTTCGGCCTCAAAACAGGGATTGTCTGGCGGGGCACACAGGATGAAAGCCACCCTGCCCAGTTCGTTTGGGAGGGACCTGACGGCAGCCGTTTGGTGTATTACAAATTGATGGATAAGGGCAGTTATGGCCCCTTTGATTTCTTGGCGCGCCGTCCCATCAAGGAGGCTGGCTACAGCGAGGAGAGTTTCAAGAAACATTTCGAGCCTTATTTTAAGGAAGAGTCATCGCGCGGTGCGGCACCCGTCGTGTTGCTGCTTGACGCCATAGACCATCAGCGGCCCGATCCTGAAATGCCGGGACTTCTGGAACGTTTACGTCAACGGTATCCTGATATTGAGTTCCAATGGACGTCACTGGAGGAGTATGGCCGGGAATTGCTTCAATACAGCGATCAATACCCGTTACGCAAGGGTGAACTGCGCGAGCCCGCACGTGACGGGAAACGTGTCGGCCAATACCTGATTGTCCACACCATTTCTTCCCGCGCCGACATTAAAAGACGGAATGATGCCTGCACTGCATTGCTGGAAAGATGGTGCGAACCTTATACGCTGTTCGCGCTCATGGACGACCCCTTCCCCACGCTGCCCTATCTGGATAAGGCCTGGGAATATCTTCTGAAGAACCATCCCCATGATTCCATCTGCGGATGCAGCATTGATCAGGTGCACCGCGATATGCACTACCGTTTTGACCAGGCGGAGATGATTGGAGAAGGACTGCTCCGACGGGCGCTGGCCCGAACAGGCAACGCTTCTTCGGACGTTGAATATTGGCGTCATGTCGTCGCCCATAATCCCCTGCCGCAACCGCGAACGGGGGTGTTTAATGCTACCTTGTATTTTCCGACGGATTATGGGAAAACAACCGGCCACACCTATCATGACGGACTGGCGACCGGCGAAGAGTACAACAAGTTTCACCTGGTGGACAACGACGGGAAACGGCTCGCCTACCAGCATCGCGGGATTGAACGCGGGATTGAATGCCGGCGTCTCGACGCGTCCGGGCGCGAAACCATTACGATCGGCGATTTGTACCACGTTGCCGTGGAAATGGACCTGCCGGCGTGCGGGATTTCCGGTTTCTCCATTGAAGGCACCGATGACGCTACACGAACCTTCGGCAGCCTGCTTACCGGTCCCATGTCCGCTTCCAACGGGAGTCTCTCCCTTTCCGTGGGTAATGACGGTGGCGTAACGCTCGCCCGGGAAAACGGACCTTGCTTTGAAGGTCTTTTTTTGTATGAGGATGCCGGTGACTGCGGCGACGGCTGGACCCGTGGCATACCGGTGCATGACACTGTCTTTCGCTCCTTTGGCAGCACCGTTACTACAGGAATAGAAGAAAACGGCCCCCTGCGCGTAACCTTCCGCATTGAACGGCAACTTTTACTGCCACGAGGTCTGGATCCCCGGTCAAAGACACGAAGCGATGACAGGGTTTCGGTCGCTATAACGGATTTCATTTCCTTGGAGAAACACGGTGACGCGGTGAAAGTCCGAACGGTCATAAACAATACCGCAGAAGACCACCGGCTTCGCGTGCTATTTCCCACCTGTTTGGAAACAGACCAGTCTTTCGCGGATACGCCTTTTGCCATTGTCGAAAGAGAGATTGCCATTCCGGAATCAACGGCGTTGTGGCAGGAACGTGTAAACGAGGAAAAGGCCTTCAGCTCTTTTTGCGGGGTTGCCGACGCATCGGGCGGCCTGGCCGTGGTAAGTCAGGGCGGTCTGCATGAATATGCCGTGTTACAGACGACTCAACGGGAACTGGCCCTGACCCTGTTCCGGTCCTTCCGTAAAACTGTGGGCAAGCCGGAAGAAAAGGATGGACAGCTCTTGGGACAACTGTCTTTCGAGTATTCCCTTGTTCCATTTTCCGGCCAGCCCAAGCCGGTGGAACTGCTGCGTCTGGCGGCCAGGCTTCAGGCCCCCCCACGTTTTCATACTGCAGAGGCGCTGCCACCGCCGGTTTCCCGGCTGTCGCTGGAACATGGGAATGCGGTGGTAACCGCCTTGAAGCCGGCAGCGAATAGGCAAGGCGGCATCATACGGTTCTGGAATCCCACTGGCGAAGATGTTGTCGAAGGATTTAAGACGTCGTGCCCCTTGACTTCCGTTTGTTACTGCAACCTCAATGAGGAACCCGGGGAAACCGTTCAGTTTCGGGGCGAATATGTCCCGGTGCGTATTGCCGCGGGCGGGATCAGCACCATCCGCTTCAACTGGTAACCGCTACTTCGTCCAGATGACGCGGTCAATCAGGGGCAGGTATTCAGACCATTCCTGCCCCTTTTCCCGTGTTTCCCGAATAATTCTGGAGAACGCGGCCGTCTGCGCGTCAAGGTTGTCAATGTGGTGCAGAACAATGGCTTCTATCGTGCGTGGCGTCACCGGCGAACCGTTAATGAGCTCCCCGTGATGGGAGAGGATGCAGTGCAGCAGTTCCAGACGGAGTTTCTCCGGAAAACCGGGTATGGCTTCTATTTTTCGCTGTACCATATCACATCCGATGTGAAGGTGGCCCAGCAACTTGCCCTCCGTGGTGTATTCTGCCGCGAGGCCGTGACTCATTTCGTGGATTTTGCCCACGTCATGGAGAAATATGGCCGTCATGAGCACGTCTCGGTCCAGTTCCGGGTAAAGTTCGCACATCGTGCAGGCGATGCGCATCATCTCATGACAGTGCTGGATCAGGCCACCCATGTATTCATGGTGCCACTTCTTGCCGGCCATGGCCTGGGTGAATGCGGATTTGAATTCATCGTCCTGCCAGAACGACATCACCAGGGCTTTGCAGTGTGGATTTTCAAGCCCGGAAAGCATTATATCGAATTCATTCACAATATCTTTGAGGTTTTCGGGGCGGTTTACAAGGTCGTTCATGTTGTAATCACTTTCCCGCAAGGGGGTTACTTGTTCGACACGAATTTGGAGGCGTCCCTGATAGGCACTTACAATGCCGCGCACGTTTACCACGTCCCCCACCTCAAACAATTTGGCCGTATCCGTCGCGTTGGTCCACATCACGCCGCCCATGTCTCCGGTTTTATCTTTAAGCACCACCCCCAGGAATTTCCCGCCGTCCTGCTTCGAACGCAGATCCTTCCTCGTCGCAATAAAATAATCGTTGACCCTGTCCCCCTCCTGCATCCTGCTCACATATTGATTCTTCATGAATAAAAACACTTTCTTTTCAGAGTTCAAAAACGGATTATAAAAGGAAAAAGGTGTTTTGCCCCGCCGTTCTGATTCATCCGCAATAGAGTATCACCCGACATACAGCGTACCGCACAGCCAGGGCAAACGGAATACTTTCCGAAATCACCCCGGCTATAGTACCACACTCGCGGGTGCGTGGAGAATCAGACCATGCCTTTGATGCTGTCCAGTCGCGGCACCGCATAAGTGCCCATGCGCATCTGGTCAAAATTACTGACATCGGTGCAGGTGTTTCGCGCGCTTTCAAGATCAATGATGTTGTTCTTGAACATTTTGTACAGGTAGGCTTCAAAGAGCATGGAATGGCCTACGGTCTGTTGCATGCCCACGCGTATCAGGTCCGTGTCGCCTTTCAGAATGGCGTCGCCGATGGGTTTGATGTCGTTGAACAGGAATTCCAGCGCCGGGATGCGCCCTCCGCCGATTTTGGGCACGAGGCGTTGGCAAATGACGCCTTTCAGGCAGTCGCGCAACTGAAGGCGCACCAGGTCGCGTTCGATGGGATCGAAGAAACTCACAATTCGGTTGATTACCTCGTAGGCGGTGTTCGAATGGAGGGTGGTAATTACAAGGTGGCCCGTGGCCGCGGCGTTAATAGCAGCGCGGATGGTGTCCGGATCGCGCATTTCGCCGATAAGAATTACGTCCGGGTCATGGCGCAGCGCGCCTGTCACGGCCTCGCCGAAAGATCCCACGTCACTGCCTATGCTTCGCTGGGATATGATGGATTTTTTATTGGCATGCACGTATTCGACAGGGTTTTCAATGGTGAGTATATGCAGCGACTTGTGCGTGTTGATCCAATCCGCCAATGCGGCCATGCTGGTGGTTTTACCGCTGCCGGTCATGCCGCTGACGATGATTAAACCGCGCGGTGTCTGGGCAATGGCCTGCATCTGGTCCGGAGGCACATTCAGTTCCTCAAAACTGGGTATTTTTTCCGGCAGGTAGCGGAAAGTGCAATGGGGAGTTCCGTGCTTGATGAATGCCGAAACGCGGGCATAGCCCACACCGGCCTGGTGGTAGCTGAAACTGGTCTGCTTGTAATTTTCAAATTCTTCCCAGAATCCCTGGGGGGCAATGCGTTGGATCAGGTCAAGAATCTGCACGCTCGAAAGGGGGGTCATAATTTCAGAGTACCGGGTGTCATTGTCAATGCGGAACACCGGATTCAGGCCTGCCGTCAGATGCACATCACTCGCGTGGTACTGGACCATGGCATGGAACAGCATCTCAATATTAATGGCTTCAAGTCGGAAATCATGGCCTTCCGCGCGCCACACTTCCGGTAGATTGATGATGCCGGTTAATTTGTTGATAGCCTCAAGGACCTTGGGAGAAAAGGGGGATCCTTTGGGCGGACAGACAATCTGCCAGTCATATTCCTGGTCTACAAGGGCCACCTCTTCCGGATAGGCTCCGGCGAATTCCCGCAAGACATCTTCATCCACTATGTCCCGGGGCATGGTGATGACATAATTTTCGAAGTCTCCTTTGAGTTCAGGTCGTTGAACTTCAATAGAGAACTTGTCTGTCCAGAGACGGATTCTCCTCGGCACGCCCTCCGTCTTGACAATGGTGGCCTCTATAAGCCGAAGCACATTTCTCAAGGTCTGCTTCTGGCCGGTTCCCAGTACAAATTCTGACATACGCCACCTCCCGCTGACAAGGTCAGTTTACCTGGTCCATCACTTCTCAACCATCCGCATACAACTCATAGCGGGTATTGTACACTTTAATAAATTGCGCATCAAACGCGAATCAATACCAGCCCGCCATCTTCCGAATCATCGGTTTCTGTTGAAGACATATAGTATTTCTGAAAATTACAGGCCGGCGGCTACTCCGCAAAATTCCATGGATTACGGGGGATGCTGAAAGACCCATGACTGGCCCCCCATGAAATTCCCAGTAGTGCCGTGATTTTTATCCTTTTGGTTTACCGGGGGCGGTAAAAAGGAGAAGGAACCAAGCCATTACAGCAGACCGCAAACATTTAATATCTATCACTGCTGTCCCAACGTTTTGGCCATAATATGCAAACGGCCCTTATTTTACAGTCCTTTAAGACCAAAATGCGATTTATCGATTTGAAACTGTCAAGTAAAATCCGTGGACTATTCCCAACAACGTGGAGGATAGTCAACGATGAATCCAGGCGCAACTATATTTTCTCAACTGATGGAGTTCGTGCCCAGGTACGAGTTTCGCAAGTGTATAAACCGTTATCAAGGGCACTACAAAGTCAAGCGCTTTTCCTGCTGGGAACAATTTCTCAGCATGGCGTTTGCCCAAGTGACTTACAGGGAAAGTCTTCGAGACATCGAATCCTGCCTTCGGGCCGCACCGGAAAAACTATACCATATGGGTTTCAGAGGCAAGGTTGCACGCAACACACTGGCCAATGCCAATTCGGCTCGGGATTGGCGTATTTATGCGGACTTTGCCAAAGTACTGATCGACATTGCACGTCCTTTGTACGTGGGCGAAGACTTAGGATTCGAACTCGAAAAAGCGGTTTACGCGCTCGACTCGACAACGATAGACCTTTGTCTGGCTGTCTATCCATGGGCACAATTCCGCAAACACAAAGGTGCCATCAAACTTCACACATTGCTGGATGTCCGTGCGCGTATTCCCACGATTATTGTTATCACAACAGGCAAAGTACACGATGTCAACATCCTCGACAAACTGTGGTTCGAGCCCGGGGCTTTTTATGTCATGGATCGTGGCTACGTGGATTTCGAGCGTCTGTATCGCATACAGCAAGCGTCCGCTTTCTTCGTAACACGAGCCAAGAAAAATTCTACGTTCCGCCGACTATATTCAAATGTAGTGGACAAGAGCGAAGGCATACAGTGCGACCAGACCGTGATGCTGACAGGTTTCTATGCTCGCCAGAATTATCCAGAAAAACTGCGTCGTATCCGGTATCTCGATCCGGATACGAACAAAAGACTTGTTTTCTTAACCAACAACCATGAGCTGCCGGCTATTGTCATTGCAAAATTATATAGAGCACGTTGGAGTGTGGAATTATTTTTCAAGTGGATAAAGCAACACCTGCGAATCAAGGCATTCTATGGAACCTCAGAGAACGCTGTGAAAACTCAGATTTGGATTGCGATATCCGTGTATGTACTTGTTGCCATCGTCAAGAAACGTTTGAATCTGGAGCAAAGCCTCTACAGTATTCTACAGATTTTAAGCGTTACGATGTTCGAGAAAACGCCCATTTTACAGGTGCTTTCACGACATGATGATAACGATCTGGATGATGACGCTCCTAAACAGTTGCAATTATTCGAATAACGCTGGGACAGCAGTGAATATCTATATTGCAAAATGCACAGAACTAACAACGCTGCTCCCAGCAGCAACAGGTCGCCCAGCCAATGCCCGGGTTCACGCGGTGTCCCGCTTTCTTTGTCACAGGTTGACACGCAGCCGCAGCATGCAGGAGGGGGTTGTTCGTCCTCCCCTTCTTCGGGGGCCCCTTCCTCAGGCTCGCCCCCGGCGTCCTCTCCTTCAAGGTACTCCCCTTCTCCTTCAGGGGCCTCGCCCTCGTCCGCCGCGCGCACCAGCACGGCCGTATTCCACATGGCGTTGCGTTCTTCATCACTTACTGCGGGGGTGGCCGTCTTGAAGTCCTGTATCGCGTCAGCGTCATTGGTGGTCGCCGTGTTGCGCACCCACACGCCATAGGAACCTGCCGCAAGGGGCGCCGCAAGCACGGCGTTTCCCGACCACGATTGCCAGGAAACCCCGGGGGTACCGCTCTTGATCACCACCGGTTCGCCGCCCGCCCAGGCGCCGGAGGCATCCCGGAACCCGGCGGTCAGTTTGATGGTTTCCCCGACGGCGCCGCCATGATAGCGGCCCCCCAGGCCGTTCAAGACCACCCCTTGGCCGGGAGCGGCCGGATTTGGCGCATAGGTGCATGCCGTAAGGGTCACCCCATAGGAGAGGGCCACCTGCAAGGCGGTCTCAAAACGATCGTTCCTCGTTTCGTCCGCACTCGCCGGCACGGCATGCTTGAAGTCTTCTATGGCCTCCTTGTCGCTCGTTGTCGCTGTATTCCGCACCCAGGCAACGTAGTCGCCCGGCAGCGCGGGGGCCGTGAGCGTGGCGCTCCCGGACCAGGCCTGCCAGGCCAGGCCGGGTTTGCCGGACCATACCACCACGGGGTTCCCACCCGTCCAGGCGCCTGAAGCGTTGCGCAGGCCCACCGTCACCTTGATGGTCTCGCCGACAGCCCCGCTATGATAGTGCCCGCCAAGCCCGTTCAGCGCCACGGGAAGCCCCGGATTCACCGGGCTCGGCTGGAAAGCGCACGATTCCGCGGTTATCCCGTAAACCAACAGTTCCCCTTCGGATGGAAATTCGCCTTCCCCGGATTCCCCCTCAACCGTGGCGTCCTCCACCGTCAGGGCGCTGTCCCATGAATCATCGCGTATTCCATTCGCCGACAGGGGATCCGCGTTTTTGAAGTCTTGAATAGCGCCCGCCGTGTCCACGCTCGGAGTATTCCGCACCCACACGGCATAGTTCCCCGCAGCTTCCGGCGCTTTCAGCACGGCCGTGGCCGCCCAGGATTGCCAGGCGGTGCCGGGAATACCCGAGTAGACCACCACCGGTTCGCCGCCCGCCCAGGTGCCGGAGGCGTCCCGGAACCCGACCGCAACCTTAAGCAACTCATCCTCTGCCGCGCCGTGACAGCGTCCTTCCAGGCCGCTCAACGTCACGGACTGGTTGAGCCCCGCAGGATTCGGGATTATAGCACAGGCATCCAGCGCAATCCCATAGGCTCCGGCTTCGCCTTCGAGGGGCGCTTCTCCTTCCGTTTCAGGCACCTCGAGCACATATTCCGATTCCAAGCCATAATCCGGAACGGACACGGTATTATCGAGTGTGCCGGATGCGCCAACCTTGACCATATACGAGAACACCGCCGTTTTATTGCGGTCCAGCGATGGGATGAGGTATCCGCTTTCGTCCAAGGGGAAGAGGGTCGTCCCTGCAGCGTCATCCCCGATGGAATTGCCGTTGATTCTGGTACTGTTCGCCTGATAAATCAGGGAGGGATGGGGCACGTCCCGCACCCCGATGGCCTCCAGGTTCCGGAGCCCGTTATTAAATACAGTAACACGGTATTCCAGGATGTCGCCCACGCTCACCCCCGGCATGCCAAGGTCCTCTTTCGTAACACACTCCTTCTGCAACGAGAGCTGAGACGCAGGGAGTATTATATATCCAATCTCAAGTTCATAAGGGTAGGTTGTATCCTTACGGAAACCCTCTGAATGGTTGCCCCAGGCGGCGGCGAAGAGGACATTGTTCATGGTATACAAGCGCATACCCGTCTGGTCATTGTCCGGCTCGTAAATCATCTGACATTGGTAAGCGTTCAAATCGTAGCCGGCATCGTAACGCCCGCCCTTCGGGTCCACCAAGGGTCCCTGACCGTCGCCATTGAAATCCGCGTACACGCGGGTTGCCGCAGTCGGCGCTACCAACACCGGGTTGTCATTCTCCGTTAGATCATAACTGCCCGGCGCCCAGCCTATAATGGCCTCCGCCGTCAACGCCGCGTCCGGAACCAATGACGCCCCCCATTCCCACATATGCGCGGCATAAAGTTGCGCGTTTACCGCGATCAGCGCCTGGAAAGGATCGTTCCCGTCGCTTTGAAAGCGTGCCCCGGACCGTATCGGCATCTCCCAGGAAGATACGGATAAAGCGTCCACCTGGAAACTGCCTGTACCGGCGATGGACGTCGTATGAATCGTCAGGGGATGCGCATTGGGATTATACACAAACACATAAGACTTACCGGTGGTACTGATGGGACATGTATAACCATCGGTCCACTGATCCTCGGGGTATAGGGTATAGGAACGGGTCATATAACAATAACAATCTCTTTTTCCCGTAATCAGATGGGCCTGGACGGGTTGGGAGGCTTCCACCGTAGCCCCCAGAAGAATCCCGCCGTCCGCCAGGTAAGATTCGCCGCGGTTCAACACGATTTCTATCGCTTCACCCGCGCCGGCGCCGTCCAAATCAATCTGTACCTCCGTAGCACTCTCTTGTGCCATAACCAACAGGCCGGTATACGTGAACAATCCACTGGCTGTTGTAACATTCTCGCCAAGAGGACAGACGAAACGAAGGCCATAATCCCGGATGGCTGAAACGTTCACCGCACCGGCTACTCTTGATCCCGGTATGGTCGCCCAACCGGCGCGCGAAACAGACAGGGGCCTGGTGGAAGCGATACGATCCCGCCCGTCGTAAAGAATGGAGACATCGCGGGGAAGGGAGACCTGGTTCCACAATACGATAACCGCGCCTTTGGAAAATCCCACCGGATCACTGGCATAGCCGGGCGGCTTGCCGTTGCCGTCATTGCCGTCCCCCCAGATCTCCGTGCTCTGCTGGACAGGTCGCGCTATTTCCAACTCATAACTGTCTTCCCAGTGATCGTAATGAAGTATTGCCCCGTCGCCCCAGATCACAAGAGTACTTATGGATTCCATCGTCATGCTCGTACCCGGTGAAATCGTATTGAATGATGTTCGCCACTGGTCTTCCGGCAAGGGCAGGTAGTATTCCTCCATCATGGTAGCGGCGTGCGCGAACAAAGACAGGTACAGCAAACAAAAACAGATACTCCCTCCTGGCCCCAATCGTTTCACAAATACACAAAAATGTTTCATGCCCGTGTGGACTTTCCTGTCCGGTAATGACGCGTTTTGAATTGAATTCGTGGGTAATTGCGAATCGTGTCTCCTGAATTCGGGATTTTTTTATTAGAGAAAGGAAAACATCATCGACTACTACATCTCGATGTAATTTACCCAATATCCGGCCTCTATTCTGGAACGGGAGGATGTTTATAAACATAGGGTTCACTTTCCCGTTTCTGTACCAGAGGATGGGTACTCTGTTTAAGAAATGCATCTACCTCAGGGGTACGGAGATCATGAACGATATTGACTATTTCCGCAATAAATAAATCTATGTAAGCATAATTTGAAGAAATTAGATTATTTAATATCATTTTTTCGCCATCTAGATTATCGTTTTTCCACCCCTCCGGATTCTTATTCCAATGTAGTGTTACATGCGTAGAAATAGACTGCTTTATTTCCTCTATATCTTGCGACGATAGGGTGTTGTTTAGTGATATTAATGCTCTTCCAGGAGATAGGGAAAACATAAGATCTAAAAGAGATAACGAAAGTACGCTACTCGTATCTATCTCTTCATCAAGAAGTGCGTTGTGCGGTGTGAAATCAAAATCCCATATTCGATCTCGCATTTTATCTTCTTTGTTACTACTTGAAAGGACAAACAAATAAGATAAATATTCTTTTTTTAGTTTGCCATTGGATTGATACCAAACGGGTGTTAATAACTTTAGTATTTCATGCTTTGATATACCTGCTTGGTTAAAGGAAATCAATCCCTGCGTCATTTGAAATTCCCATTTTGTTCCTACTTTTTCGGTTTTAAGTTGTGCAAAATTTTCCAGAACTTTTACAAATAAGGCCTGCCCAGAAACTTCTAAACATATTTCTAGTTCTGAAAGCAGAATAGGTGATGCTGTCTCCCAAGAATCTCCCATAGAAAAACCTTCAATCAATCCAGCTTCAGATCGTTGGGCAACATCTTGAAAGCAATCACCATATAATTTATTTTGAAAAGATATTGTTAATAGTGATAAAATTATACATATATCTTTTATATTATTTGACATCCAGATACTCTCCTATTGTTATAAGCATAACATTAATTTATGCAATTGTGGATATTATCATCCCCAAAAGAATATAGTGGCAGACACACAAAACTATATAATATATTGTCTAATATATTTTTATAAATATCGTGCACAATTACGCAATCATCTATGTCTTGATGCGTTTGACCAAATACACGTGGTAACAAGTTAATATTAAAATTTGGGCTTGTTACCGTTCCATTTTCATCTATTGTTGTTGCCCCATTAAGTGGTATAGGGAATATAGTAATTTCTTGATATAAATTCCCGTGACGTAAGCTACTTGGGGGATATTTCCTTTCAGCTGAGATAGGTAGTAAACTCATGTCTTCGCTTATTGCATCTATGTAGCCTGTAAAACAAATATCTAAAGAGCGAACTCCTGGTTTATTGTGATCATAAGCAGAATCCGCATATTCGAAAAGGTTACATAAATTATAGATGGATCCTCCTCCATGACTATGCCCGATAAGCATTACAGATTTAGCCTTTAAACCACGTAACCTTAAAACGATTTCTTCATATAACCACCCCGAACCGTCTGGATTTACAACATCTTCATTATAAAAATCTACCGTGTAACACGGTTCAAGCATAGGACGCAAGACAACGTTCAAGCCACTTCCTGAACAATCTACAAATTGTCCTGAAAATTCACATTCTCCCGAAAGCAAAATAACCCACGGTCGTAAAAAGACGGCCTTTACGTTAAAAATGGGTTCATCCCTCGGGACATGACGTCCCGGGTGTGCCGGATCATCCCACCAGTTCATCCATATATCCAAGTCGCCTTCCAAGGGCAGACCGTTACTATTTCTTACCGCTTCCCATCCGGTATCCCGCAATATTTCCCAATGACTGAATTCCCATCCGGGGTGGGGCGATGCGGAAAGGGTAACTTTATTGGCATTTATGTCCGGAGCCGGTTCAAGTGCGTTTATTATGTTAAAGGTATTGACATACGGTATGGGGTTATAGGTGTAGGGGAGATAACCCGGTATCATGCCTTCACCTTCGACCAGCACATTAAGCCTGATGCGCTCCGCGAGATGCAGGGTGAATGTCGTATCCGCGGATAAAGGCCTGATTATGGTCGCTATTTCGGTTGTGCTGGTTACAGAACATATGTCAATGCCCTGTTCACTCCATCCCCAATATGCGGGAAAGAAGTTCTTACCCACCTCAACTCTTGCAGCGAAGTTCGCCGCAAGGCAGGAGCTCTTCTGAACATGCGCATCAACGGTGCCCGGAGCCGAATCACTGGTAAAAACCTCCCCAGAGCCCCCTTCCAAAGCAACGGTTCCGGTAAAAGATGGTGGGGGTGGCGGGGACGAACCATCGCGTATATCGGCAAATCCCGGAATAAATTCAGCGTTATGGCATTTCACCATCACGTGCAGTGGATTTTCATAGAAAGCCCCTCCCGGAAAAGCTCGCCAATGTGTAAACACAAATCCTGAATAGGGAACGGCTTTTATCTCCACCACTTTTCTATACGGAACTGTAAACGTTCCTTCAGGGACTGTTTCACCATAGTTCATAAACGGATACGGTCGATGAACCGAATACGTACGGTAAGGATCCGTATCGACGATAGGCATCACCCAGGTGTTCCCGGAGACATCGAACTCGAGGCAGTTCGTATCCCAATTAGTATCCATGAAACGTGCGTCAGGGCAGATGTCATCCTGATCATATCCCTCAACGCCTGCAAACCATTCAATAAATCGTTCCCCGGCTACGGGCTCGTAACATACCCGCACCGATTCTCCAGGCAAATAGTGCCATTTGTGACTGTCCCCTGTTATGTCAGAATGGTATCTAATTCTCAAAGGGAAAAGGAAGATGGACCCGAGGTAACAGAACCTCCATCTCCTGTGGTGTGGATTCGTTTGTCTGAACACTGTCCTGAACCATCTCCTCCGGGGTGGTTTCGTCCGTCTGAACATCCTCCTGTGGAATTTCCTCCGGGGTGACTGGCAGTGATTCCGCGTTGTCGAGAGGCGGTTTGGCGACAACCGGCCCAAATCCGCGGGCAATCAGGGCGATACGCTTTTTCTCAGGATCCAGGATGCAGATCTGATCTTTTCCAAGCAAAAAAACAGCATAATCACCTGCGATGTGGG
>JAAYBJ010000108.1 GCA_012730105.1 Candidatus Hydrogenedentota bacterium
CATTGCCCAATATTCCCTACTGCTGCCACCCGTAGGTGTCTGGACCGTGTCTCAGTTCCAGTGTGGCCGATCAACCTCTCAGTTCGGCTACCCATCGAAGCCTTGGTGGGCTATTATCCCGCCAACTAGCTAATGGGGGGCGGACTCATCTCCCGGCGACGCCGTGAAGCGCCTTTCTTTGGTGCGCCGTAACGCACCAACCGAATGCGGTATTAGCGGCCGTTTCCAGCCGTTATCCCCCACCGGGAGGCAGATCATCCACCTGTTACTCACCCGTTCGCCGCTTTATACACTCCCGAAGGAGCTTTAATCGCTCGACTTGCATGTATGAGGCCTGCCGCCAGCGTTCGTTCTGAGCCAGGATCAAACTCTCCGAATTAAAAAATTCGAACAATCGGAGCGAACTCCGGTTGTTGTTGACTAGTTTGATTCCTCGATGATGTTGTTTTTTGGAATCACAACACAAAGGAAATCTAACGTCGTTATGGGCCGGGAAAAGGGCGAACCCGATTCCCAGTACACAAGCGACCATGTGTGTTGTACATCGTATTCAATTTTCAAAAAACGTCCGGCACGCTGCTGCGTACCCGGTGGCCCCGCTCACGAGAGGAGGGGCGCGAGGGTTGATTATACCAACCAACCCGTACCATTGTCAAGCGGCACAACTTCGGAATTTCAAGCACCTGAAAAAGCGCTTTAGTAATTCGTCGGAGGACCTGCCTTGTGACTGGACCTTATACTTTCCGCAGCAAGCCCCAAGAGGTGCTTACTGCCAAAAGCAAGGAAAGTTTATCACACCACATAACCTCATTTCAAGTTTGATGTTTCAAACCGTCCAAGCGTCTGTGATGATGCCAAAACCGTTCCTGAAATCGTGTAGAGTATACACAATCTGTCGTCACAATTTCAACTAATCAGATTAAACTTTTCAACCATCTCTTCCAAGACACACGGCACTAGCCCGTGTGAGTGTGGAGGGAAGTGTTACCGCCCGAACATCCGGCGGACGAACAGAAGCACACCACACAGAAAAGCGTAATGTCAAGCACGGTCACCCATGCCTTCCATCCGCATTTCTGCGGGACACGCTGCAATCAGAATGACGGAAGTATACATGACGCATAACCCCAAAATCAACCTTCTGTCAAAAAAATTTTCCGGCGCCTTGTTTTGCGGGCCGCGAACAAATTCCGACGCTCCCCTCAGTGCGCGCTGCAGAGTGATACATCGCGGCGCCGCCGGCGCTATTTGACTCCTTTCTTCGCTCTGCTTCACAATACGCGGTGTCATAGATGACGGCTTTTATTCCTGGACCTGGATAGGGTTTTGCAGTGTCTTTTTTATCTTCTCCGGAACATAACATGAATCGGCGCGTGCGGATCGCGCTGCTTGCGGTGATACTTCTTCTCGCGGCCATCATCCGCATCAGCGTGTTTTTTGAATACCGCCACGCCCCTGATTACGCGCACCCCATGCATGATGCCGAATTCAAAGACTATTGGGGACGCGCCATTGTTACCGGCGACTGGACGCCGCCCCCGGGACGCAACTATCCTTTTGAAGATTGGATGCCCTATCCGCATCCCCCCGCCTACCCTTGGTTTCTCGCCACCGTCTACAAAGTGTTCGGTATGAATTATGACGCGCCGCGCCTGGTTCAACTATTGCTCGGTCTTCTATCAATCGCGCTGCTATATGATTTCGCGCGCCGCCTATGGGGTGACGGGCCCGGCCTTTTTGCGGCGCTTCTCATGTCACTCTATTTTGTTTTTCCTTTTTATGAAATGGATCTCGGCCAGACGACACTGGGGCTTTTTCTGATGGTGGCCTCGGCCGACCTGCTCGCGCGTTATCTTGCCCGGGAATCGTTGTGGTCTGCCGCCCTGCTGGGACTCACGCTTGGATGCCTGCTGCTGACACGCACCGAGTTCGCGGTATTTCTCCCGCTGTTTGTACTCCTTCCCGCACTCAAAACGCTGTGGCATTCGGGCCCCGTTACCGCGATATTGAACACGGGAATACTTCTTGTCGCCACGGCGATTCCCACCGCGCCCGTCATGGCGCGCAATTATTACCAGTCCGGGGCGTTTCCCGTGCTTTCGGGCGACGGCCCGGCCATGCTGTATTACTGCAATAATCCCTGGTCCACCGGTTATAACCCGGACTCCCCCGACCTGCGCGCGTTTATCGAGGACGGCGACTGGACTTTGTTCGCGTTTCCCAAAATGTACGAACGTTACGCGGAAGCTTCGGGTATCCCCCCGCGAAATTACCGCGCGCTCGCAAAACATTTCATGGGGAAAACCATCGCCCATGTCCGGGCCAACCCAGGCGCGACAGCAAAGCTGATTCTCCGTAAAACAGCCTATTTCTGGGGCCCCATGGAAATCGATGAGAACAAGGTTGTCTGGTATGAAAAGCGCCATTCGCGAACGCTCCGTTATCTTCCCGGATTTCCCCTTGCGGCGGCGCTTTTCTGTACCGGCCTGTTGACCATGTTCAGCGCAAGGCGGCCCGGCCGATCCGCCGCCGCATCGAAGGCCGTTCAACGCACAGGTTCTCGCGCTGCCGCACTTCTGCTCCTGGGCTGCATCCTCCTGTACACGGCCATTTACGTAGCCTTCTATGTCACGGCACGGTATCGCGTTTCTATTATTCCTTTCATGATGATATTCGGGGGATACGGTCTGTGGCATATGTTGACGCTTCTCCGGCAGCGCCATTACGGCCGTTTTGCCGGGTGGCTGCTTGTGCTGGTTTCCCTTTACGCGGCGGCACGCATAGAGTGGGCCCCTTTCACGCCCGACCTGGCCCGCTGGCATGATGAACGGCGCCAGGCCTGGACCGAAACAAACCGGCTTGAAGAAGGCGTGGCGGACCTGGAACGATGGCTGGAAAACAATCCGGACGATCCTTACGGCCACTATAATTTTGGGGTGTTGCTCTTCGACCTCGGGCATGCTGAAATGGCACTGGGACAATTTGAAAAAGCGCTCATGCTCAAACCGGACTACGACACGGTTCACTACAACCTCGCTCTTTCCCTGCACGAACTGGGGCGGTACGATGAAGCCGTCCGCGCTTTTGAAACCCGCCTGGAACGCGCCCCGGATGACGCGGACGCCTGGTACGGCCTTAGCCGTTCGCGCCAACGCAAGGGAGACCCGGATGGACAGTTGGAGGCCCTTAAAAAAACCATTGCATTGAATCCGGGACATGTCCGGGCCCTGGTGGATCTGTCCGTCGCGAAACGGAAGGCGGGCGATTCGCTGGCCGCGGAAGCGCTGTTGCATCAGGCGCTCGAATATCAGCCCGGCTATGGGATGGCTGAATTCAACCTGGGCCTGCTAATGAAAGACCAGGGCCATTACACGGAAGGGCTCCAGCATCTAGAGGCTGCCCTTAAAACCAATGAGGGCAATCCGGAGTTCCACTATAATGCCGGTCTGGCACTGATGCAGCTGCGCCGATACGAAGAGGCGGTGGCGCACTTTGAGTCCACCTTGCGCATAGACCCCGACTATGCCGAAGTCTACTCAAACCTCGGCCTGTGTCTTGGACGCCTTGGTAGAGAAGCACCTGCCCAAGAGGCTTTCGACCGCGCTTTCGAATTGCTGCCGGAGGCGCCGGACACCCTGTACAATCACGGTTGCGCTCTGGAGTCACTGGGCGACGCGCCGGGCGCGGAAAAACGCTTTCTGCAGGTTCTGAACCTGGAACCAAATCACGGGAAAGCGCATTTTGAACTCGGCCTCCTGTATATCAACGCCGACGAATTGGACGAAGCGCTACCCCACATTCTGACGGCGGAACGGATGCTGCCGGGCGACCCTGAAACCCATTACAACCTCGGCCTCATACGTCAGCGACAAGGGATGGAAATAGACGCGATGCGCCATTTCAACGAAGCGCTGCGCCTTGCCCCCGACCATTATGCAGCGAACCGCAGCGCCGGGCCCATCCTCCGTTCCTGGGGAGACGCGCCCGCCGCGCTGGCCTGCCTGGACGCCGCCCTTGCGCAAACGCCGGAAGATGCGGAACTGCAGTATGAACGGGGCCTCGCCCTCCATGCACTGGGACGCTTTGAAGAAGCCACTGCCGCCCTTGAGATGTCGGAGACCCTCGCCCCCGACATTCCTCGGACCTGGAACAATCTCGCCCTCGCTCAACACGCGCTGGGCCGCTTTGAGGAGGCGATTCAGAACTACACGCGCTTCCTGGACAAACATCCTGACGATGACAAGGCACGCACCAGTCTCGGCATTGCCCTGATCGACGCACGGCGCCATGCCGAAGCCGTACCTGTGTTTGAAGACCTGCTTCAGCGCCACAGCGAGGATGCCACGCTCCATTACGACCATGGGCGCGCCCTCACCGGTGCGCGTCGCTATGACGAGGCAATAGCCGCCTACCGCCGCGCCCTGCTACTGGAGCCGGGCTATCTGAACGCCATGAACAACCTCGCCTTCACGCTCGCCTTGTCGGGCAGGAACGACGAGGCCGAAGCCTGGTTGCAGCGCGCCTTTTTACTGGATGCGGCCAATCCGGATACCCTGTTCAACCTGGGCTACGTATACGGTGCCACGGGACGCGTTCCGGAAGCGGTTAGCAAGTTCCGGGAAGTGCTGGTCATCAACCCCGATCACGCGCCCTCCCATCTGAATCTCGGATTGCTGCTTGAAAACGAAGGACAGACCGACGAGGCCATGGACCAGTTCCGCAAAGCCATCGAAGCGGATGAATCCCTGGCCCTTGCCCATCATAACCTTGCGGGCCTGCTTCGAGCCGCTGGCGACCTTGAAACATCATTGCACCATTACCGCCGCGCAATGGAACTGGACCCCGAAAACCCGAACACCCCCAAGAACCTGGGCTTCCTGCTGGTGCAGATGAAACGAGAAAGCGAGGCGAAAGAGCTGTTCGAGCGCACCCTGGTCGCTTCCCCGGATGATGCGGACGCCCACGTGGGTCTGGGCGACGTGCTGACCGCGGAAGGTTCCCTGGATGAAGCGCAGTCCCATTATGAACGCGCCCTGGCCCTCAGCCCGGAACACGCCACGGCCCTGCGCCAATACGGGTTCCTGCTCATGCGCCGCGGTCTTGCCGCTGAGGCCTTGGAACGCTTTGAACAGGCCTTGACGCGTCTCCCTGAAGATGCCGGCTTGTATGCCGGGTTAGCCGACGCTTTGAGCGCCCGGGGCCGCACTGATGAAGCGGAGAACAATTACGGTAAAGCGATTGAACTCTATCCGGAATTCGGCCTGGCCTGGAACAATCTCGGCGACCTGCTCACACGTTCCGGGCGAAACGCGGAGGCCATCGAGGCCTACGGGCGGGCACGCCAACTCGAGCCCAATGATCCGAATATCCTGCTCAACCTCGGCCGTCTGTACGCCCGGGAAAAGGAGACTAGCAAGGCTGTCGAGTCCCTGGAAGCCGCCTTGCGCATGGAACCCGGCAACCTGCGTGCGCGCGTGCTGCTCGGCGACATGCGCCTCGAATCCGGCGATGCCGCCGCCGCCGCAAAGGAATACCAGCAAGTGCTTCTCGAGCGACCTGACTGGCAGGACGTACGCAACAAATTGAGCGCGGCAAGGGAAAAGAGTCCTGAAAAATAGTATCGTTTCAGGCATGCAGTCCCTGCCCACATCTGCCATGAACACCCGTGTTATCCCTTGTCCTATGCGTCCTGCCGGCCCTACGCGTCCTACAGACCCCATTTACGAAAGGCTCGGGTAGGACAAGTAGGACCGGTAGGACCTGTAGGACGCCGTCCAGTCACGCGCCCTGTGACAAACAGATGCTCCCCAGAACAAAAGAGTCCCCATAAACCCGATTACCTGCATGCCCTCCCTGAAATCCCGTTTACTCGCGGTCCTGTGCGTCCTACCGGTCTTACACGTCCTACCGGCCCCAGAACCCCTGCTCATAACGGGGCTAACACGTACTATTATTACCCACAGGATTCGTCTACCCTTCCGTGAGCCCTTCACGGAGTTCCGTCAGTCATTCGCGAGTCGTTCACGGCGTTCATGGGGTCAGGGATTGCCGGCAACGAGCACGTTAGGCTATGATTGCCTCATGAACACTAACCCGCAACGAAAATCTATCATCGTATTCGCCAGCCTCGCTCTTATGATGGCATTGGCCCTCGTGCTCCGTCTCGCCGGCATCGGGAAAGAATCCCTGTGGTGGGACGAATACACAAGCCACGTGTATCTCAACGCGCCGTCCCTGTATGACTTCCTGGTTTTGAACCGCACATTGGATCCGCTTACCCTGCCCTTTTATTACACGCTGGAGTACCTGTGGACCCACTATGTGCATGATTCGGTGCTCAGTTTACGGCTGATGAGCATCGCCATCGGTATCGCCACAATTCCCTTGCTCTATGCCCTTGGCAGGCGCCTATTCGGCACTTGGGCCGGCCTGACGGCTGCAGCGCTGCTGGCTGTGTCCCCCACCCATATCCATCACTCCCAAAGCATCCGCATGTATGTGGTGTTCATTTTCCTTGCCGCTGTCGTGGCATGGACCTTCGTCCGGCTGCTGGAAAAATCCCGGCTGTCCCTGTGGGCACTGCACGGAGCCGCATCCTTCCTGTTATATTGGACCCACCCCTTCGCAGGTCTGGTTCCGGCGGCGCTGGGCGGCTTTCTGCTGTTGCGCTTCTTTTCGCGCCGCTCCTTTTTTATCCGTTGGACCCTGCTCCAGTGTCTCTTGTTCGCCCCAACCGTTCTTTACCTTTCCTTGGTACGCTTCTGGCCGCAAAACACCACCACGGACTGGATAGCGCCGCCGTCGTTATCCACCCTCTTTGCCGACCTGTTTTTCGATGATATTTCGGCCTTTCACTGGCAGTTTCGATTAGGAGAATTCGCGCTGAAACTGGGAGTATTCCGCCTGGGCATTGACGTGCTTTTTGCGGGACTTCTGATTGCAGGACTGGTATATCTTGCGTTGTTCCTGCGGCGCGAAAAAGAGCAGGTCCTGCCCCGAAAAAAGGAATACAGCCTGTTGCTACTGGTATGGCTGCTGCTCCCGCCGTTGATGCTGTTTGCCGTATCCTGGCTGGTGCGGCCTTGTATGTTCCCCCGTTACACGGTCCACTGCACGCTGGCGTTGTACCTGCTTCTAGGCGGGGCGGTTGAAGGACTGAAAACACAGGGGGGGCGGATTGTTGCCGTGCTTGTTCTGTCCGGGCTCATGCTCCTTCAATGGGCCTGGCTGCAGCCGGGCCCGCAACGCACCGACTGGCGTTCAGCCGGGCTGCTCTTACATGAACAGGTCAGGGAAAATGACGTGGTCCTGGTGGAAAATCTGCTCTGGCGGGATGTGTTCACCCACAACCTCAAGCATATGACCCCCGGCCCGCTGCCAGTACCGGTAGCAGCGGCGGACAAAGCGCCGTTGCTCGCGGCGCAGGCGGCCCTGGGCCTGGGCATGTTCCCCCGTCATTGTGCTTCCGGTCCTCCGCCCCGGGTTTGGGCGGTCATCGTTATGGATTATTTCGAGCCCGGTCCGCCAACCGCCTTTGAAGAATGCCTGAAACGCTGGTCTATTCCCTTTGAACGCCGCTTTTACCCCTCCGTCCGCGAGATCTATGTGTATCGGATGGAGCCGTCCGACGCCCCCCTTCCGGACACCATGCAGGCGCTTTTTGAAAACTGGGACAAGGTCACCCCCGGCAAATCTCGCAATGAAGGCGATCTCGATCATCATGCCATGCAGGCTTTCGGCGATCTTGCCACGGAACTGGCGCTCAAGGGCCGCCCTGCGCCCGCCCTCGAAGTACTTGACGGCATCTTCAACGAGAGTTCCTTCGCGAGGGAGATATACGGCAACCTCCGCCAGGCGATAGCGTCCGGGAGCGACATTGCCGGAAAAGCGGCGGCCATCCGGCGCCTTTGGGAAGGATACGGTTTCCGGGACAACGGGCAGGCCGCTTACATGCGTCAAGCCTTCAAACAAGCGGCGGAACTGGATCCTCAACACACGATAGCGAACTTTGAACTGGGCCTGGAACTGGCGGCCGTACAGGATTACAAGGAAGCGAGGCAGGCGTTGCTTCGCGTAGCCGACGCCGACAATGCCTACCGCGACATGCTCAAAAGCCTCATAGACAGCCTCGATACCGGAAAAGATGTTCCGGCAAAATTGGACGCGGTCAACGCCTATCGCAAGGCCCTGATGGCCTTGGCGTCCAACGAGCCTGACACTGCGGAAAGGTTGCTCCGGGCGGCCTCAGACCGTGACCCGGGGCTTGCCGCAGCCCAACTGATGCTCGGTTATGTGCTCACCAAGCACGGACAATTGGCCCAGGCGGACGAGGCGTTGAACAATTACCTGAGCATGAACGACAGCCCGGATGTGGACGCTTTCGCGAACACTGCGCTGATGCATGCGGAAAATAACCGGCCCAAGGAAGTGGAGGCGGCGCTTCAGAAACTCTTTGAAAGCTCTCCGAGCGCACAGAAGGTCTACGGAAGACTGCTGGATGCCGCGCAATCCGGCGGCGACCTTCCGCGAACGGCCGCCTCCATCCGCGCCTTCTGGAAGGGTTTTGAATTGCGCGGCCAGGGACGGACTGACGAGGCGCGCGACGCCTTTTCCCTTGCCGTAAACGAAGACCCCGAAAACGCATACGCCAACCTTGAACTCGGCCTGCAACTGGCCGCGGAAGGCGACACTGCGTCCGCGGCGACCGCGCTGAAAAAGGTTTCGGAACTGGACTCGTCTTATCAGGACATGCTGGCCAGCCTGATCAAGGCGCTGGAAAACAATGAAGATTCCACCTCAAAACTGGCGGCGGTCACCGCGTACAGAAACAGCCTGTTCGCCCTTGGCCGCAAGGAGATGGAACAGGCGGAACAGTATCTCCAGCAGGCGTTGCAACTGGATCCACAGTTGTCGGAAGCACAGCTGATGCTGGGCTACGTCCTGACGGAACGGGACTTGTATGACAAGGCGGAAGAAGCGCTCCGGCACTATCTCGCCATAAACGACCGGCCGGATGTGGACGCCTACGCGCACATGGCCCTGATCCAGGCCGAGCATGACCGGCCCGACCTGGTTGAAAAGACCCTGAACCTGCTCTTTGAGAAGGATCCCAGGGCGCGCAAGATATACGGCAGCCTGCTCGACGCCGTTGTCTCCAAGAGCGGCGCGCAGCAGGCGGCCGCCTCTATCCGCGCCCTGTGGGAAGGCTTTGACGCGCGGCGCAACGGTCAGGAAGAAGAAGCACAAAACGCTTTCGCCAAGGCCGTGGAATTGAATCCAGGCAACACCCTCGCCAACCTTGAATACGGCCTTGACCTCGCCGCTGGGGACAACCGGCCCGCCGCACTGGAAGCGCTGAAACGCGCGGGAGATCAAGACCCGGAATATGGCAACATGCTCCAGCACCTGCTGCGCGACCTGGAAAACGGTGCTGAAACAAGCAATAGCGTAAAGGCGGTGCGCGCTTACCGGCACGGTCTGTTGGCCCAAAGCCGCGGGAAGTATGAAGAGGCCGTGACAGCGCTTGAAGAAGCGGTGCAGGCGGACACGCGCATGGACGACGCTCATACGTCACGTGTGTTCAACCTGGTGATTCTGCGCAGATTTGACGAGGCCATGGCTGGCATTCAGCGTTATCTCGCCGGGACCAGCGCGCCTGCCGCAGGCGCCTACGGCCTGCTTGCCGTGGTGCACATCGCGAAACACAACACGGAGGAAGCCCTCCGGGCGGTCAACACCGCAGTGACGATGGACCCCGCCTATGGCGATCAATTCGGGCCGGTGTTTTCCGCAGTGCTGGAGGCAAAGAACTACGAAAAGGCCCGGGTGGAAATGGACACGCTCAAGGCCCAAGGCATCGACCTGTTTCCCTTGATGGACGAACTGGTGCGGGACTATCTGAACTATGTTTCGGATGCAGGTGAATCCGGCGATAAACACCAGGCTGAAAAAGAAGCCAACACGTATTGGAAAGACATGCTGCGTTTTATGGAGGAAGATGCGGCCGGCTCCCCGCTTTCCGGCGGTGTGCTTTTCACCGGCAGTTCCACCGCACGCATGTGGGATGTCAAAAAATGCTTCCCCGACATTCCCGTCCTGAACCGGGGTTTTGGGGGTTCCGCCTTTTCGGATGTCTCCCTGTTCGCAGGCGAAATCATCGGAACGCACAAACCGGATGCAATCGTGCTGTACTCCGGAGATAATGACATCGCCCACGGGAAATCAGCGGAACAAACCGCTCAGGATTGCGTGGCCGCCGTGGACAGTCTCCGTGCCGTCGCGCCCCAAAGCCGCATTATCGTGCTGGGCACCAAACCCAGTGGTTCCCGGTGGGAACTTTATCCCGTCATGCAGAAGTCCAACGCACTGATAGCGGAACAGCTAAAGTCTAAGGAAAACGTGATATTCCTCGACTTTGCCCATCTCCTTCTTGGAACAGATGGACTGCCTTTGCCCGAGTGTTATCTCGAAGACAGGCTCCACCTGAGTGATGAAGGTTATCATCGCTGGAGCGAAGCGCTCCGGCCTTACCTGGCGAAGTGAACCGCTCCAACTATTTGTATGTTGTTCACGCTTCAGCGTGCCAAATATACAAACGAGACGAAGGCTTAATACGCCAAGCCCGGCACACTAAAGTTTGAACAACATACTTATTATCATCGTTTACGGCGTTGCCACAAGCCTCATACACGATTGTTCCAAAATCATCCTGTCCGCGCCTACCTGCACCTCCCGCCCTGCCGCTACTACGGATAAAAAGACAACATCCGTCTTGAATATCCCCAATCAGGAACACTTTGCGTTGCTTCCCCACCGACGACGCGGTATACATCGCGGCAATCCACTCCCCAGTGAAGAAAATGAAAACCAGAACCGCCTCGGCTTAGTCAAACAGGCGGATTCGATAGCGGCGCCGGCAAAGAAAAAACGTTCGTGTATTTCAACAACGCTTGCATAAGCGGAAAGAACAGGCCACATGAAAAGAAACGGATTCACGCTTATCGAATTGCTGGTTGTCATCGCCATCATCGGCATCTTGGCGGCGATCCTGCTGCCCGCGCTTGCCCGAGCCCGTGAAGCCGCACGGCGCAAATCCTGCCAGAACAATCTCAAGCAATGGGGCATCATTTTCAAGATGTATGCCGACGAACAAAAAGACTACTGGCCCCCCTTCCAAACCACCAACATGCACATAACCAATTGGCCGGGCTCCGCTGCGCAGGTGCTTAACATGGCCGACTTTGTCCTGGGCCCCATGATATCCTGCTGGTACCCCAATTACAACAGCGATCCAGCCATCTTGATTTGTCCTTCCGATCCGCAGGACGACATGAGTAACCTGAAAGACGCCACTGGCGATTGGAACTTCTGGCATCCTCGTCAAACGGATAAAATCGTCGACTTCAGCTACCTGTACACGGGATTCATATTCGATCGTCTCGGGCGTTCCGATGTGCCGCCGGTGGAGATCAGTGAATTCCCCTGGGTTGCGGGCGGCGCGGCAGCGATAGGCTTTTCCGCCCCCGCGGACGGGTATATCGCAGCCCAGGTTGGCGCAGCTGCAGATGCGGTGCTCAAAGAGGTAATTGACTATGCCTCGGGTTCTGGGTCTTATAACAGCGCCCCCGCCGGAATCGCCCTGTTCAATATCGCCAATAACGATCTGGAACTTGAGCCCCTTCCCGTTTTGGGAGATTTGGGCAACGGCGGCGGCACCTGCATATATCGCCTGAAAGAAGGCAATGAACGCTTTTTAATCACCGATGTAAACAACGCCCGCAGCACCAGTATGGCACAGAGTTCCATCTTCGCCATGATGGACTTGTTCGGAAACAGCGGCGCCATTCCCTTCTTCAACCATGTACCCTCAGGCTGTAACGTGCTGTTTATGGACGGTCATGTGGACTGGGTTCCCTATGTGGCGCCCGCGCCGAACGCCGCCCTGGCGGCAATGGATCAGGGCGCCAAACAACCGGTATTGCCCAGCCTGGGCGATATTATCGGCGCCTTCGCCGATATAAATTGAGACTACCTCATCGCCGGGAATGCGTCTTGCCAGAAGATGCATTCCCGGCTGGGAATAATTGCCATGTCAAAGCCCTATGCCAATGAGTTCCTCCGTGGGCGGCCGGAAACGATCCGGAGGCCAGTCTAACGCCTCGTCAATAAACGCCAACATCGAATCCCTGTCTTCCGGAAGCCGGCCGCCCACATTTAAGAAATTACTGACATGGTCGGAAAGGAGCATGGTGGGACCGGTCAACTGTTCAATAAGCAGGCGGGTTTCCCGCAATGCGTCATAGGCCGAAAGCAGGGTCAACCGTCCCTCGCGCCAACGCTCATACCACGGGGTACCCGGCATGGGCACATAGGTGCGCAGACGTACAAAGTGAGGCGGCGCCTGGTTAAGCACCGCCGCGCTGCCCAGGGCGTGCTCGCGCCACCGTTCCAACCCCGCCACGCCGATCATGAGATAGACGGAAAGTTCAATGCCCGCTTCCAGTACATGCCGATAGGCCAACACCGCTTCTTCCGGGGTCACCCCTTTAGTGATGGAGGTGAGTGTTGCCGGGTCACCCGATTCCAGGCCTGAATGGATGCGCGTGATACCCGCCTTTACGACGGCCCGCCACTCCTCCTTTGATTTCTTTGCCAGGAATTTCGCCGAGCCGTAAACCGTAATGCGTTCGAGTTTCGGAAACCGTATGCGGGCGGCTTCGCCGATCGCCACAAGTCGGTCCGTGCTCAGCACAGCGGAATTGCCGTCGGCCAGAAACATTGTACGCACCCCGGGACCGTAAGCCGCCACGGCCAGGTCCAGATCCTCAATGATTTCCGCCGTTGGGCGCGCCCGGAAACGTTTGTCCCGGTACATGCAACAGAAAGCGCATGCGTTGTGTGGACAACCGATGGTCGCCTGGATGATTAAAGAGCCCGCCTCGCTGGGCGGCCTGTATACGGTTCCTTCGTAGCGCATTTTTTCCTGAAACTTCTCCCTGATTGCTATAACTCCTAAGAAACGCATCCTGTAACATATTGGAAACTCGTTCCCAAGTTGTACTTGGGAACGCACTTGTTCGCGAAGTTCTACTTCGCAACCATGGTCGGGCGCCGGAATACATCGGCTTAAACGATGTGAAAAGGGAAATAGAATTTCAAGAGAGATTGCGTTCCCAAATGGAATTTAGGAACGAGAGGATAAAATCTTTACCTCGTCGTTGCGAGGCACGAAGTAATCTCATCGTGAAACGGACTTGGTGTAAACCAGATTGCTTCGTACCTCGCAATGACGATGAATAGTAGTCGGCTGATACGCAATCGTATTCCTCTCGTACTCGAAAATCATGACCACGTTTCTTCCAAAATAAACCCCGATGCGTCGGGGTGGTTCGCTCGTAACTTCGTTGCTTTTTTTTGTTGAAGGCATTGCTGATATGATTAAGAAGAACGCATAACCTGCACAAGTATGATAGCATAGTTTTGGGCTGGTTATTTCCATCGCAGAGAAAATGGGGACTGGCGCGTTGGGAAAAAGGAGTCGCAAATGAAGAATGCTTTAGAGCAGGAAAAAGAAGAGGCACGACAGCAGCGGGCGAAGGAAAGAAGAAGCAGAATCGTCACGCATCGCGCCTCAAATTTCGATGATGCCGAGCAGTGGGACTTGGACTATTGGCAGTCGAAAACTCCGCAGGAACGTCTATCAGCGTTAGTTGACATCAGAAATGATATTGAAAAGGTAGAGCGGGCACGGCGCGCACACGAACGGCAGCATCGGTCGTGATAGATCTGCCATGAACTCAAAAGAGCGTGTGCACAAAGCCTTGAACCGCGAACCCGTGGACCGGATACCGGTATTCATGTGGTTTCATCCATCAACAGCGAGACGGCTTGCCTCGGTGCTGGAAATACCACCGACACGGTTGTCCGATGCCCTGGGGGACGATATCCGGCAGACCTGGGTGAACAACAATTACGCCATGGAAGGCATTGTCCACGAACGCGAAGGGGAATGCCACACGGACGTATGGGGCATCACCTGGCGGCGAGAGGGGGAATTCAACCAGATTGTAAACTCACCCTTAGCACATGCGGACCGTGACGCCTGCCTGGCCTATGCATTTCCCTGGCAGGAGGTTGAATCCCTGCTCGCCCTGATGGGACCTGTCGTGCGCGCGGCGGAAAAGTACTATATCGGCTGTGACGTGTCACCCTGCATTTTTGAAATGTACGCGCGCATTCGCGGCCTGGAATCCGCCGCACTGGACCTTGCCATGGATCCTGAACTGGCTGCTGTGATGCTGGCGCGATGCGCGGATTTTTCGGTGCGCCTGTCGGAAGAGGCCTGCGCCCGCTTCCCCCTGGACTGGCTCTGGACCGGTGATGACGTGGCGGGTCAACAGGCACTGATCATGAACCCCGTCACCTGGCGGGACCTCATCAAGCCGCACTTAAAACGAATCGCGGATGTGGGAAAAGCGTCCGGCCTGCCCGTAGCCTATCACTGTTGCGGCGCGTTGGCCGCCATCATACCCGACCTGATCGAGATCGGCATCGACGTGCTCAACCCGGTCCAATGCAATTGCCCCGGCATGAATCCCGTTGAACTGAAACGGGAATACGGCGACCGGCTGGCGTTCATGGGCGGCGTCGACACTCAGAATCTGCTCCCCAATGGTTCCGCCACTGAGGTATATCGGGCGACCGTGGAACTGATTGAGGGCATGACCCGCGATGGCGGCGGCTACATTCTGGCGGCGTCCCATGCCGTACCTCCGGAAACGCCGGACGAAAACATCTTCGCCATGTACGCGGCCGCGGGCATCACCCGCGAGGAAATCAGCGACCGCGCTGCGGATATACGGCATCTCTCCTCTCGGAGGATGCCTGAAACCACCTGAAACAACAACAGTCAGGCGATGACGGTAAAAAAAGAGCAGCGTGTAACCGTATTTTTGCAGGTAATTTTTTAGCGTTTGTTTCCATCTGATATACATGTTGCCACTGTTGTCCAAGGAATAAAACTTGAGATTCCTAAACTGATACCTTTAATATATCATCATGAAATACATTACAAGAACGTTGGAAAACCAATTAATACAGGCAGTAACCGTCTTTTCTGCCATTGTTCTGACCGGTCCTCGCCGCTCGGGCAAGACGACCCTGCTTCGCCATTTGTTCCCAAAGGCGCACTATGTCTTGCTTGAGGAACCCGATGTGATTGCACGGGTACGTGCGGACCCGCAAGGCTTTCTCGATAGTTTTGATGGCACGGTTATTTTGGATGAAGTGCAGCATACACCGGAATTGTTCAGTTATATTCGCGCCCGTATAGACAGGCATCCCAAGGTATACGGGCGCTGGCTCCTCACGGGTTCTCAAGAAGCGCCCGTGATGCACGGTGTCACGGAGTCCATGAGTGGCCGTGCCGCAGTATTCCAACTGTGGCCCTTTTCAACGCAGGAAACGCCGCGTGTTTCCCTGTTTCGAGGCGGTTTCCCGGAAGTCATTGAAAAAACCGCTGTGGCGGACCTGTGGTTTCGGTCCTATGTACAAACGTACCTTGAACGGGACGTGCGCAGCATCAGCGCCATACGCGACCTCACTACCTTTCGTCGGTTCATTGCATTACTGGCAAGCAGAACAGGACAGTTGCTGAATAAAACCGATATCGCAGCGCCCTTGGGCATGTCGGTTCCCGCGATCACGGAATGGTTGAATATTCTTGAAATTACCGGTCAAATAGTGTTAATTCAGCCTTTTTTTGAGAACTTTGGGAAACGACTCCTCAAATCACCCCGTGTTTATTTTGCCGACTCCGGCCTCGCATGTCATCTGCTGGGACTGGACACGGAGAAAGCGCTGGAATCTTCTGTCTTTTTAGGACCGATTTTTGAAGGCTTCGTAGCATCGGAAATTTTGAAGCGCCAACTACACTGGGGCAAGAACAAGGCACTTTACTATTTTCGGGACCAGCAGGGGCTTGAAGTGGATTTTATTGTACCTCTGGGCGGGGACCGTATTGCGCTTATCGAGGCGAAAGCAACCCGCACACCCCTTCCGCAAATGGCACGGCCCCTGCAGCGCTTGGCGGCCGGAATGCATAGATACAAAACGGAATCCTATGTGCTATGCAGGAAACGCAAGGAAGCGGACAGTATTAAAACAGTGGCTCCTGGAGTCGCAACACTTTTCACGGAAGATCTTGATACGCTGCTGCTGTAACGCACAGGAGTAAAAATAATCAAAGTCTACTTTAAGACAGGAAATAGAATTTCAAGAGAGGGGAGGTTCCCAAATAGGAATTTGGGAACCAGTTGCCAAATTCTAAGTCTCACCCGGAAGCGCTGACGATGGCCGTCATGCTGGATTCATATCTATGGCAACCCGTGATGTCCGACGCTTCAGGCGCTACTTCTCTTCGCTGGAAATAATTCTTCCTTAAATCGTCGGGCTCGATTCAACATTTGTGGTGGAATGCCCCAGAATATCTCGCACGATCCCGTCAAATTCCGACACTCTGCTGTCCGGCACTTCCGCGTCAATATCCGCCATGACGATATCGCACGGGGCGAGTTCGCGGGCAATGCGCCGGATATCGGCACGCAGTTCTTCGTGGCTTTTGTTGGCCAGATCCGTGGGCGTGTACATGACCGCCCGCCGGGCATCGGGGCACAACTGTTTTGCCCGGGCGAGGTCGGACATGATCCCCATGTCAATGTAGCCCAGGGACCGCACGGCAGCGTAGTCTTCAATATATGGATCCACATTCCAGGCACAGTTATGAATGCCGAAGGCCGGAAAGGCAGCGGCGATATGCTGGTCCCAGGGGAGCAGCTGTTCCCGGTACAGTTCCGGTGACACCATGTTCACCAGGCAATTGCTGACCGTAGCATGCCTTACGACAACGCCGGTCTCCTCCTGTCGTATATACACCAGGCGCATCCCGGCAATCATGGTCTCGGCAATCACCTGAAACAGATGGTGTGCCATTTCCGGATACAGCAGCATGTCGGCCAGGATTTCGGGGCCCCGGAGCCGATAGGCCGTATTCAGCACCCCCTGCCAGTTCAAATAACCTTCAATGCGGCCGAAAGACAGTTCGATCACATCCATCTGCTCGAACAACTGGACGAAGACGGGCGTATTCATCAAGTCCGGCGGCTCCAGTTTGACGATCGCCTCCGGCGTCAGGTACTCGTGCCTCGCAGCCGGCCAGTTATCCGGGTAATATTCCAGCGTGACGCCAAATACCATGGCCATCAGGAGCGCGCCATGCACGCCGTCCAAGCCCGCCGTAAGCGGGACCGGGCCGCTGCCCGTCATCATGCCCGGAAAGGCGCGATCGAGTTCCGCCCGCATGCGTAGCAGACTTTCATGCCGGTACAGGGGGTCCCGGTGCCAGCGTTCCGAGAAGTCAATCCCCAGCCGCTGATGGTACCAGCGGGGTGTGAATCCATATTCGACCCGCAACGCGGATTCCGTGCCGTCACAGGGACACCGTGTCGCCGGGGCGCCCAGGGCGATGTAACTGCGTAAACGCCTTGATGAATTTACAGACGGCATGTGTTACTCCTGTTCCAACTGGTTACCTCGCCGATGATCACGGGCAGTCCGTTTACTAGGGTGGCAGTGAGAAAGTAAATGTCTTCGGATTCGACCAAGGTGGACCGGAAACGCATGAGGATAGAGTAGTGGAATGGTTTGTATACGTTCAAGGGAGTGCGTGTAAATTCAGACTTCCTGATCTCGTCAGAAATGCGTATGGCACGGGTAAACAAACATAAAGACGGAGCAAAAAGGGACTGATGACGAAATAGCCATGACTAACGAAGAATAGAGGCCCTTTACTGTTATCGGCTATTTCGTTGTCTGTCCCTTTCTTGCGGTCCTATGCGAATATAACTTCAAAAAGTGCGTACCTGGATTCCGAAATAGCATTAAAGAACCCTGTCGGGATCAGGAAGTCTGAAATTGAAGGCACAGAGGATGTCGCGGCGAAGAGGAAATGGAATTTCAAGAAAGAGGGGGTTCCCAAATGGAATTTGGGAACCAGAGGAATTTGGGAACCAGAGGGACAACCCTACGACTGGGATCCCCACTCCGGCGCGCGGCGGCCGCGGCACCAGTATCGGCGTGAAGGCGGCTATACCCGCATCCCTCTGACCCTGGCGCCTTATGATTCCCACATTCTCTGCTTCGAGCAGACGGACACCGCTGACGAACCGCCGCACATGACACGGAGCGGTTTTTCTGAAGTGACAAGAGCCGGCCGGAATAGTTTTCGGGCAGAAGCAAGGGATAACGGGGTTTACCCCTATGAAATCTTTGACGGCGCCGCGTTGCGGGAAAGATCGGTGACGGTTGCGGGCCTGCCAGCGGCCTACAAAATCAATGGCAACTGGAAGGTGCGTTTCGAAGGTGTCGACGCGCCCGCCCGACAGTATGCCTGGTCCTCGTTGCCCTCCTGGACGGACCTCCCCGAATTGCGCCACTTCAGCGGCACAGGCCGCTATACCCTCGATTTCGAATTGCCCGCGGAATACTGGGATGAGGATATCCGCCTATTCCTTACTCTCGGCGATGTCGGCACGGTCGCCGGAATACGGCTGAACGGCAAGGAGGTCGGTATCCACTGGCGGCCGGGTCAGGAATTCGAGATCACCGGAACCGCCCAACCTGGGGGAAACACCCTGGAAGTGGATGTCACCAACACCCTGATCAACCGGGTATCCGGGCTCGAGGCCTTCCCCGATATCGCTCCGGAACTCCAACCCCGGTACGGCACCGCGCTGCACCCACCCGCTGGAAGGGCCTTGGGACTGATCGGATTTGAACCCCTGCCGCCCTCGGGATTGTTGGGACCGGTGCGGATTATTCCCTGTAAAGAAATGGAGATCCCCTGGGTTCAGGAATAAGGTGGAAAAAGAAAATGGTCGGGGTGACTGGAGTTGAACCAGCAATTTCTTGAACTGCACTTGACAATTATTGTCTATGGCGACTTGGAAATATCGGATATACTGTCCACACTTGAAGGTACGACTAACACCACATCATTAGGCATAAACACGTTCTCCTGTGTCATCCTATTGTGCAGGCTACCTCGTCCGTCTGGCAACAATAAGCATTCCGTCAGAAATCTCCTACAGAAATCTCCTACCGTAGTCTCTTGCATATCTTGCGGGGAAATGTTCTAGTTTATCTGTAAATAGTTTACAGAAGGCGTGATAAAGCGAAATCACGTATACCAAACTGTGCTTCGCGCAAAGGGCTTGAAGTTGAAACCCGTAAGCGTCTTGAAACACTGCATAGGAACACAACCGGTCCCTTCAGCATTGATGATGCCGAACGCGTACTCGGTATGGACCGGGTTCAGGCAAGGCAACTGGTCGCTCACCTTGCGCAAAAGGGTTGGCTTGTCCTTATACGCCGAGGGCTTTATGCTACCGTACCGCTCAGGGCTGTTGAACCTTCCGACTGGTGTGCAGACGCGTGGACCATTGCCGTGCGGTCCTTCTCGCCCTGCCATATCGCCGGTTGGAGCGCCTGTGAGCACTGGGACCTGACGGAACAAGAATTCCGAGACATTGTGATTGTCACGGCCACGGCCATCCGGTGAGAAAGATTTCCGTCACAATTCAGGGAACCACTTTCCGCCTTCGATATCAGGCCGAAAAAATGCTGTTCGGCGCGAGGATTGTATGGCGTGACCTTGTTCAGGTGCAAGTCTCGGACTCATCCAAGACCATCATCAACGTTCTCAATGCACCGCAACTTGGTGCCGGTATCCATCATATGGCCGACAGGAAAAACTCCTGTTCCGACGTGAGCGTCCGCTCAGAACACATCTGCTTCGACAATGCTTTCGCCTTATCAACCATCATCTTACTTTCTCATTCCGAGTTCTACGTTGCGTTTCACATCTCAACATCCCGTTGCGGCACGTTATGTTAAAATTTGCCATATAGTGCTTTATTAAAACATAAATAAATCGTAATATAAAGGCATTTTTTGCAATAGTACAGCACATTTGATAAAAATTTCTTGAGTAACACCTTAGAGGAAGGTAAAATACAACCATGAAACACAGCGAGTGGAAAGAAACAGTACGTCTTGCGCTACTTTGCGCGATTGAAAAGCGCAAGGGAGGGGAAATTGCGCGGGATATCATTATTTCCCGGTCCACGGTGCATACGTTTGCGAAACAGGGCGTATGTGGACCTGATACTGTCCAAGCCATTGCCCACTGGCTGACACGTCACGGCTATTTGGAGGGCCCGGCCTCGTCGATCCGGCCCGACCATCCCCCCGAGGAAAAGGCCATTGACGCCATGGCCAAAGACTTAGAGGCACTGGCCACCCTGCTACACTCCCCCGTCAGCAATGACGTCAAAGCCCGCGCCTTCGCCGAGCGAGTCACTTTCTGGTACAAATCTATGCAGGAATACATCAAACAAATCCGGGAGCAGAAAGATAAGGAAGGAAAGTAGATGGGTGGTTCGGAAGACTCTTCATTCTATTCAGGACTAGCGTTTTATCTCGTCCTGTTCGGGATCATGATAGGCGCATACGTTTACAGCAAGTTCAAAGAAAACAAAAAATGGGAACGTATTAGAAGAGCAAAAGATGACATAGATTTAATACGCAATGCAATACACAGTTATTACTTGCACTATAAACGGTATCCAATTTTAAATAAGGATTCTGATGAACAGCAGGATGTAAAATTATTTTATGTACTTCATGGACGCAATACCCTGTTTGGAAAACCATTTGATGAAAGCAAATCGTATCTGTATTTAAGTAGAGATCCCTGGGTACCAGAATTAAATCCAGATATGATTAATTTTTCAGGGAAGTTTGAAAATTCTTTTCCGATTGACCCGTGGGGAAATCCATATAATATTTATATTACAAGAAATAACAACAAGGTTGTAGAATTAAGGATTCATAAAACACACGAAATGAATGGGCGCTTACGCGAGGAACGCATCATAAGAGTCGGAAACCCGATTGCCATTTGGTCAAATGGACCAGACGGAATAAATTCTTACGGCGAAGGTGATGACATAAAAAGTTGGTAAAGACAACTACATTCTGTGAATAGACAGCCTGTCGAATGTGTGCTACAATATAGGTGTGAGAAAGACTACCGCCTTAAACGTACGAAAGGACATTCCGATGCCTATACAGGAATTGGAAAAAGAGATACTCTATTTTGAGCAACATCGCGAAGACCTACTGAAGCAGCATCAGGGAAAATTTGTGCTCATCAAAGGCGATCAGTGCTTTGGTGCATATGATACGGCAGAGAACGCCTACCAGGAAGGCGCCAGAAAATTTCCTGGGGAAGCCATTCTAATCCGGCAAGTGCTCCAGGAAGACCTGGTAAACGAAATGCCAGCCTTCTGCACGGGATTGCTGTATGCCTCTTTTTGAACATCGGATGCAATTCGCACAATCGACCAAAGAAGGGAAAAATATCCCTATACCTCCCGCACAATCCCTTCACGTGCTGGGACCAGTGTTACAAGTAGTCGTATCCCCCACCGAAGAACATATCCGCGCATTAAACCAAAGAGGCGAACTACCGCCGCAACCCGTAACTGGACTCGCATTAATTGATACGGGCGCAACAGCAACAGCGGTAGATGAAGAGGTGTGCAGAAAATTAGGACTTAAACCTACCGGTTCCATGAAAACCGCACATGCCGGTGGGCCCGAGGAACGCGCCTGTTACCCAATAGCCATATCTTTTCCAAACACACCGTTCCCGGCAATAAGCACCCCAACAGCCATGTCTGTAAATTTGCAATTTGGGAAGACGCCCTATATTCTACTATTCGGTCGTGATCTGTTAGTAAGAATAAAATTCGTCTACAACGGACCCGCTGGCCGTTTCGAGATGGCCTATTAACGCCGCCACCGTCACTTACGCACGCCACCCTACCGCGACCCTGTAGCCTACCTCACACCAACATGGAACACCCTGTAAAACCGTTTGATTTTTCTTTTGCAATTGAGTGACAGCCTTACTACCTGTTACTACCTGTAACGCCTAATATTTGCCATGTCCTTTTTCTTATTGACATAAATGTGACATAAATGGATTTGTACCCGTTCATATGTTGAGAGTCTATTCGCGGCAAATATTTTATTCCATACTCGCCAAATTTGTTAGCAGATTGTATGAAAACCAGCCATCGCCGGTAATAAAAGACTGAGGCTTTGCAGATGCAGCATCTCGTTGTATTCCTATCCCATCGCTATACGGCTGAAAGGAGACAATTTTTTTATACGGTATACGAAAACTCTTGTTATTTCCGGCAAAGTAAAGATGCTTATTGGTAAATGCAAGCACACCCGTATCGGCGTGAACAGTCTCATTGTTTTTCACGGGATGCCCTCTGAAACCTCCTGTACGAAAGTAAACCCCTTTGGCAACCCTTATACTTGCCCCTACAGACCCGCCCTGAAAATGTGTCCGTGTTTGTTGTTCGAAGTATTTAACGCCTTGAAAAATCCAGACTACTATTTCATTCTTTTGTAAATTAAACGGGAAACTACCTGTGACTTTTATCCTCTCTGGAATCTCTCCGTTCATTACTTGTCTCAACACCGCGCCCCTTATTACTTTCGTGTAGGCCCCGTTTCTGTCCAGGTGTTCTTGAGTAAATCCAAAATATTCACCCACTTTGAAAAGGTTCGTTTCCTCTCCCTCTGCTAAAACACCATCTTCAAAAGCAATTTCAACTGCCAATTCCCAGCCGTCAATAATAATAGACACTACTTCTGAGCCTTTAATCAGATGTCTCTGTGCGATATCCTTTATTGACGCTTTCAATGAATTTAATAATGATGTATCTTGAACCGCCTTTCTGATTAGGGACATGATCTGTAATTTTCCAGAGTCATATATCTTCTCACATTCTTCATGAACATTTCTCAGTAATCCCGCTGACTTTCCACAATACTTGCAGTTACCCATAGAACCACCTTATATTTCGCAGTAAAAGAATTCAAGATGCCTTCGACTAAAAAATTATATCTGTAAATCTATTTGATTTCCATTTCTAATTTTGATCATGAATATTTTCCTTCCCGTTCTAGCCAATTCAAAAGAAAAAGCCCCGCGACATCGGTTTCAACCAATGTTTGCGAGGCTTATTATGGTTAATTAAATGGTCGGGGTGACTGGAGTTGAACCAGCGATCTCTTGACCCCCAGTCAAGCGCCTTAACCGGGCTAGGCCACACCCCGACACAAACAAGTATCAAAGATTACAGAGGTATTTTATCAGAGGGACG
>JAAYBJ010000109.1 GCA_012730105.1 Candidatus Hydrogenedentota bacterium
AGGAGTGGTTTCGGATCCCATGGGGCATCGATGCCCAGGACCGCGCACAGTGCTTCGTAAATCTGCCGGGTGCCGTTCACCTTGCCGTCAAAGGAATAGCCCGCGATATGAGGCGTGGCGATATCCGAAAGCGCGAGCAGGTCAAGATCGGGCGTCGGTTCCTTTTCCCACACGTCCAGCACCGCCGCGGTGATATGCCCGCGGCGCAGCGCCGCTTCCAGCGCGCTGTTGTCGACCACCGCTCCCCGCGAAGTATTGAAAAGAACCGTCCCGGGCCGCAGCGAAGCGAGAAAGGCCTCGTCCGCCAGGTGCCAGCTCGGATGATCCCCACTTTTATTCAGGGGCGTATGGAAAGTAATCACATCGCATTCCCGGATTTCATCAAGGGAACGATACGCCGGGTCGCCGGTCTTCGCCGCCAGCGGCGGGTCGTTCAACACGCAGGTCATGCCCAGGGCTTCCGCCTTGCGCCGCACCTTGGAACCCACATTGCCCACGCCGACGATGCCCAGCCGTTTCGAGTTCAGGTCAAAGCCGTATTTTTGTGCCAGGTACAACAAGGCGGTCACCACGTATTCCGCCACGCTGTTGGCGTTGCAGCCGGGTGCGCTCGAAAACCCGATGCCCTGCCCGGCCAGGAAGGCTTTGTCCACATGGTCCTCGCCGATGGTGCAGGTGCCCACAAAGCGGACCGGCGTCCCTTCCAGGAGCGCCGCATTCACCTTGGTAATGCTGCGTATGATAAGGGCGTCCACATCCGCCAGCATCGCGTTGGTGATGGACCGCCCGGCCGCCTTCCGCACTGTGCCCAGCGTGCCGAAGGCCTCCGGACCGTAGGGGATGTTCTCGTCAACAAGAATGTTCATGGTCGGTGGTGTTCCTCTGTCGTCGTTCTTCGTCAAATACAGGGACGGCGGTGCTGTTGAGAAACCTTGGTCAGGGGTTTAGCCCGTCCCCGGTAGTTCTTCTGGAACGTGGGGCAGACATTCCTGTCCGCCCTGAAAATTTTACTAACTCATAGCGAATATACATGTTGTAATCAATAAATGTAGAAGCGGCGTCCCCGCCGCTTTCAACGCGGCAAGGATGCCGCGTCTACATTTCATCGTTTATGGGGGACACAAAGCGTCGTGCCGAACTGCCCCACCTTTTCTTGCGTGTTTCCCGGAGTTTGTCCTGATCTTACCGTTCTTCTTCCGGTAAGTTCCATGCCGTTGCAAAGGCGGGTTGCGCGGCGTTTATCCTGTAGCTGCAGTCTGCCTTGTGTGGCGCGTTAATCTTCGGTGACGACAAGTATACCAAAAGCATTTTGGCCATATCCTGTTGTTTTCTTGCCAGGATCACCACATAAACGGGTTTTGCCCGGTATTTTTCACGCTACCGGCGGCGCGTTCTATTTGAGTCCCGTAGGGACGGTTGAGGGTAGCCCGCTTCTTTAGAGGCGGGAGTGTCGGGGTGTTATTTCTGCCAGTCCCGTAGGGACGGTTGAATATATCGGGTATTCAATCGTCCCTACAGGACTTGGTAAGGGAAAAGGGTATTCTACCCGCCACTGAACTGGCGGGCTACCCTCAATCGTCCCTACGGGACTGAATCGGTTAAGGCGATCACGCTATCGTCGAAGGCTGCGGCCCGGACGTGAAAAGACCGGAACCCATCTTCAAAAGCCGTGGGCAGGAACAGCATAGGCTGCAATTCTTTCCTTGAGTGTTATGAATCTGGATCCCGGTATTTTTTACATTACCCTCAATCGTCCCTACGGGACTGAATCGGTTATGGCGATCACGCTATCGTCGAAGGCTGCGGCCCGGACGCGAAAATATCGGAATGACGTTCATCCTAAAAACGGCTGTTAACTCCGAAAAAACCTCTTAAAAGAAAGGACCGAAAGGACTTAAAGGCCGTAAAGGACGCACCAACCGGGAGAACGTTTTACTGTCCTTTTGGTCGTTTATGTCCTTTAAGTCCTTTGGTTTGAAAACCGCTTCAGAATTCAACTGCCGTTTTTAGGTTTCTTGTGACCGGTGGTAACGTACAAGGCCCCCGGGAAAATAATTGCATTTTCCGCGCCGTACTTTGTATGGTTAGCGTTTCTTTTGGTGACCTACCAACGCCATAACAGGAGGATCGACCCATGTGTGTTGCCGTAACACTGCTGCTCTGCGCCGCCATGTCCCAAACCGCCGTTGACGCGTCCGCCCCGGCCGCCGTGCCCGCCCTGCGTTCCGTCATGGACTACGGCGC
>JAAYBJ010000110.1 GCA_012730105.1 Candidatus Hydrogenedentota bacterium
CTTTGCGTTGAAAACTTCTGCCAGCCGCGCCTCGTCAGCGAACCTGGCCGGTGCCGTGGGCGATCCATTTGTAGCTGGTGAGTTCCTTGAGGCCGCAGGGGCCGCGGGCGTGGAATTTATCGGTGCTGATGCCGATTTCCGCGCCGAGGCCGAATTCGTAGCCGTCGGTAAATCGGGTAGACGCATTGACGTAGACCGTGGCGCTATCCACCTCCTCCAGGAAGTGTTCCGCCATGGCGTAGTTTTCCGTCACAATAGCATCCGAATGATGGCTGCCGTATTCGTTGATATGGTCCACCGCCTCCGCAAAGGAGCCAACCACCCGTATGGAGAGTATCTTGTCCAGGTATTCAGTGCGCCAGTCCTCTTCCGTGGCGGGGGCGCAGTCGATGACCTGCCTGGTCCGCGGACAGCCCCGCAGTTCACAACCACCTTCGCGCAGGGCCCGGGCGATTTCCGGCAGGAGCATGGGCGCCGCAGCCTCATGAACCAGCAGTGTTTCCATGGCGTTGCACACGCCAGGCCGCTGCAGTTTGGCGTTCAGCACAATGGATTTGGCCATTTCTGGGTCGGCGTCTTCATGCAGGTAGGTGTGGCATATCCCGTCAAGATGGGCCACCACCGGGATGCGCGATTCTTCGTAAATGCGCGCGATCAGGCTTTTGCCTCCCCGGGGCACGATGACGTCAATGTATTTGTCGAGTTTAAGCATCTCGCCTACGGCAGCGCGGTCTGTGGTCGTCAGGATCTGTACGGCATGCTCCGGGATACCTGCCGCCGTTGCGCCGGCGCTGAAAATCTTTGCGATGGCGATATTCGAGTGTATGGCCTCGGAGCCGCCCCGCAGTATGGTGGCATTCCCTGATTTCAGGCATAGACCCGCCGCGTCCGCGGTCACATTGGGCCGGCTCTCATAGATAATGCCAACCACACCCAGGGGCTGGCGCACCCGGGCGATGCGCAGGCCGTTCGGATGAACATACTGGCCCGCGATATCGCCCACCGGGTCGGGCAGCATGGCCACCGCCTCCAGCCCTTCCGCCATGGCGTCGATGCGCTTGTCCGTCAACGCCAGCCGGTCAAGCATGGCATCAGAAAGGCCCTTGGCCCTGCCCGCTTCGAGATCGCGGGCGTTTTCCGCCTTGATGTGTTCCCCGGAGGCCCGCAGGCTGTCCGCGATGCCGCGTAACGCCGCGTCCTTCACGGACCGGGACAGGGAGCGGAGCACGTTGGATGCGGCGCGCGCCTGCCTGCCGATAAGTTCCAGCTCCTGTTGCAGTGTCATGGTCATGGCTCCTGGCGAATAAGGATTACATGGGCTTTGCCTGCGTCCATAAAAAATCTGGGTTGCGGGCAACAACCGCGTCAGTTATTTTCTCTCCCTTTGTCAGGCTATCCCGGCAATGGGTGCAGTGTTGTCAGAAGTGTATATCATCCAGCCCGGGTATGGAAGAATCAAGGGGGACCGTTTCAATATGACTGGCGCCCAGGCGGGCCAATTCGTAACGTACTTGCGCCAGCGGTAATTTTGGGTCCGCCGTGCTCATCTGTATGCTGAATTCCGTAAAGTTGATACCCTCGTTCATGGTGGGTTCGTCACCGAACAGGCCGTTTTTCTCAAGGTAGGTGATAATGGGTTGCACTTCGTTTTTCCGCGCGTTGAAAAAAATCAGCACCTTATTTTCGGCGAAGACCGCCCCGTACATATTAAGCAGGAACATGCGGGCCAGTTCATATTTTTTCGGGTTATCCTTCAGGGCGGGATCGGTCCAGATCCCCGTTTCGGATTTCATGACTTCATCGCTGATTTCCAGTCCGTAATTACGGATGGCGCTCCCGGTCTGGGTGATTTCAAAGCCGAAATCTACGCCGCCGTTGAGCACCTTAGCCTCGGTTTTGCCCCAGGACTCATACACGACCAGGCCCTTTTCAATTTTCGGGGGCGTATTGTATTTCTGCACGGAAAACGCGTCCCATTCCGGGCCGTAACCCAAGGCGTTCTTTTTACCCCGAAACCAGTCAATCGCGAGATAGGGCATCTCGGACACGATCCGTATGACGGATTTTGCCTTCAGCAGCGTATCAAGCCACCCGTCAAAAGACATACCCGACGGTAAGGGCACATTGATGACCACGATTCGCACGCGGCCGCGATTCAGGGACAGGGTCTTGTTCAGTTTGATTTCCCGGCCGTATTCATACAGGTATTCAAGGCTTCGTTCCGTGATCCAGTCATCACCGCTGATGGCGATGTCCACTTCGTGCAGCGCAAGCTGCGCGCCGAATTCCTGGGGGCGCCCGTCCCACCCGAAAAGCATGCCGTGCAGCGGAAAGGCGGTCGGACCGCCTTCCTCGTATCCCTTGGTGGGGAAGCCCGCCGCTTTGAGCAGCGTGACCAGGTTGCCGCCCCGTTTCGGGTCCGCCAGCGAGCCGGCCGGCATGCCTATTATCAATTTTTCGTTCATGCGTTACTCCTCTATGCCGATAAGATCGCCTTCAGCGTGCCGGGACTCTCCGGGACGCGCAAAGGCACGGTGACAATATATGATGGCGAAAAACAATATACTCCATGCTGCGGCGGTACGCGTCGGGCTCCACACGGCCATGTCCCATGCATACTGCCTACCGGAGGCGAAAGCCGCGAAAAGCAGCCACCCGCCCATCCACCCGCCGCTCAGCAGCCGCGCTTTCAACGGCCAGCGTTCCAGGCCGGGCCTCGGGCGGCGCTCAAGGAAAAACCCCAGCGCAAACAAAATGATTCCCACAGCAAAGAGGCCGTATTCGCCGCGCTCATACCAATAGGCGAAAGAGGTCTTCCCGACCTGTTCGATTGCCAGGACGCGGTGTAGAAAAAACAGCGTGAAACTCATTACGAGCGTAACGATGACGGCGCCCTCCAACTGAAGCCGGTTAATGCGAGATGCATAGTCGGAGGTTTTCCTGGCTGCGCCGGCAAGCAGCAGCACACAGGGCGCAAGCGACAGGTAAGCGGCGGCATAGGCTATCAGGTGCATCATGGTAAGCGTGCGCTCCGTCCCATTTCAAGGGTACAGCCGCCGGCGTATCCAGCCGGAGGACGTTTTCGTAAAGCAGGCCCGGTCATGCAACCGGTAGGGCTGCTTCAGCCAGAACTCGATGACCTCGGGCTTGACCCGGAATCCCGACCAGAATTCCGGTCGGGGCACCGGGCCGAAGGGGTACCGCGCCACATACCGCGCCACGCGGCGCTCCAAGGCCATGGGCGCCTCGACGGGCTGCGACTGTTTTGACGCCCACGCGCCCAGCCTGCTCTGACGCGGCCTTGTGGCGAAATACGCGTCCGCCTCAGCGGGATCTACGTCTTCCACCGGCCCGCGGATGCGCACCTGTTTTTCCAGGGGCATCCAGTAAAAACACAAGGCGGCATAGGGCGTTAAATGCAGCTGGGCCGCTTTCGGACTGGTCAAATTGGTATAGAAGACGAAGCCCCGGGAATCATGAGACTTCAGGAGCACTTGGCGCGCGTCCGGCAGGCCCTGTTCATCGGACGTGGCCAGGGTCATGGCGGTGTGGTCCTCGATGGCGGCGCAGGCCGCGGCCTCGTCGAACCAGCGGTCAAACAGCGCAAAAGGACAGTTTTCTTTTTCGATGGCCACGGTGACAATGTTTTCCTGTATCCCGAAGGGGCTAGACAAATTGTTTCATGTAGGCCAGGCTTCTGGTGGCAATGGCCTCCGGGCCCGCCTCAAACCGGAACACCTCCACCGATACATAGCGGTCATAATTTATGGCGCGCAGGGCATCGAAAATGGGGCCGAAATCGACATCGCCCCAGCCCGGACCGTGGAAATTGGTGTCATTCGCGTGGTAATGGCGCAGGTACCTGCCGTATTTCTGTATGGTGGTTGCCCGGTCCTCTTCCAGAAAGGACATGGCCTTTGTATCCAGTAACAATTGGAAATTAGGATGATTGACGGCCTCGATCAGCTCGACCGTCTGTTCCGGCGTGTAACAAAAATTGGTTTCCCAATGGGTGAGCTGTTCCATGCAGATGGTCACCCCGCATTGTTCACAGGCTGGGAGCGCTTTTTCGAACACTTCACGGGCATAACCGAAGGCCTGGTTATAGGTGACATCGCGGCCCACGTTGCGCTGCCGTGGCGAACCGAATACCAGCACCTTGCCGCCCACATCGCCGCAGAACCGGACCAGGTTTATCATGTATTTGGCGGTGAAGGCGCGTATGTCCGGGTCGGGATGGGTGAGATGGACCCCTTCGGGGCCGACGAACACCCAGTGAATGCCCAGGATCTCGAGGGCCGCTCGCTCCGCGTGCCGGACAATGGCGGCGCGGGTGGAGGCGGGAATGTCGTAAACATACTGGGCCAGGGTAAACGGCGCGATTTCCAGCCCGTCATACCCCGTCTCCTTGACAAAGTCGATGGTCCGTTCGATATCGTTCCATTCTTTGAATATTTCACTGCAAATTCCGAATTTCAAGGCATTTCCTCCCGAGGCACACCTGGATTGGAGCGGCGCGCCGCATTGGCCGGATCAGTCTTCCAGCCGGATTCGCTTCTTGTCCGGGTCAAAAACGTAGACCCGGTTGCCGCCTGAACGCTTGGCCAGATACATCATTTCATCCGCGAAGCGTATGAACGATTCGGCGGTCGTGTCCGGGCGATAGGTCATCAACCCCACGCTCAAGGTACACCGGTCATAATGGCGCGCTTCGAAAGAGGCCCGAATACGTTCGGCGATATTCCGGGCATGTTCCAGCCCCGTTTCGGGCAGTATGATGGTAAACTCATCACCACCGTAGCGGCAGCCGATGTCCACGTAGCCGCGCGTGGTTTCGCGCACCACTTCCCCAATGGACTGCAGTACGCGGTCGCCCTCAAGATGCCCGTGCGCGTCATTATAATCCTTGAAATGGTCCACATCAAACAACAGCAGGGAAAGCGGGTGGTTCTGGCGTTTCGCGCGTTCAATCTCGATTCCCAACCGTTCATAAAAATAGCGCTGGTTGAACAGGCCGGTCAGGTCGTCCGTGATGGTCTTTTCCTTGAGCGCGTGTTCCAACTGCTTCTGCTTGGTGATGTCCTTGATAATGGCCAGTACCGAAAGTACGTCCCCGGACGGATTGCATACTTGTGACAACGATACCATCACCGGAATAAACCGGCCGTCCTCATGCAGCATTTCGGTTTCATAATTCTGAATGGGGCCCTTGTCCAGCAACAGGCGCAGCGGTTCCACCTCGGTTTCGCCGCCGTGCAGCAGGCTGCCGACGGATACGCCCATCAGCACGTCGGGGGTATACCCCATCATAAGCGTCGTGCCACGATTCGCGTAGGTAATATGGAAATCCGTGCTGACCGTCAATATGGAATCCACCGAACTGTTCAGGAGATTGTCCAGGTAGTACCGGAGCCGGCGCAGGTTCTTGTTCGCCCGTTCCAGGTCGGTTGCCGCCTTGTGCGCCTGTTCCTTGAGCCGTTGATGATACCGCCGCGTGCCGATGGTCAGGTGATGCCTTTCAAGCGATTTTTGAATGGCGAACACCAGCGCTTCCCTGGAAAAAGGTTTAAGAATCGCCTCGGAGGCTCCGGCGCGCATCGCGTTCAGCGCGTCCTCCTCTTCAGAAGCGCCGTACAGGGCCAGGCAGGACACCTCGGGGCTGATTTCCAGCACGCGGCGGATGATGCCGGGACCGCTGCCCGATGCCGGACACGCATTGCAGACAACCAAGTCGCAGGGATGCTTTTCAAGATGGGAAAAGGCTTGTTCCGGGTTGGCGGAAAAGCTAAGGGTATGGGAATCACCCAGATATTCCCGGGCCGCCTCTCGTGTCACAGAATTTTCATCCAGCCACAAAATGCGATCGGCCACGTTAGGTCCCTATCCTGCCCCAAGGGGGAAATCGCCATCCTTCCCCCACGAGAATCGTAACAGCGGTTCGTCAAGTAAAGATGTCCGGGGCGCTGTGCCGCTCACACAAACTTGATCACACCAATAGCTGCGATCACTGAACCAATCACAATGGCGTATTCCAAGGCGCCCGGCATTTTGCTTTGATCTATTTCCTTGCTTCCCAAGCCTTTTTGCTGCGCCAGGTCCTGGTCCGCCGATATGCTGTCATCCTTCGCGGCTTGTGCCGGACCCGTCAGGCAAAGCATTAGTATGGCAATCATGGCGCACAACATGAAAACGCTACCATATTTCATGGCTGGTCACGCTCCTTTAGTTACAGGTACATTTTTACGCATATATCATAATGATACCTGCTTTACCCGGGGTATTCAACAAAAATCTTTGCGCAAAGGGGGCCGCACCGCTCTTTCCTGCGGCGCAGCGCATCAGGGAGAAGCCGGCTGCCGCCGGGCCTGCCCGGTATATCAACGGTTTTTGGGGGCTTCGCTCGCATGCGGCCCGGTGGCGGCATCCCTACGGGGCGCTGTTGCGGCTATGTCCGGATTGATTCCCATGGAACGGCGTACAGCCTCCTCCGCCCCTTTGAGATCGCCGGCGGCCTCCAGGGCCATGCCCAGATAATACAGCGGCACAGCGGCTTCAGGATGTTGTTCGCTAATTGCCCGCCACAGACCCAGGACGGTTTCCGGCGGGGTTTGTATCTTGACCAGCAGGTCCTGCATCTTCCGGGCGCTTACCGGCGATTCCGGCTTCTGTGTCAGAACGCTTCTATAGGCGTCCAGTGCGTTTTCATACTGGCCCTGGGTTTCATAAATTTCCCCCAGGTGGACCTGGGACCATAAATCCTTTGGCGACAGTTCAAGGGCCGTCTTATACAAATGAACAGCCTCTTCCGTTTTTTCCTGCCCCATAAAAGTTCCCGCGATTTCTCCGAGACGTTTACTGATATCACTGGCCCGGTCCGGATGTTTTTCGGCGATATCCCGCATTGCGGCCAGGCCTTCGTCCATATTTCCTGTACGAACTTCCAGCATCGCCAGTTGATAGGCAGCCTGCTCAACTTCCGGGTTATGGTTCAATGCTTTCCTGTAAGCATCGCGTGCATCATCCAGTTGCCCCAGGCATTCCAATGCCATACCCAGATAATAGTTTGGAACGGCCGCTTCCGGATGGGCGTCCGAGAGGACCTGCCACTCGGCCAGAATTGCTTCCGGCGGGGTGTTCATCTTGACCAACAGGTCCTGCAGTTTTTGGGCGCTGAGCGGGGATTCGGGTTTTTGTAACAAGACCTTTTTATAGGCTTCCCGGGCGGCGTCATTCTTGCCCAGGCTTTCACAAATCTCCCCAAGATACACTTGGGGCCAAAAATCTGTCGGTGAGAGTTGGAGTGCCACCCTATACAAATCAGCAGCCCTGTCCATTTTCTCCTGGTCCACAAAAGAAGCAGCCCGTGCACTGCATTCACCGGCGACAAAAACAGCCATTGCCGTATCGGCTGTAGTTGCCCGAATCAGCAAGTCTGTCCCGTGTTCCGAATTGCCGGAATCTAGTTCGAGCATACCAAGTTTGAACAGGGCGGGTGTATAGTTCGGGTCCTGCTCCAAGGCACGTCGATACGCTTGTTCTGCCTCTTTGATAGCGCCTTCCCGTTCAAAAGACCCCGCCAGGCACACCCACCGCAGTGCGGATTCCGGATGTGCCCGGGTTTGTTCCTGCCAGAAAACCGTTCCGAGGGTTTCTTGGTTCCAGGTACTCAGCAGAACATTGGTCTGTTGCAGGATTGAAGACAGGTCCGGCGCCGGGTTCTGGCCCGCAATCTCCAGGTAGAGTTCCACCGTCGGCGGATCGCCGGGCAATACCTCAAGAATTCCCGCCAGTTTCCAATCCTTGTATTTGCCGTGCAGCGTGTTCGCTAGTTCCCGTAAAGTACCCGCCTGTGCGGCGGCCTCTTCCGGAAAACGTTTAAGAGTCTCCTTCAGTCCGTCCAGCACAAAAGAATAATTGTTCGTGTCTTCCTGTAAAGAGCGCATGTACGCTGTTAAGGCTGAGACATCCCCCTCCTTTCGCAAGATATCGCCCAGCATACATTGACAGGCGCCTTCTGGAACTCGATGGCGCCGCGCCTGGGAAAGGAGTTGACGCGCTTCTTCCAGGGCGTTCCGACGGAGCAGAAGCGGCGCCAGCCCCAGATAGGCGCGTTCATCCTGTGGAAAGTACTTGAGCAAATTTCGGTACAAAACTTCCAGTTCATCGTAGTCATCACGAAAACGAAGGTTTTCGGCATACCTATGCTGGAAGGAAGCGTTAAAAGTGTAGCGTTCCGCCAAGCGGCGCAACAGTTCATACACCGCATCATTTCTCAGGTGGGGTACGCTGCCCAGGCATTGAATAAACTTGTAAGCGAGCTGGATATCTTCCGTCCCTGCTTCGACTGCTTGGCGCAACAATGAAAATTGTCTGGCATAGTCGATAGGAACGGGATGGGAACGAATATAGTCCAGTTCCGCCTGCAGCGTATTGGTGCTATCCATGCCATGTTCCCGGCTTTCCCGTATTAATGATTTCAAAGTGTCTTCATCAAGATGTTCGGTGTAGCCGAGCAGTTCCAGAATATCGGCCAATTCAGGGATTGGTGTATCCTTGGCTTCATGCCGTCGTACCCAGTCCGGCATTTTCGGGCACATTTGTTCATAAAAGGCCCGGGCCAGCACATACATACCCGAGGGGCGCAGGTGACACCCATCCGCAAAAGACTCATTGCCCGGGGTGGCGTGGGGTGCGGCCGCCTCCAGGGCGGCCTGGCCGTCCACGAGAACCACGTTAAGGCCCTCGTGGCCGTTTACCGCCTTTCGAATGGTGGCGTTGAAGGCGTGTTTTGCCCGCACCCAAGTGAAAGAATCGAGTTCCAGGGCCTTGTCATACAAGGCGCGTGCCCCCTCGTGTTTACCCAGCGCCCAACGGCAGGTGGCCTGCCGGAAGAAAAGGTAAGGGCTGGATTCCGTAACGGTTTCCGTGTTCGCATAAAGGTGCAGGGCTTCTTCCCATTGACCACCTTCTTCCAGGGATTTTCCGGTGTGAAGGTTGTTTTCAAATTCACGCTGTTTGTCTTCAGACAGAGCATCCCAAATCAAATCGGGTTGGGGTGGCCAGTGACGCAGGTTGGCGCCCAGCGTGCTGACGAATACCTCGGCGTCCGCACCGGCGGCGGCATGGAACATATCGCGCAGGTTATATTCATAATTGCGCCAGACGTGAAACAGGCGCGGGTCTTCCGGAGACACATCCTGCGGTATGCCTTGATTTTCGGGTTCCGTGTTTTTCCCTCGGGCAGTTTTGTCCAGCCACTGCCCCAGCCGGAACCGGCGCATTCCCTGGTGCAACCGGATTTCCAGCGGGGTCATTACCCGGCCCCGGCGTGCCGTGTGCCCTGTAATCAGTCCATAGGGCCCGTGCACCTCATTGTTGCCCATATAGATGACATAGGCGTCGGGATGCATTTTGGCGCATTCCCGGGCCAGGGGCCGCATGATCGAGGAATTCAGCCCGGCGTTGGCCAGGTTATATACTTCGAAACGCACTCCCGGAAACCGCTCCATCAACATGACCTGCAGCAGTTGAGAAAAGGAAGCGCTGTGCATCCAGCCGGCGGCCGCCGAACTGCCGAACACGAAAATACGATAGGTTCCCGGTTCCTTTGATTCCGGAATGGTGAATTCCACGGGGATGTTTCCCGTATTCACGGGGCGGCTGAACATGTGGTATAGATTTTCAAGATTACAGCGATAGACGCGGCCCCGGTCCGTATCGAAGACCTGAAAGGGGGCGGTGTCCATGCCGTATCCCGCGGCGCGCAGCCCCAGTTCCAGTCCGGCCAGAATCAACAAAGGCACAATGAACCAGGCGAACACCAGCAGGAACCAGCGGCGCCATCTTGTGGGCCGCTGATGCCCTTTATCATGGGACGCTGTGGACAATGATATCCTCTTTTCCTGTTTACCAGGTTAATCCGGAATTTGGCAACGTAGTACGCTTCTTTGGGGGAGCGTATGCCGACACATCGTACCGCGTTTTATCCCTCTTCCGGTTGCTTTTAAAGCGGCCCCTGCATTATACTTGCATCCCTAAGCCTCGCATCAACTCCATTCACCATACCACGCCGGTGTAGCTCAGATGGTAGAGCAGCTGACTTGTAATCAGCAGGTCGGGGGTTCGATTCCCTTCGCCGGCTCCAGTAAA
>JAAYBJ010000111.1 GCA_012730105.1 Candidatus Hydrogenedentota bacterium
AGCAAAACCCCTGTAATGCGTTGCTTTATTCCCTGTGTAACAAGGAATCGAGGTACCAGTCGGGGGGCTTTTTGTAAGGTTTTCTTGGGGAACTTCAGGTGAAGAATGCGTATTGGGAGTATGGACGGGATGGACAAGATAGACAGGGAAAAAGTCCATAATGCCCATGCCGTCCATGACTCCCGAAAACACTATCAGCACCGGGATCGTTTTTCCCGCTGCGGACGAGCCACAGGAAAGAACGATAAATCTCACCCCTGTCTGAAAGTCAGCCCGTCGCCATCGACATCCACGAGGACCTTGTCCCCGTCGCTGATTTCGCCCGCAATAATCTTGTAGGCCAGTGGGTCGAGCACCATCTGCTGTATGACCCGTTTCAAGGGGCGTGCCCCGAACACAGGGTCATACCCGCGTTCGGCGATCAGGTCCTTGGCCGCGGGTGTCAGTTCCAGTTCGAGGCGGCGCTCGGCGAGGCGTTTTTCCACCAGACCCAGCTGGACGTCCACGATCTTCCGGATGTGTTCCCGGCTGAGGGGATGGAAGACAACGACTTCATCGAGGCGGTTCAGAAACTCGGGCCGGAAATGACCGCGCAGCAGGGCGCGCACGGCTTCCGCTTTTTCGGCCTCGGTGCCTTCGGCCGCATCGAATACCGCGCTGCCGATGTTTGAGGTCATGATGACGACCGTGTTCCGGAAATCCACGGTGCGGCCCTGGTTGTCCGTGAGGCGGCCGTCGTCCAGCAACTGTAGCAGGATGTTGAACACGTCGGGGTGCGCCTTCTCGATTTCGTCGAGCAGGATGACGCTGTAGGGGCGGCGTCGCACGGCTTCCGTCAGCTGGCCGCCTTCCTCGTAGCCGATATAGCCTGGAGGTGCCCCGATGAGCCGCGACACGGCGTGTTTTTCCATGTACTCCGACATGTCGATGCGTACCATGGCATTTTCATCATCGAACATGGCCTCGGCCAGGGCGCGGGCGAGTTCGGTCTTGCCGACGCCGGTGGGCCCGAGAAAAATGAACGAGCCGATGGGCCGCTGCGGTTCCTTGAGGCCGGCGCGGGCGCGGCGCACGGCCTCGCAGACGGCGCCGATCCCGTCGTCCTGGCCGATGACGCGCAGGCCGATCTGCTTCTCGAGGTGCAGCAGTTTCTGCATTTCCCCTTCTAACAATTTGTCGACGGGAATGCCGGTCCAGCTTGACACGATTTTGGACACGTTTTCTTCGGTCACCTCTTCGCTGAGAAAGCTGCCCTGCTTTTGCACTTCGGCCAGTTTGGCGGTTTCCTCTTCCAGCCGGTGCTGCAGTTCATTCAGCTTGCCGTAGCGGATTTCGGCCACCTTGTCATATTGGCCTTGCCGCTCGGCGATTTCCTCCTGGCGTTTCGCGTCCTCAATTTGGGCCTGCAGGTTGCGGATGGCCTCTATGCGTTCCTTTTCCGTCTGCCACTGGCTTTTCTTGGCGCTCAAATCTTCTCGCAGCTCGGCCATTTCCGCTTCCAGCGCTTCGCGCCGTTCCCGCGCGCCGCGGTCCTTTTCCTTTTTTAGAGCGAGCTGCTCGATTTCGAGCTGGCGCAACCGCCGCTCGATAACGTCGATCTCGTAGGGCATGCTGTCAATTTCGATACGCAACCGCGAGGCCGCCTCATCAATGAGGTCGATGGCCTTGTCCGGCAGGAACCTGTCGGCGATGTACCGGTGGCTCAACGTCGCGGCGGCTATGATGGCGTCGTCGCTGATGCGCACGCCGTGGTGCACCTCGTAGCGCTCCTTCAGCCCGCGCAGGATGGCGATGGTGTTCTCCACGTTAGGCTGGTCCACGTACACCGGCTGGAAACGGCGTTCCAGGGCGGCGTCTTTTTCCACATGTTTTTTGTACTCGTCCAGGGTTGTGGCGCCGATGCAGTGCAGTTCGCCCCGGGCCAGGGCGGGTTTCAGCATGTTCGACGCGTCCATGGCGCCTTCGGCCGCGCCCGCGCCGACGATGGTGTGCATCTCATCAATGAACAAGATAACTTTGCCCTCCGCCTCCTGCACGGAAGAAAGCACCGCTTTCAGGCGCTCCTCGAATTCGCCGCGGAACTTGGCGCCGGCCACCATGGCCGAGATATCCAGCGCGGCGATGCGCTTGTTCTTCAAGCCCTCGGGCACGTCGCCCGCGACAATGCGTTGCGCCAGCCCTTCGACAATGGCGGTCTTGCCTGTGCCGGGTTCACCGATGAGGACCGGGTTGTTTTTCGTCCTGCGCGACAGCACCTGGATGACCCGCCGGATTTCTTCATCGCGTCCGATGACCGGGTCAAGTTTTCCCGCCCGGGCCAGCTGGGTCAGGTCGCGGCTGTATTTTTCCAGGGCTTCGTAGGTGGATTCCGCATTCGGATCGGTGACGCGCTGTGTGCCGCGCACGTCTTTCAGCGCTTCCAAAACGGCCTGGGCGGTCACGCCGAGGTCTTTCAGGATACGCGCCGCTTCACCGCCGGATTCGAGGATGCCCATCAGGACATGTTCGGTGCTGAGATACTCGTCCTTGAGGCGTTGCGCTTTTTCCCAGCCCGCGTCGAGCGCCTTATTGGCGTCGCGGCCCAAGCCGGGCTGCTGCATGCCGCCGCTTG
>JAAYBJ010000112.1 GCA_012730105.1 Candidatus Hydrogenedentota bacterium
AAAATAGTGTGTACTCCAATAGCGTAGGGAGAATAGTCTGCTACCTCATCTATTGGAATTTTCTCGAACAGTAGGTCGATGAGTATCGTGTATGATGTCAAAATATTTTTTCGGTTCACCTCGCCTGAGACACCTTTACCTTGGTAAGTCAGCAACGAACACTTTCCATCCACCAGCGACTCTACCAAAACCGAACCGACTGGCTCTGCATCAAAACCACCGTATCCCAATACTAAAGAATGGTAGTAGAGCATATTTCCTTGCCGACGATACTCAATTTCTTGTTCTTTCCATCTACCACGCGATACGTCAAAACGATACCGAAACTTAAATTGTAGGCTTTTGAAAGAATCAAGCCAATCGAGAATTTCTTGTCTTATCTGTTCTCCTGCCGACAGGTCGCCGGGAAGCTCCGCACTGACGGCTGGAATAATCAGCAGAAATACAACCAGAATTCTTGATAATACGTTCATTTTTAACAACCTAGTATATTTATTATTTTTTCATGAGAGATAATATAAACAACCGATAATTCTATCCAGAAATAGAATGTCTTCAACTGAATGTGTTTCGAACAAGTAATAGGTTACTGCTTCGCATAGCATTGTTTCACGCAGTGTGGCTCTGTGGTTCCGTTACACTCATGTATTCTCGAATATCTTGCATCATCACATTCTGCTGGACAGCCTTTCCCGGTGTCTTTGCCTATTTTATCGCATTCCTTTGAGCAACAACCCAAAATTCCGTCCGGTTCCCCATCATTATAACACTCAATCTTTACGCCTGCTTTTCCCGTAAGAATTACCTCATCGCAACCTGAGCATTTACCTACTCCAACCATATCTTCTTTCCAACTACACTTTATCTCCTCAATACCGTTATTGGGGCACGGAAACTCCGGGCACGTACATGTTCTCTGCCCCGCAATCTGACTAAGAATAGCGGGATCGACTTTCTGAATCACATTCTGTTCGAATAATCTTGCTGGTGTGGCTTCGGAGAGGACTAGTACCCCCATGATAAGCGTAATAGAAAGAATCGTGATGTGAATCTGGTAGTGTTTCATAATAGTTCCCTTTCATTTGTTTTTTGCTGTTGCTTCGCTGCAGTAGCATTACAAACAGGGGAGAAACAGCCATGTTTACGAAGAAGAAAAAGTAACACGATGCCGAGAAAAGCCAAGCCTATGGAAATTACCTGAGACACGGTCATACCCATGAGTTCATGGGCGCTGTCGCCCCGGAAGCTTTCAACAACACCGCGTAGAACACCATAGCCAATGAGATAGCCGCAAAATGCACTGCCTTTCCTGGCATTTTGATGTAACAGGAAAAGAAGCGCCACAAAAAGAACCAGCAGGCCCAAGGTCATATACAATTGCGTGGGATGTACGGCGAGCGAGTGCGGCGCGTCCGCCCAGATGTGCCCATCGTTCACATGTTGATGCCAGGGAAAGGAATACCGCGGGAAACGTATGCCCCAAGGCAAGCGTGTTGGAGCCCCCCCCAACAACAGCCGTTACACAGGCAGCCTATCCGGGTGATCGCCTCGCCCAGCGCGACAAAGGGCGCCGCCAGGTCGAGCAGTGGTCGCAGGGGCAGGGCAAAGATACGCGCATAGACCAATACCGCAAGCAGTCCCCCGATGAAGCCGCCATAGAAGACGAGTCCACTACCGGTTAAAAAGAACAGCTGACAAAGGGGCCTGTCAAATTGAACCAGATAAAACAAGCGGGCGCCCATGATCGCCCCGAGAAAAGTCCACACACCGATATCGGGACGTACTCGTAGCGGCGTTGCCGAACGGCGATCATACCACACCATTCCAAGAATGCAGAAGACAAAACTGAAACACAAGAAGAAGGTATAGGCGGGCACGGGCAGTCCCCACGCATAAAACAGAATCCGTTTCACAACCGCCGTCCCCTATTCCAATGTGACAAGAGCAGCATCACAAGGCAATCTCCTATTGCTAAAGACTTCCTCAACGAATAAAACACGACGTTATACTTAAGTATATATCACCACATCACAAATGTCAACACTATTGAGCCTCTGGGTAATTTAGGGACAGACTACGAAATATATTGCATAATGGTGGTTATTTTGCTATACTCTTGGCATGAGCAGAGTCGCGCGCATCGTTGTACCCGGGTATCCCCACCACATCACACAACGGGGAAACAGGCAGGCAGCTATTTTTGAGACGGACGCGGATCGTGAAGCCTATCTTCGCTTCTTGAGCAAGTATACCGCACAGCATGGTTTATCCCTGTGGGCGTATTGCCTTATGACGAACCACATTCATCTGGTGGCCGTCCCGAAGGAGGAGCATTCCCTGGGGCACGGGCTACGGGATACGCATACCGTATATGCCATGTATTTCAACAGCCGCACCGCCCTTTCCGGACATGTCTGGCAGGGTCGTTTTTACTCCTGCCCCTTGGATGACGCGCACGTGTGGGCGGCGGTCCGGTATGTGGAACGTAATCCGGTTAAGGCGGGATTGGTCGAACATGCCGAAGCGTATCGCTGGTCAAGCGCGGCCGCCCATTGTGGTGTACGGTCTGACACCCTGTTGTCCGCTGAATTCCCACCGCCCTGTATCATAGAAGATTGGTCTGCGTGGCTGGCGCAACCGGAGGACGAGGACTTAGTGGCACGCATACGCAAAGAAACCAGCACCGGCCGTCCCTGTGGTGATGCAGCTTTTCTCGACCAGATTGAAGCGCAATTGAAGCGTTCTGTTCGTCCGCAGAAACGTGGTCCCAAACCTAAAAAGAGGCCTGACTAAAATGCCATGCAACCGACCTGAACATAAAGACTTCACTCTAGGGCTTATTTCACAGTCTGTCCCTGAATTACTACCTGAATTACTAGTCGGAACACAAGGAGCAATCGTTATAACGCAAAATAGAATGCAACCGGGTATGTTATTGATAGTGCTTTGTATGCTCGTTCTCTTTACTTCCGGAATGGGTTCAGCCCAAGAGGACACAAAGGTCTTATCGCGGCGACCTTGGATTATTCATGCAGACCTTGAAAAAGATGTAATGATTGTTTCTGCGACTACGAGTGTCTATGCCCAGAGTATACATACAGGGAAGCAACTATGGTCTCGTCCCGTTTCTGGTCGTATAGGCGATGTCAGCGAAAATGGCATTTTAGTCTGCGGGAACGATACGATTCAGTTTTATGACCTAAAAACGGGACAACCCAAAAAGAATTTCGACGGTTACAGGCCGAATGTCGCTTTTATCGGAAACACCGCCTGGGTTCAAACCTATAGCAACGAAGTATTTACCCCGGAAGGGAAATCGCTATACATTCCGATTCCTGGCGATGATCCAGCCAATGCGAACGTTGTGGGCTGGATGCCAGACGGTAAAACCTTGTTGATTACCCAGCGCTTCGCAGCGGAAGGCAACCTGAGAGGATTGGCCGCGTATTTCTGGGAACCGCCAAGCAATCAGATAACAAAGGGATACGAACTCAAATCCAACGACCAGCCGTTTCTGGTCTATCTTTCCCCCGAGGGCAAAGCGGTTCTTTATGACAAGGATAAAATCACACTCCTTGATGCACATACCGGGACTGTCCTGCGCGATTTGGGCAAATCAGGCCCGCAATTTACGGACGATGGATACATGCTTACCTGTGATGGGAAAAGAGATAGTGTTACGGCAACGCGTCTGGAGACCGGCGAAACGATTGCGACCCTTTCAGCCCCAGGGCATACTTTCAGCATATACTCCCCCATGAAAGCCTATGGGAAAAACTGGGTGTTTTCCATTGATCAGCAAGGACGTTACTGGTTATGGCCCGTAGAAACAGGGGCTGAAGGGCGAATGATCTGGGAAGCCCCGTCCGGGGATTATATTCCTGGATCTTTACGGGAGTTCAGGTTGCCCTATGGCCTGTTTTTAACCGGCAGACACACCATGAAAGCCTTTCTGCTCGATACCATGGAATGCACTAAAACATGGCAGTTATCCGAATTATCCTCCTATGTTCTTACAGGCGATACCTGTGCACAGGGACACCGCGCCCTGGCCAGATCCCGTGAAACGAATCCGGATACGGGGGAAAGGATGGAACGAACCCAGGTGTTTGTGCCGGATACACCGGAACCCATACGAGAGATAGAAGGCGGCTCGGAAGGAATTTCGCCAGACGGACGGTATTGCGCAGTGCAACATCCCAGGCCGGGTGGGCCTGTCCGTCTCGTGGATATAAACAGCGGTGCTGAATGCGTCGTAATCGCGCCGGAAAACAAGGATTCCTATGCTTTCGTCGTTTTTTCACCGGACAACCGGTTCATGGCGGTTTCTATGCGAGAACAGACTACCCTGGTTTCCTTGGAAAGCGGTTTTCCCCAGCGCAGTGTGCAGGCGCATGGTAATGGTTATTATGAGATGGGGGTCTTTTCGCCCAACGGTAACTATTTTGTAGTACGAGGCACGGGCAGAGCGCGCATATTCGATTCGGAGACGGGTGAAGAAGTGCGCACTATCATCGAACCGGAAAAGATAGCCAATCGTTATGGCGACAGTGACCGGGGATTTCTGGATACGGCGTGGCGTTTTGGGAAAAACCTTGTCGGACGTTTTGTGACAGATGATCCCCGTACTCCACAGATCACCGTCGGCTTCGCCGAAAGCGGGAAGCATGTGATTACCATGGCCGAGGGACAAATCCTGCGCGTCTGGGATATCGCCTCCGGAAAACTGCTGCGCACCCTCTATACCGGCCTGCCCGAAGAACGCAACGCGCGCGGCGCGATAAACAATGAACTTTTTCTAAGCGAAAACGGCGCGTACGCCTTTGCGTACAACAAAGACGGGTATGCGCCCGCGGAGTTATGGGAGGTTGCCACAGGCAAAGGCATACGTCGCTACGATCTTCCGCCCGTTGGTGCTGACAATTGGCCGAGAGCCGCCATTACAGACGACGGTTCCAGAATTTATGTGGAACTCAATGACGAGCTCTATATCCTCCCCGGGAAAAAGAAAAAAAACTGAATATGCTTCAATACAAAGACCAGGCAAAAACGGAACTGACTTCCCACAAGCAATGTAATCACGCAAATAAAGGGATATCATTTAATGCTTTTGGGGGTTTGTCCTTGCGTCAAGTTAAGCCCGTGAAAGAAGGATGTAATGTAGAGTCAACTTACGAAACCTTTTTTGAGACCTTGTGGGTAAAAGCCCACCCGGTAAGGCGTGACCTGCCGCCGGAAGTGAGTCTTGCGTGGTGTTCGGTATAACTGGGGACAGTTCACCATGACGCTTTACGTCCCCCATAAACGATGAAAATGGCTTTTGCGTTACACTATTGACGCTCGAGGTAATAAGGCCGTTTGTCTGTAGTGCCATTTAGCCTGCGGGACAGTTTGGCCCGGGCATCGATCCGCTCCCTAAACTGGTGCCGTATGTTCACGTTGTCGTGTTCGTGCGAGCCCGCAGGGCAGACTGTTTTTGCGCGATGCCCACCCCGACATCCTTTTGTGTGTGTTTTTGTGTAACGTAAAGGAGTTGATTATGGACATTGTAAATCAAGTTTGCGCTGGCTTGGATGTGCATAAGCAATCGGTCAGCGTTTGCCTTCGCAAAGTAAGTGCGGACGGCCAGGCATCGAGTATGGTTCGAGAATTCTCAACCATGACCGAGGGGATTTTGCAGATGGGCGATTGGATGGCTGGACAAGGCGTTAAGCGTGTGGCGATGGAATCCACGGGCGTGTACTGGAAACCCATCTGGAATTTGCTGGAAGATCGTTTCGAGTTGATGTTGTGCAATGCGCGGGATGTCAAGAATGTTCCCGGACGCAAGACGGATACGAAGGATTGTCAGTGGCTGGCGCAGTTGCTGCAGTACGGATTGTTGTCTGCTAGTTTTATTCCACCCCGACCGCAGCGCGAGTTGCGCGACTTGACTCGGCATCGCGCCCAGTTGAGCGGCGAGCATACGCGCGTGGCCAACCGGATTGCCAAAACCCTTGAGGATGCCAATATCAAACTGGGGTCGGTAGCCTCGGATATATTAGGCAAATCCGGCCGTTTGATGCTTGAGGCCCTCATTGCGGGGCAAACAGACCCTGAACAACTGGCCGACTTGGCGCAACGTAAGATGCGTGGCAAGATTCCAGAACTCAAGAAAGCACTTTTTGGCCATGTTAACGAGCATCATCGTTTTATGTTGCAGATGCTGTTTGACCACTTGACGTATCTTGAGAAAGGCATTGATGACCTTGAGCATCGTATTCAACAAGTAATGTCTTCCGACTCGTTGAACAAAGCCCCCAAGGAGAACGACGCGCTCCCTTTTGATCAAGCGGTTGCGTTGCTGGTCACGATTCCGGGAGTCGATGAATGCACTGCAACGGCCGTACTTGCCGAGACGGGAACGGACATGAAACAGTTTCCCTCTTCCGGCCATTTGGCTTCTTGGGCTGGGGTGTGCCCGGGCAATAACGAAAGCGCCGGTAAACGCAAAAGCGGAAAAACCACCCACGGAAATCGCTGGCTCAAACGCGCCCTGAGCCAAGCCGCATGGGCGGCCAGTCACACCAAGAATACGTATCTGAACGCCCAATATCACCGCATTGCTCGCCGTCGAGGAAAGAAACGTGCTGTCGTAGCCTTGTCCCACACGTTGCTTACCATCATCTACCATATGCTTGATCAGCAAGTGGCCTACCGTGAATTGGGCCAAGACTATTTGGACACTATCGATCCCAAAAGCCGACTGCGATATCACACGAAGCAAATTGAAAAACTCGGCTTCAAGGTCACTTTGGAGACTCCAGATATGGCTGCATAATTAAATTTTCAGGGCAGTCACCAGTAATATTGACATGGACCGGAAATTTGGTACTATATACACATGCCTAGAACAGCACGCATAGTGGTCCCGGAGGTGCCGCATCACATCACCCAACGGGGCAACAATAAACAGGATATTTTTTTTGTGGATGACGACCGCTATGTGTATCTGGAACTGTTGGGTGCGCAAGGGGCGAAGTATGGATTGCATATCGACGGGTATTGCCTGATGACCAATCATGTGCATATCATAGGTACCCCTGCAACGGAGGATGCTATTGCGAAGGCCATGGGGCGTACCCATTTTCTATACACCCAGTACATCAATCGTATGCATCACCGCAGTGGCCATTTATGGCAGAACCGTTTCTACTCCTGCGCGATGGAGGACGACTATTTTTTGAAGGCGTTATGCTATGTGGAGCGCAATCCGGTGCGGGCGGGGCTGGCGGATTATGCTTGGGACTATGCCTGGTCCAGTGCCCGGGCGCACTGCGGGGATGCCCCCCGAAACGCATTGTTGCAACTGGACGATTGGCGCGACAGGATGCCCGGGGAAAGTTGGCGTGAAGTACTGGAATCCTTTCGGGATGCCGGTGAAGCGGCGGGCCGGATGTACTGCCACACCAATACGGGTCGTCCATTGGGCAGCGACAATTTTTTGAGTCGACTGGAAGTTGTGCTGGGCCGCAGGGTCAGGCCCTTGCCCATAGGACGCCCCAAAGGCTGGCGCAAAAAGAAGTAAATTGGTGAGTAGGGACACCCCTCGCGGGGTGTCCCCCTCTCAGAACCGTGCTTGCACTATTCATGCACACGGCTCCCAGTACGTACATTCGCTCAGAAGTTATTGCCTTCTGTGCTATGCGAAACAATTTCGTTGCCACGGGTACTCTGCTTCTGTGTGCAGCCCGTGTTTCCTCATTTCGCTTGTCCGTACTTTGTCTCCTTTCCTACGGCGTGATTAGCGCCGTCATCGGTGCTATGAGACAATCCGACTCCCAATGCCTGATAAGCGCCTTCTCCCTGTTACGGTTGGCAGCACCCACTCTCGTCCATGAGAGCAGGCATGGGGTCTCCTGGGTTGCCGCGCATTCTGTGCATGCATGCCATGGTCTCAGCCCCCGGGGCGCTACTCGACCTGGCTGATGTGTCTCAGATGGACACGCTTTGGTCTTTCGTATTGACTTCCACCTATCTGGCAGTGTCGCCCTATCCCAACTCATGATTTCGTGGCTCATTCCCTTCAACCTTTCGGCTTACGGCCTACATGCTTGCGTCCTACGCCTAGAGTCAGGGATTACTCCCTTTCCCTCAAGGATTAGCTACCCGGCGGCGGCCACCTTACCGGGGCGGGACTTTCACCCGCAACAATACGCGACCTTGCCCAGCCGCACCAGATATCCTAATCTCGTCGGAAATGCCCATGGCACTGGAAAACGAACCAAAAGACGGAACAAAAAGGGAGTGACGACGAAATAGCCGTCAGTAACGAAGCATGGATGCCCTTTACTGCTATTGGCTATTTCGTGGTCTGTCCCTTTCTTGCGGTCTTATACGAACATGGTCTTAAAAAAGTGCCAAACCGGATTCCGAGCAATCATTGAATAACCCCAACGAGATCAGGAAGTCAAATAGAATCGCAGAGTTGGAATTGAGAAGCATCTTGTGGGATAATTACAGACCCAGAGAGTTGTTCCTGAGCCTATGTTCAGCGTTAGACAGGGCTGCAAATTACTAACCTTAACCAGACAAACAGGAGAATGCTTGTTATGCCGGCAAAAGTGGACGCGGAAAAATGTATCGGTTGTGGTGATTGCGTAAGTGAATGCCCCACGGAAGCGATTAAACTTGTGGACGACAAGGCCATCATCGATGAAGAAACCTGTGTGGATTGCGGTGCGTGCGTTGATGTCTGTCCCAATGAAGCAATTACGCTTGAGTAAGCCATCCACCCGTTAACGTTCTGAAGTATCGTATCCGTGCGATGCGGTTCCTTTCGAGGGATCCGCATCGTTTTTTTGTTGCTGTTCGCCCATTTTTTTGACTACCTACCGGTTTATAAAGATACGCCCGGCGTGAATCAAAATCCGCCGCTAAAACAAGAAGAATCGCAGAAAAACAACCGCTAATGCACTCCTATCCGCTTATTTTGCAACAAGATAAGTAATCTTACATAGATTTAGTTGAAATGAGTCCGCCTTTCATCATACTATTCTTTCACCAAGGCTTTCCGGTAACCTTGAAATTTGCCGCCATGATGTTTGGCAAGAAGAGCTTCAACAGCATAGGGTTGACATTGTCCGCCCGGGGTAGAGAATTATTTTGTAGTGTTTCATATACTTTACCGAATTTATCACGATAACCAGAAGTGGAAGAATCTGCTGTAATGACATCTGCAAAGTCCCCACAGGAACAAGAGCCCAAGGGATACATTGAGATTGACAGGGAAAAATGCAAGGGGTGCCATCTGTGTATTCCCGCGTGCCCTCGAGACCTCATTGAAATCAGTACCCGTTTAAACGCCTCCGGTTACTATCCCGCAGCCCCGAAGCAAACCATCGAATGCACCGCCTGCGGTCAGTGCTGGCAGGTATGTCCTGACGTGGCAATTACCGTATACCGCAATATCAAGGAAGTCAAGCCATGAGCCCGTCCAACCACGGAGCCGCAGCCCGTCCGGGCACCCGGAAGCTGGTCCAGGGAAATATCGCCCTTGCCGAGGGGGCGGTACGGGCGGGCCTCAATTGTTACTTCGGCTACCCGATCACCCCGCAGAACCAGATACCGGAGTACCTGTCGTGGCGTCTTCCCGAAACGGGAGGCGTATTCCTTCAGGCGGAAAGCGAACTGGCCAGCATCAACATGGTGTTGGGCGCGGCGGCAACCGGCGCGCGCGTCATGACCAGTTCTTCCGGACCGGGCATCTCGCTGATGCAGGAAGGCATTTCCTTTCTTGCGGGTTCCCAGATTCCCTGCCTCATCGTGGATGTCATGCGTTGCGGCCCGGGACTGGGCGGCATCAAACCTACGCAAGCGGATTACTATCAGGCAACGCGCGGCGGGGGACACGGGGATTACCGCACCATTGTCCTGGCGCCGTTCAGCGCCCAGGAAATGTTTGATTTTCCTATGAGGGCCTTCGATCTGGCGGAACATTACCGCAACCCCGTCTTGATCCTTTCGGATGCAATTCTCGGGCAATTGAAAGAGCCCGCCGTGCTGGAACCCGCCGGCATTCCACGTCCCCTGCCGAATACCTGGGCGCTCACAGGCGCGCATAACCGGCCCGCCAGGAACTTGCGCAGCATGTACCTTTCCGGGGACGACCAGGAAATACACAACAACGTGCTGTGGGAAAAATATAATCGCATTGAACAGGAACTCCCTGAAGCGGAACAAATCGAGACGGACGACGCCGACATTCTTATCGTCGCCTTCGGTTCAGCGGCGCGGATCGCGCTTTCGGCCATTCGCCTGGCCCGCGAAGAAGGCCTCCGCGTGGGACTGTTCAGGCCGGTTACCCTGTATCCTTATCCCGGAAAAGCGCTGCGGGAACTGACCAGCCGCGTCAATCGGGTGCTGGTGGTGGAGATGAACATGGGCCAGATGCTTGATGATGTCCGCCTTGCCGTGACGGATGAGGTGCGGATACATTTTTACGGACGTCCGGGCGGCGGCGTTCCCACCCCGCACGATATCCTCGCGAAAATCAAGGAGTGCTGACCATGGTTATGAAACAGGTTTTCGGTCGCCCCGAAACCCTCTGTGACGGGGCGACTCATTATTGCGGAGGTTGCGGCCATGGCGTGGCGCACCGTCTTGTGGCGGAAGCGCTCGACCATTTCGGCCTGCACGACAAGGCCGTCGGGGTAGCTCCCGCCGGATGCAGCGTGATGCTGTACGACTATTTCGACGTTGACACCATTGAATCCGCCCACGGCCGCGCCCTGGCCGTCGCCACGGGCATGAAACGGGCGAATCCGTCCCTCTTTGTGTTCACCTACCAGGGAGACGGCGACCTGGCGAGCATCGGCATGTGCGAAACCATCCATACGGCCAACCGCGGGGAAAAGATCACGGTCGTCTTCATCAATAACGCCGTATACGGCATGACCGGCGGCCAGATGGCCCCCACAACGCTGCCCGGCCAAAAGACCACCACCACGCCCCTCGGCCGGTCAACCGCAACCGAAGGCGCTCCAATAAAGATGGCGGAACTCATGGCAGGATTCGACGGCGTCGCGTATAGCGAGCGGGTCGCCGTGTATGATGCCAGGCATGTACTCCGCGCCCGGAAAGCGATTTACCGCGCATTTGAATCCCAGATACACCAGGCTGGCATGGGTTTCGTGGAAGTGCTTTCCCCGTGTGTCACCAACCTCAAAATGTCTCCGGAAAAAGCGCAGGCGTGGGTTGCCGAAGAAATGTGCGCAGCGTTCCCGCTTGGTCTTTTCAAAGACACCCTTTCACAATATGAAAAAGAGAATGCCCCGGCGGTCGAAGGGAGTGACGCCCATGCATCATGAATGGCTCTTGGCAGGCTTCGGCGGCCAGGGAATTTTGTTCTTGGGAGACCTGCTCGCGCAGGCCGCCATGCGACAGGGACTTCAAACCACTTATATGCCCACCTATGGCGTGGCCATGCGCGGCGGCACGGCGAATTGCATCGTACGGCTGTCAGATGGTCCCATCGGTTCTCCCCTCTTCGAAGAACCGGACGCAGCCATCATTCTCAATCAGCAGTCTTTCACCAAGTTTCTGCCCGTACTGCGTTCAGGCAGCCTGATAATCGCCAACAGTTCCATGATTGACGCCGAAAATGCCAACACCCGCAAGGATGTTCATATAGTATACGTTCCGGCCACGGAACTCGCCCGGGAAGCTGCCGGAACAGAACGGGCGACCAACATGATCGCCCTGGGCGCCTTCCTGGCCGTGGAAAATACCCTGCAAGAAAATACTATAGAACAAATTATGGGTGAGGAACGCAACCCCTCGAAACAAAAACTGGTCCAAACCAACAAAACCGCCATCCAAGCGGGTATGGCCTATGTTCATAAGCTGGCTTCGTCCCGGAACGGGGCGTGACTTATCCGTTTCAGGCGAAGGTATTCTTTTATAAATGTTGTTCAGGAATAAAAAGATATGAATCTTCTCACCAGCCTTCGCATTCGCGCCCACGTTTATCAATGGCGATTGACATGGAACAAACGAGATCTGCATTACCCTGTCCCTGTGAAGGATAATCCGAAGTTTAAGACAGCTTGGGATGCGGTACAGATGATTCCCGATGGTTCTGTCATCGCCTGTTCCGGTATGGGCGGCAACCAACGGTGTTCCCTCTTGTATTGGGCCATCCGGGATAGTTTCGAGGCCACCGGCCACCCGCGCGACTTGACCATACTCACCGTGGGCGGCCAAGGCGGACGGGGCCGGGTGCCCGGCACCCTGGAAGAACTTGCGCTTCCCGGCTTGAACACGCGAATGATCACGGCGCATACGGAAACCTTCAAAGCCCAGCATCGCCTTGCCCGGGACGGCCATCTTGAATTACAGTGTTCCCTTATTGGGCTCATGTCGTTCATGTTCCGGGAACAGGCTGAAGGCAGGAACTACCTTATTACCGAAACTGGTATCGGCACCTTCATCGACCCGAGAATCGGCCAGGGCTCGCCCGTCTGGCCTGCCGACGCGCCCCAACTCGTGGAAGTAACGGAAGACGGCAAACTGAAATACACCATGCCCCCCCTGGACACGGCGGTTTTCAACGCGCCGGCCGCCGACCCGAAAGGGAATATCTATTTTAAAGGCTCGTCGGTAATTGGTGACGCCATCTATATCGCCAAAGCCGCCAAGCGCAACGGCGGACGCACGCTGGTCAATGTGGGCAGAATGGTCGAAGAAGGCCACGAAGGCACCTGCCTGCCCGCCGAATACGTCGATGCCGTAGTATACTGGCCGGGCACCGAACAGACCGCCACCATCAAACATCGCAAGTATTGGAATTGCTTCACCCCCCACAGCACCCTGGAAACAAGCGAAGGACTGGCGCGCGCCCGGCTCATCAACAATATCCTCGGCGTCATGTCCAAGCGCAAACCCATAGACGACGTGATGTCAAGGCTTGCCACCAAGGTCTTTGCCGACCACGCGCGCCGGGGCGACTATGTGGACATAGGCATCGGCCTGCCCGAAGAAGTGGCGCGGCTGCTTTACAAAAGCGGCGTTATGAAACAGTTGAACATGCTGACCGAAGCAGGAGCCATCGGCGGTGTGGCCGCGCCCGGCGTCTTCTTCGGGGCAGCGATAAACCCAAATGACATTATCCCGTCCGCCCATGTGTTTGACATGATGTATAAACGGCTGGACTGGGTCATCCTGGGCGTGGTGGAAGCCGACAGCCAGGGTAACGTGAACGTCTCCAAGCGGGGTGAGGTGCCCATGCATCATGTCGGACCCGGCGGCTTTATCGACTTGGTCACATGTTCCAAATCCATCCTGTTTTGTTCCGCTTGGGGCGCCCACGCCAAAGTGGAGGTGCGGGGTGACAAGATAAAAGTCGTGGACCCGGGCAAACCCAAGTTCGTGGACAAGGTGGATGAAATCACCTTTAACGGCCAGGAAGCGCTCAAACATGGCAAGAATGTGTTCTATGTCACCCAGGTCGGCGCATTCCGGCTCACACAACGAGGTATGGAACTGATGTATGTCATGCCCGGCGTAGACATACAAAAAGATATCATTGATGCCTGTCCGATGGAAATCGTCATGCCCGAATCGGGCGACCCCATACTGGTGGGCCGCGACGTTGTGACTGGCGAAGGATTTCAGTTCGAACTGCAGGAATAGCCGTCTCTTCCTGTCTGCGCCCCGCTTTCGCGCAATCGCCGCGCGGCGAAATAGAACGCCTACCACAGGAAACGGGTATTTGCCCGTAAAAAGGGAGCGGACCATGAACACTCTGGGAAAACTTGGGCTGCTGGCGCAGGTGCTGCGCTGGCGCATGAACTGGAACAAGTTCGACATCCACTACCCCGCACCCATGAAAGACAATCCCAAGTTTATGACGGCCTGGGATGCGGTAGGATTGATACCGGACGGAGCTGTTATCGGCATATCCGGCATCGGGGGCAACCAGCGGCCCGGGCTGTTATACCGGGCCATCCGCGAACGTTTTATCAAGGAAGGCCGTCCACGCGATCTTACGGTAATCGGCATCGGCGGCCAGGGGGGACGCGGGCTCGTGCCCGGTACGGTAGAGGAACTGGCCCTTGAAGGATTGAACACCCGCCTGATCGTCTCCCATACGGAAATGTTCAAGGCGCAGCAACGCCTTGCCCAGGAGGGCAAGCTGGAATTGCAGTGCAGCCTGCTGGGTTCCATCACCCATGGTTTCCGCGCCCAGGCGGAAGAGGGGCGCAATTACATAATCCGGGACAATACCGGATTGGGGACCTTTATCGACCCTCGCACGGGCACGGGAACCCCCGTTGCGGGAACTGGAACCGAGCAATGGGTGGAAGTGCTGGAGGACGGACGATTTAAGTATTCCCTGCCCTTCATTGATACGGCCGTCTTCGCCGGTGCCGCCGCGGACCGCAAGGGCAACATTTACTTCAAGACCGGCTCCGTCATCTGCGAAGCCTACTCGATTTCCAAAGCGGCCAAGCGCACTGGGGGCAGATCCCTTGTCAATGTGGGCATGATGGTCGAAGAAGGGTTTGACAAGGAATTCCTTCCCGCGGAGTATGTGGACGCCGTGGTATACTGGCCGGAAACGGAACAAACCACCACCATCAAGCAACGCAAATACTGGGATTTTCTCACCCCGTACAGTAAAACACCCACCGATGACGGCCTGGACCGCGTCAGGATGATCAATAAAATCCTTAAAATCACTCCGGAACGATTCCCCATAGATGAGGCCCTTGCGCGACTGGCGACCCGCATCTTCGCACTGAACGCGCGCAAAGGCGACCATGTCGATATCGGGTTCGGCCTGCCAGAAGAAGTGGCGCGGCTTCTGCACGAAAGCGGGGTCATGAATGACCTCTACATGATTAATGAAAGCGGGGTGTTCGGCGGGGTGTCCGCGCCCGGCATTTTCTTTGGCGCGGCGGTCAATCCCACGGAAATCGTGCCGACCAGTGTCGCTTTCGACCGGATTTATGAACGTCTGGACTGGGTTATCCTGGGCGCATTGCAGGTGGATAGCCAAGGCAATGTCAATGTTTCCAAGCGCGGGGAAGGCGCCCTGAATCATGTGGGGCCGGGCGGGTTCATTGACCTGATCACCGCGTCCAAATCCATCCTGTTCTGCTGCACCTGGGGCGAGGACGCCGTTGTTGAAATCCAAGGCGACCGAATAAAAATCATTGAGCCTGGAAAACCGAAGTTCATTGAGAAGGTGGATGAAATCACTTTCAACGGCCAGGTGGCGCTGAAACAGGGAAAACGTGTGTTTTACGCCACTCCCGTGGGCGCGTTTCAACTCACCGAAAAAGGCATGGAACTCACCCATGTCATGCCTGGAATTGACATAGAAAAAGACATCGTGAACTTCTGTCCCATGAAAATTCTTCTCCCCGAAGACCATGCGCCCGCACTGGTCAGCGAAGACGTTGTTACGGGAAAAGGTTTCCGTTTCGCCCTTCAGGATGACACCCCGAACGGCGCCCAAACCTGAAAATAGGTTGATTTATCAGGGCCTTTTCTGTTAGACTTACACCACGTCCGGATGTGCCCGGGTGGTGGAATTGGCAGACACGCTAGACTAAGGATCTAGTCCTGGAAACGGGGTGCGAGTTCAAGTCTCGCCTCGGGCACCATTTTCCTTCCTCTTCGTTTTTCCCTGCCCCCACGCGTGTTTCCACGCTTGTCAAGTGAATTTTAGAAGGAAATAGTTTTTCTTGCCCGTCCTGACCACCACCATGCCGCCGGAAAGCAGGCATGTCCCGGTCAATTTCTGGTCCTCCGCGTCCACACGCTGGTTGTTGACATAAAGACCGCCATTGCGGACCAGGCGTCGCGCCTCCCCTTTGCTCGCGAACACACCCGCATCCACGAGCACTTCCAGTAGCAGGGCATCCCGGTCGAGAGTGCCTGTGGACAACTCGGCGCTGGGCACCTCGCTGAATACATCCCTTAGGGTTACGCTGTCAAGGGCGCTAAGATCACCGCCGAACATGGCCCTGGACGCGCGGACGGCATTGTCGAGGGCGGTTTCCCCATGAACCAGCAGGGTAACCTCTTCCGCGAGCCGCCGCTGGGCGGCCCTTTCCTGAGCCCTTTCGACCAAAGCCCGCTCAAGCGGTTCTATTTCTTCCAGCGACAGGAAGGTGAAATAGCGGAGGTAACGCCCCACATCGGCATCCGCTTGATTCAGCCAGAACTGGTAAAAGCGGTAGGGCGAGGTGCGCTCCGCGTCCAGCCAGATATTGCCGCCCTCGGATTTACCGAACTTGGAACCGTCCGCCTTGGTAACCAGCGGGAACGTCATGCCGAAGGTCTCGGCGTTCCGGAGGCGCCGGGCAAGATCCATTCCGGAAACGATGTTTCCCCACTGGTCCGCACCGCCCACCTGCAGCCGGCAGCCATACTTCTCATTGAGATACAGGAAATCGTAGGACTGCAGCAGGATATAGGAAAACTCCGTGTAGGAAATGCCGTGGTCACGGTCCTCCAGCCGCATGCGCACGCTGTCCCGGTTCAACATCATGTTGATGGAGAAATACTTGCCAATGTCCCGCAGGAAATCCAGCAACCGGATCTCACAGAGCCAATCCGCGTTGTTGATCAGCCTGGCGGCGTTGGCGCCGTCAAAATCGAGAAAACGTTCCAACTGGCCCCGTATACCTTCCACATTGCGCTGCACATCGTCCCTGCTGAGCATGGCGCGCTCTTGGGTCTTTCCACTGGGGTCGCCGATGAGGCCCGTACCCCCGCCGACCAGGGCGATGGGCGTATGACCGCGGCGTTGAAAATGGGCAAGGCCGAGAATGGGCAGGAGGCTGCCGATATGCAGGCTGTCCGCTGTGGGGTCGAACCCGCAGTACAGGGTCATAGGCTCCTTTTCCAGTACGGCAGGCAGTTCTTCATGGGTCATCTGCTTGACGAAACCTCGCCAATTCAATTCATCGAACAACGTCATAACGAAGCTTCCTTTTCCGTTTCGGCGGGTTTCATACCACGCCGGTGCAGGGCGGCGCGAAGTTCCGCCGCAATGAACAGGGCAGGAATGCCGTAGAGCAGCAGGCGACCCCACCAGGTACCGGAAAAGCCGGTGAAATCCTGCCGCCGCGCCCAGGGCCACCAGACAGCAAAGGTTCGCCCGTACAGATGGTTATGGGGCACCCACCCGTACATGCGCCCGTCCAGGCTCTGACCGCTGTTATCGCCCATTAATAAATAATGTCCTTCGGGCACGAGCGCGTATTCATCCTCATCCCGTATACCGTAATTCATTTCCGGTTGTATAAACTCGTATATGTTGCCGATCAGATTAACCACCTGCTTGTCCACATCCGCGCACAGGGATTCCACCTCGGCATCCGTGAGCGCATCGATATCCATATCCTTGACTTGCGGATGCAGAAGCCGCATATGGGCATACAGTTTCTTGACCGGGGGATGATCGGCATTCAGTATCGGCAACGGCTCGTTGACCTGGGCCAGTTTCAATATCTGTCGCTTCCGTTCGATGGTGGAAAATTCGAGTTGATCGACATAATGCAGCACGTCCCGTAGTTTTTCCGGCGGCTCCGCAATCATCCCGTTAATCAGGATATCGCCGTCTTTGATTTTGACACGCTCGCCCGGCAGGCCTATGACGCGTTTGATCAGTATCGGGTGTTCCGCTTCCGGATCTATGGAACGAAATACGACTATATCCCAGCGATTAGGCCCCCCCCAATTCCACAGCCGCCACGTGGTAAACGGAATACGGGGGCCGAAAATCCATTTATTCACCAGCACCCGGTCGCCACGGAAGAAACGGGGATCCCCCCTGAGCGTGGGTTCCATGGATCCGCTGGGGATAGTGTACTGGTCTATGATGCACCCCTTGATGAAGAGGATGGCGAGAATGATGCCAACCCAGCCAAAGGCGTTCCCCCACGTCCAGGGCCCCGTAATGGATTCCAACACGCGCCGTGGCAGCGATCGCCGCACTTCTTGGGACCGGGCTTCAGTCATTGTCTTCCTCGTTAACACGCAGTAGCGCCATGAACGCCTCCTGGGGCACCTCGACCGTACCGATCTGTTTCATGCGCTTTTTACCTTCTTTCTGACGTTCGAGCAGCTTGCGTTTCCGCGTGATGTCGCCGCCATAACATTTCGCCGTGACATTCTTGCGCAGGGGCTTGATGGTTTCCCGAACGATGATTTTCTTGTTGATGGAGGCCTGTATCGCCACCTCGTATTGCTGCCGTGGAATGAGTTTGCGCAGCTTCTGGGCGAGCGCCCTGCCGAGGCGCACCGCACTATCACGGTGGACAATTGTGGAGAGGGCGTCCACGGGGTCGCTATTGAGCAGGATGTCTAGTTTCACCAGGTCACCAGGCTGGTTGCCGATAATCCGGTATTCCAGTGAACCATAGCCCCGGGTGCCGCTTTTCAGTTTGTCATAAAAGTCCAGCACGATCTCCGCCAGCGGCATGCGATACACCGCCATGCAGCGGTTGCCATCAATGTAATCGACGCGCACATGGACCCCCCGCTTGCGCTTGCAAAGATCGATGACATAACTGAGATACTGGGTGGGGCACATGATGTCTGCCTCGATATAAGGCTCTTCAATAACATCTATTTCCCCGGGTGACGGCATTTGCGAGGCCTTGTCTATGGTCATCACCTCACCGTCCGTCTTGGTAATCACATAGGCCACGTTGGGCATGGTGGTGACCAGGGTAAGGCCGAACTCCCGTTCCAGGCGTTCCTGGACAATCTCCATGTGCAGCAGGCCCAAAAACCCCAGGCGGAACCCCAATCCCAGCGCGTCGGAACTGTCGGCGTGATACTGAAAAGAGGAGTCATTCAACTGCAGTTTTTCAAGGGCGTCCCGCAGTTCGTCATAGTCCGTGGCCACGGCGGGATATAAGCCAGAGAATACCACGGGCTTGACCTCTTTATAGCCCGGAAGCGGCTCCCGCGCGGGCTTGTCGGCGCCGGTGACCGTGTCGCCGATAGGCGTGTCACTCAAGGTCTTGATGCTGCAGATCAAATATCCCACCTCACCCGCGCAAAGTTCCGGCCTGGGCACCATGTCCGGCTGCAGGGAACCCACCTCGTCGACTTCATACTTGATTCCCGCGGCCATAAACAGAATTTTCTGGCCCGCCGCGATACTGCCGTCCACCACGCGCAAATGTACAATCACGCCGCGATAGGTATTGTAGACGGCATCAAAGACCAATGCCCGCAGGGGCGCATCCAGATTTCCCGATGGCGGCGGCACCCGCTTAATAACGGCCTCCAAGGTTTCCCGGGTGCCCAATCCTGTTTTAGCACTGACCAGCAACGCGTCATCGGCGGGCAGGCCCACCACATCTTCAATCTGGCGCCGTACGCTTTCAATGTCCGCCGCCGGAAGGTCCACCTTGTTGATGACGGGAATGATTTCAAGATTTTCTTCAATGGCCTTGTACGCGTTCGCCAGGGTCTGGGCCTCCACCCCCTGCGCCGCATCTACGAGCAGCAGCGCTCCTTCGCAGGCGGCCATGGAGCGGGACACCTCATAAGAGAAATCCACATGACCGGGCGTGTCGATCAGGTTCAGTTCGTAAACGTGCCCGTCCTCGGCGGTATATTCCATACGCACCGAAACGGATTTGATGGTGATTCCCCGTTCCCGCTCGATATCCATGTTGTCAAGGGTTTGCTCCTTGATCTTGCGCTCATCCACCGTATGGGTGTACTCGATCAGACGGTCCGCCAAGGTGGATTTGCCATGATCGATGTGGGCGATGATGCAAAAATTACGGATATTTTCCTGGGGTGTTTTCATAAATTATTGTAACGCCTTGATATAATGGTACTTGGCACACCAATGCCCGCGACGCGCCCCCGCTTTGCATCCCCAGCCTGCCTATATCATAACAACGTGCCCGATACATACGCAAACGAATCCCGCTGGAAATCATCAAGACAAGCGGAATATAGTATACGTGATATTTGGTTTCCCTCGATCGTGGAGAAATGAATTGGGAAAATACAAAAGAACCTATGATCATATTCTCAAGGGGAGAATGGATTCGTCTATCAGGTTCAATGATTTAATCACGCTGCTAAAACATTTAAAATTTGACCTGCGCATACGGGGTTCCCATCATATCTTTACACGTACGGGTCTAGAAGAGATTCTCAATTTTCAGCCGAAGGACACCATGTGCAAATCTTACCAGGTCAAACAGGTGCGTGATATAATTATCAAATACCACATTGGAGTCGAAGCCGATGATGAGTAAATACGAAATGATTGTTTACTGGAGCGCCGCCGATAACGTATTTATTGTGGAGGTTCCGGAACTTCCGGGCTGCATGTCCGATGGGCCAACCTATGTTGACGCGGTCCGTAATGCCGAGATTGTTATCCAAGAATGGATAGAAACCGCCTGCGAACTTGGAAGGCCAATACCAGAACCCCGCGGCAGGCTCAAGTATGCTTAATCCTCCCCGCAACTTAAACCGACACCCCGCTACGCTTTCGGTTTAAGTTTCCACGTAAAGGCCATCAGCACTGTGGCGGCCAAGGTACAGGCGATAATCGTGACAATGATCAGGGCCCAGGCCTGTTCCGGTCCCCACAGTTCCCCGAAATAATCCAGCATCCAGCCGAAGCCTTTCGCCTGGACGGTGCGACCCAGGTAGCCGAACAGACCGATCAAGCCCGCAGCGGTGCCAATGGCTTTTTTTCCCGTCAAGTCGAGGGCGATGATGACAATCAGATTGATCACCGGGTAAATAAATAGGCCGATCGCGGCGAGCAGGGCCATATCCAGCCAGAGGAACCCGGCCGGTGTGAATATCATGGCCGTAAACGCGACAAGGATCGGGATGAAACACAACACGCATACCATCCCGCGCCGGCCGCCGATGAGATCGGAAAACCAGCCGAAAAGGATGGTGGAGGGAATCCCGCCAAAGTTAAGCACCAGTACGCCAAGCCCCCCGCTGACTACGGTCGCCTCTTTCATGTCGCGCAAATACATGGGCCCCCAGTCCAACATGCTATAGCGGGTAATGTACGCGAAAAAGTTCGCGAAGGCCAGAAGCCATACATACTTGTTTTTCAGCACATAATCAAAGAGCAGTTCCCGCGTGCCCAGTTCCCGTTCCAAGTCCTCTTGACCGGCGCCGCTCTGGGGGTAGTCATTGTTGTATTCCTCAATGGGCGGCAGTCCCACCGATTGCGGGGTATCCCGAAGACGTAGCAGGAGGTAAACGCCGCCTATGGCCGCCAGCACGCCCGGGACAAAAAAGGCATACTCCCAGCCGCCCCAATGTTGCATGGCCCAGCCCGCGAGATATCCTGTGACACCGCCGCCCAGGTTGTGCGAAGTGTTCCAGATACTGAAGGTAAGTCCCCGTTCCCGTTCACTATACCAGTGGCCCATGGACCGTCCGCAGGGAGGCCAGCCCATGCCCTGGATAAATCCGTTGAGCGTCCACAAAAACAGATGCACGTTGAAACTGCCGACACTGCCGAATAAGAAGTTAATCAGCGCCGTGGCCAACAGCGCGAAGCCCATAAAGGTGCGCGGGTTGCTCCGATCCGACACCGCGCCCATGACGAACTTGCCCACGCCATAGCTGATGGCGCTCACCGCAAGCAGGCTGCCGATATCGCTGTGGCTGTAATTTAAAGCGACTTCCATGTCCTTCGCCACAACCGACAGGTTGTTCCTCACCAGGTAAAACGCAGCATACCCGAGAAAGGTAGATTCCATGATGCGCCAGCGGTACCGGGGATAGAGTCGACGTACCTCCTCGTCGGGAAGACGGGGAATGTGGGGAGCGGGAGCGAAAATAGTGCTCATGAATTTCATCGCTACTTCCTTATCGTCAATGTGATGCGCCTGCGTTTCATCGCGCGCATACCGAGCATTCGAGGATACACTTCCAGAAGCTCAGCCTGGTAAGGCCGGATAGACCTGACCCTTTCTGTTCTCTTCCCCAAACTCCTTTTGAGCCACCCGGTTCCCCAAAACCGGCAACACCGTGTACGGCGCATCTGAAGCGTGCACCAAACACATCCTATCCTCGAAAGAACGCGGTAAAAACCACCCGTCACTATTTTGCAGAATTTTCGTGGGCGGTTCAACTTATGTTCTCCCCTGCAACCGAAAGCCCAAGTTGGGTGGTATCGAGGATGGGTAAAAAGCATTATCCGGCGGTCGAGCAAAGTGATACCAGATGTTCCGCTATTCTTTCACCGGCGCCCCGAGCGCTGACGTTCCACCTCATACAGCACCACCGCCGCGGCGGCGGCCACATTCAGCGAGTCCAGAGAGGAAAGTTGCGGAATGGTAATACCGGCATCGCATCTGGCCACAAGATCATCTGGAAGACCTTGGGCCTCGTTTCCCATCAATATCGCCACGGGCTGTTTGAAGTCACAGTCCCACACAGGAAGGTCGGCACGGGGAAGGGCGGCAACGCACCAGACCCCCTGCTCCCGCAACCTTTCAAGAACAGGCGCCATGGCGTCCGCCCTGGCAAGGGGAATACGGTTCAGCGCGCCGGCGGAAGCGCGAACCACATGGTTGTTTACCGGGGCCTGCCCTTCCCCTCCGGCGATGACGGCATCCGCGCCGAGCGCGGCGGCGGACCGGAGAATGGCGCCGAAATTGTGGGGATCCCTCAGGCCGTCGAGCAGCACATATAAAGGTGCTTCACTTTTGCGTTCCAGCAGGGCGTCCAAGGAATCATAGGGGAAAGGGCCCATCCGCGCGAGATAGCCCTGGTGGTCCGCGGCGCCGCACAAGGCGCGAATGCGTTCATAATCCACCTCGCTGACCGCCGCACCAAGCCCCAGCCCTTTTTCAGCGGCAGCGGCACGGTCGCTTTCCGAGAGTTCCCCGGCCAGGTACAACTCCCGCATTTGCCAGCGCTGCGCTTCGAGGATTTCCATGACGGCATGACGCCCCCAGACCCAGCTGCGCTGATGCCCTGCCAGATAAGCGTTCTCAGTGCGTTTTCTTTTCATGCTTCGCTCCTGCGGGGTGACGTCGGAACCGCCGAAAGATAAGACCAAATGGACGTTATGGAATCAATAGACTTGATAGACTTTATGGACACTATAATACCGTTTTGGGTTAAGGCTTTCCCATCGTATCAACGATCGGCAGGTTTGAACGCCGACCGTCATCAGGAACCACTTATGCGCCTGGCAATCTGTTCAGCGGCGCGCATGCCGTCTATGGCCGAGGAGATAATGCCCCCGGCGTAACCTGCACCTTCGCCGGCGGGAAACACGCCCTTGATGCTGATACTCTCCCCAATGTCATCCCTTTCGATACGCACCGGCGATGAGCTGCGTGTTTCCACCCCGGTAAGGACGGCATCGGGAAGGTCGAATCCCCGCAGCCGACGCGCCAGGGCAGGGATGGCTTCGCGCCAAGCGTCGATTATATATCCCGGCAGGCATTCCCGCAGATGGGCGGGCACCACCCCCGGCAGATAGGTCGCCTCGACGTCACCCAAGGCCGTAGAAGCGCGATCGGCGAGCAAATCGCCGACCCGCTGCACCGGCGCCTTGAACCCGCCGCCGCCCAGGACATAGGCCGCCTGTTCCCAGCGCCGCTGAAAGGCGATGCCCGCCAGCGGGTGCGCGTCCCCATAGTCGTCCGGCCCCACATTGACGAGAAGCCCGCTGTTCGCGTTCCGGCCCGCCCGGGCATGGTAGCTCATGCCGTTGGTCACGACCGTTTCCGGTTCATGGCCCACGCCGATGACCATACCGCCCGGACACATGCAGAAGGAATACACGCTGCGACCGTTCTGGCAGTGATGAACCAGTTTATACTCCGCCGGCCCCAGTTCGGGCATGCCGGCGGATTTGCCATACTGGGCGGCATTGATGACCATCTGGGGATGCTCGACGCGGGCGCCGATGGAAAAGGCCTTTTGTTTCAGGCTCACCCCGGAATGCAGCAGCATCTCGAAGGTGTCCCGGGCGCTGTGCCCGATCGCAAGCAACACTTGCGATGCGGGGATTTCCTCTTCTTCGTTAAGGATAATGCCGACCAGGCGTCCGTCGTTGACCTGCAGCCCACTGACCCGGCATTGAAAGCGCACCTCTCCCCCATGCTCAATAATGGCGGCGCGCAAGTTCTTCACGACGCCCGCCAGTTTGTCCGTGCCCACATGGGGCTTGTTGAGATAGCATATTTCCGGGGGCGCCCCGGCCTGCACCATCTCGCGCAGGATCCAGTCGCGCCTGTTTTCCTTGTCCTTGATCTGTGTTGTCAGTTTGCCGTCTGAAAAAGCGCCCGCCCCCCCCTCGCCAAACAACACATTCGATTCCGGCAACAGCACGCCCTTCCGCCAGAATTCCCGCACATCACGGGTGCGCTCGTCCACAGGCCTGCCCCGTTCCAGCAGCAGGGGCCGGAAACCGAGCCGGGCCAGCAGCAAGGCGCCGAACAGGCCGCAGGGACCCGCCCCCACGATGACCGGACGCGGCCGGTCCGGACCGGGCGCGGACACCATAAAACGATAGGCCTTTTCTTCAACTCGGGTTACGGTGGCTTTGCGCGCGGCTTCCCGCGATAGCGACACCCCCTCCTCCAGTACCACGTCCACCGTATACACGCGGCGCGGTGCTGCATGGGCGCGCGTGTCCAGGGATTTCCTGACAATGTTTACGCGCACAATAACCTTGAGGGGAACTCCCAGTTCTTCGGCCGCGGCCAGGATCAGGTCTGATTCGCTGTGCCGCAACGGCAACAGGAGATTGGACACGCGTATCATGGCGTCTCTTGTCCCGTCTCATAAGACAAGGGGTCCTCAACACCCACGATTTTAAAGGCGTTCAACCGCTCCACGCAGGTGGGACAGGCGCCACAGGCCTTTTTCCCGCCCCGGTAACAGCTCCAGGTTGCCCCGAAATCCACCCCGAGTTCCAGGCCGAGTTTCACATTGTCCGCTTTCGAGCACCTCAGAAAAGGCGCTTCCACTGTCACCGGCTGACGCCGGTTCAGCGCAAGCAGCGCGTTGATCCGTTCCAGGAAATCCTGTGTGCAATCCCAATAGCCATACTCGTCCTGGGCCTGGGCACCGTAAAACACCCGGGGAGCGCCGAGGGCCTCCGCGTAGGCCGACGCCACAGACAGAAGCAGCATATTCCGGTTGGGCACATAGGTGGGCGGCTGATCACGCAAATCCGGGGGAATATCCGCCAGATCCGGCACGGGCGCGCCGGAGTCGATCAGAGCGGAACCTTCCCGAAGCAGGCCGCCCAGGAATCCCATGTCAAGGTAATGAAATGCGGCAACACCGGCCGATGCCGCCTGAATGCGGGCACATTCCAATTCTCTGGAATGGCGCTGCCCGTAACGACACGCCAGGGCGTATAGCGCATACCCCCGCCTTGAAAGCAGGTGCAGCAGTACGGTGGAATCGATCCCGCCACTCAGCAGGATGACCGCCTTTTCCTTTTCGTCGATCAATGGCATTTCTCCCTGCGGGGGGCGTCCGCTACTTGTTTACAGTGAAGGAAGACATGAAAGATAACAGAAAATAATACACGAAACACAAAACATAAAAAATAACGTTCTTCTCTTTACTTCCCTCCCGGCGCCTTTGCGGCTTTGTGTGAGAACCTTTTTTGGTTACCTATACGTAAAACAGAACTCATAATTAATTGTCAGCGAAATGTCCTTAAGCGCCTACGCTTCGTCCGGGACTTCGACCGGAAGAAGTGGCGCCTTTGGCGCAACCGAAACGCAGCATCTCAGTCAGAAACAAACACGTGAAACACACCCGTATCAACGTATTTATCGTTTCATTATAAACAACCTTAAGCAGCGTCATTCCGG